>NZ_JBEZDL010000018.1:0-249354 GCF_040648295.1 Amycolatopsis sp. NPDC049159
ATGCCGTCGCTCTCCGCCTCGGCGAACCCGCGGATGGCGGCGTTCACGGTCTCGGACGAGGTCACGTTGATGGCGGGGTAGGCGAACTCGTTCGCTTTCGCCCGGTCCAGCATCTCCGCGTAGACCTCGGGGGTCGCGATGGGCATCGGTATTCCTCCTTGGCAGGGATGGGTCCCGACCGCATCGTACGAGGTGTACCGCCGCCGCACACCGGTCCCCGCGCAGAAACTTTTCCGCACGTGGGATCGGTTCAGAAGGGTCTGCCCGGCCGCCGGGCGCCCCGGCGGCCGGACGGGGATCACAGCAGCTCGGCGGCCAGCGCGCGGTAGCCCGGCCACGGGTCCTCGTTCAGGACCTGGACCACGACCTGGTCCGCCCCCGCCTCGAGGTGGGCCGACAGGCCGCGCGCGATCGTCGCGGCGTCGCCGTGCAGCGCCAGCGCGTCGACCAGGGAGTCGCTGCCCTCACCCTCCAGATCGGCGTCCGTGAAGCCGAGTTTGCGCAGGTTGGCGACGTAGTTCGACAGCCCCAGGTAGTACTTCACCGTCTGCCGGCCGATCGCCCGCGCCTCGGTCGGGTCGGTCGACAAGACGACCTTGTGCTCCGGCGCCAGCAGCGGGCCCGCGCCGAGGATCTCGCGCGTCGAGCGGGTGTGCTCCGGCGTCGTCAGGTACGGGTGCGCGCCCGCGGTGCGCGCGCCCGACAACTCCACCACCTTCGGGCCCAGCGCCGCCAGTGCGCGCCCAGCCACCGGCACGCCCGCCGCGTCCAGGCCGTCCAGGTAGTCGACCAGCGCCGCGTACGGCTTCTTGTACTCCTTCGTCGCTTCGCGGTGGCCCGCGCCGACGCCGAGCAGGAAGCGGTCCGGGTACTTGCCCGCGATGCGCTCGTACACGCGGGCGATCGCCGCCGGTTCGTCCTGCCAGATGTTCACGATGCCGGTCGCGATGACCAGCGAGTCCGTCGCCGCGAGCAGGTCGTCCACCGACGCAAGGTCGGCGACGCCGGGCGAGCCGCCCAGCCAGATCGCCCCGTAGCCGAGCTTCTCCGCTTCCGCCGCGAACTTCGCGTCGACGTTTGCGTGGTACCGCCAGATCCCGAGCTTGCCCAGTTCGATAGCCATGGAACACTCCAACGCGTGGGACGGCGATTTTCCTCCCGGATCGGCGAACTACCGTCGAAGGCATGACCAAGCTGGGAAACACCGACCTCGACGTGTACGGGCTCAACCTCGGCGGCAACGTCTTCGGCTGGACGGCCGACGAGCCGCAGTCCTTCGCCGTGCTCGACGCCTACACCGCCGCGGGCGGCAACTTCGTGGACTCCGCCGACCTCTACGGCGGGGGCGGTGGCTCCGAGGAGATCTTCGGCAACTGGCTGGCCGCGCGCGGCCGCCGGGACGACGTCGTCGTCGCGACCAAGGTCGGCATGTGGGAGGGCCGCCCCGGCCTGTCCGCGAAGAACATCCAGGCCGCGGCCGAGGACTCGCTGCGCCGCCTCCAGACCGACCACATCGACCTCTACTACGCCCACCGCGACGACCCCGACACCCCGCTCGAGGAGACCCTGGAGGCGTTCGACGCGCTGGTCCGCGCGGGCAAGGTGCGCTACCTCGGCGCGTCGAACTACACCGCCGAGCGGCTCGCCGAAGCACTGTCCATTTCGGACCGAAACGGGCTCGCGCGGTACGCCGTGCTGCAGCCGCACTACAACCTCCTCGAGCGGGACTACGAGCGCGACCTGGCCCCGCTCGTCGCCCGCGAAGGCCTCGCCACGCTGCCGTACTTCTCGCTGGCGAAGGGCTTCCTCACCGGCAAGTACCGGACGAAGGGCGCCGTGACCGACAGCCCGCGCGCCGCCCGTGCGGAGTCCTATTTGGACGAACGCGGCGAGCGCGTGCTGGCGAAGCTCGACGAGGTCGCGAAGGCGCACGACGTCGCGGTCGCCACGGTCGCGCTCGCCTGGCTGCGGCAGCAGCCGACGGTGGCCGCGCCGATCGCCAGCGCCCGGACCCCGGAGCAGCTCCCCGACCTGATCGCGTCCGTCACCTTGACGCTGTCCCCCGACGAGCTGGCGTCACTTTCATAGGGAAAGTGGCGCCTACTCTTGGGTAGCTTACTGCGGGTAAGTTGAGGTACGGTGCCCTCAAGTGACATCAAGGAGGGCACCGTGGCCAACCCGTTTTCGCTGTTGAGCGGCACCAAGAAGGTCGACGGGAAGGTCGTGCTGATCACCGGCGCCGCCCGCGGCATCGGCGCCGGGCTGGCCGAACGGCTCGCCGCCCGCGGCGCGAAGGTGGCCCTCGTCGGCCTCGAAGCCGAAGAGCAGAAGAAGGTCGCCGACCGGATCGGCCCGAACGCGCACGCGTGGGAAGCCGACGTCACCAGCTGGGACGCCCTCGAAAAGGCGACCGCGGGCGTCGTCGAGCACTTCGGCGGGATCGACATCGTCATCGCCAACGCCGGCATCGCGACCGCGGGCTTCGTCCGCTCGGTCGACAAGGCCGCGTTCGAGAAGGTGATCGAGGTCGACCTGCTCGGCGTCTGGCGGACGTTCCGCGTCACGCTCCCGCACGTCATCGAGCGCAAGGGCTACCTGCTGGCCATCTCCAGCCTCGCCGCGATCACGCACGCGCCGGGCATGGCCAACTACTCCGCCGCGAAGGCCGGCGTCGAAGCGTTCTCGAACAGCCTCCGCGCCGAGGTCGCCCACCTGGGCGTCAAGGTCGGCGTCGCGCACCCGACGTGGATCCGCACCGACCTGGTCGAGAGCGCCGACGCGCACCCGGTGTTCGGCAAGCTCCGCGCGTCGATGCCGGGCCTGATCGGCAAGACCTACCCGCTCGAAACCGCGCTGGACGACCTCGAAGCGGGCATCCTCAAGCGCGCCCGGACGATCCACGTGCCGCGCTGGGTCGGCGGGCTCAAGCTGCTTCGCGCGTTCCTGCCGCCGATCGTCGAAATCGGGTCCCGCAGCCGGGTACCTTCGGCGGACAAGGCCGCGCTGGCCGACATCGAGGCGCGCGGCGCGTTCGAGTCGGCGGTCACCGGCCACGGTGGACGAGCCGCCACCAAGGGGTGAACATGTCCCGTCGCGACCAGATCCGGATGACCGAGGACGAGGTGCGCGAGTACCTCGCCGGGCAGCAGGTCATCAACGTCGCCAGCGTCGGCCCGAACGGGCGGCCGCACCTCGCGCCGCTCTGGTACTTCCCGCACGGTGACGGCGTCGCGACCTGGACGTACGGCACCTCGCAGAAGGCCAAGAACTTCCGGCGGCTCGCGCAAGCGACCGTGCTCGTCGAGGACGGCGACAGCTACGAGAAGCTCCGCGGCGTTTCGTTCGAGGCCGACGTCGAGATCGTCGAGGACACCGCCGAGGTCACCCGGATGGGGATCGAGCTCATGCAGCGGTACGCGGGCGCCAAGCCGGGCGACCCCGTACCGGACGAGCTGAGGGCCTTCATCGCAGGTCAGGCCCCCAAGCGCGTCGGGTTGATCTTCCGGCCGACCAAGGTCGCCAGCTGGAACCACGGCAAGCTCGGCGGGACGTACTGATCAGTAGCCAGTACTTCCAAGTAACTGTTACTTGAGGTAACGTCATCTCCGCAGTTTCCTCGAAGCAGCGGAGGCCGACAGATGACCGAGCGGTTCAAGGTCGTGATCGTGGGCACCGGGTTTTCCGGGCTCGGCCAGGCGATCCAGCTCGAAAAGGCCGGCATCCGGGACTACGTGATCCTGGAGAAGGCCGGCGAGGTGGGTGGCACCTGGCGCGACAACTCCTACCCCGGGTGCGCGTGCGACGTGCAGTCGCACATGTACTCGTTCTCGTACGAGCAGAACCCGGACTGGTCGCGGTCGTTCTCGCCGCAGCCGGAAATCTTCGAGTACCTCAAGGGCGTCGCCGACAAGTACCGGCTGCGCGAGAAGATCCGGTTCGGCGTGGAGCTCACCGGCGCCCACTGGGACGAAGGCGAACGCCGCTGGACGGCGACCACCAAGGACGGCCGCGAGTTCGTCGCGCAGTTCCTCGTCTCCGGCGTCGGCGGCCTGCACATCCCGCAGGTCCCCGAGCTGCCCGGGATCGGGGAGTTCAAGGGCCAGACCTGGCACTCCGCGCAGTGGAACCACGAGTACGACCTGCGCGGCAAGAAGGTCGCCGTGGTCGGCACCGGCGCCAGCGCGGTCCAGTTCGTCCCGAAGATCGCCCCGGACGTCGCCGAGCTGACGCTCTTCCAGCGCACGCCGCCGTGGATCATGCCGAAGCCCGACCACGCGATGCCGTCGTGGGCGCAGACGCTGTTCAAGCGCGTCCCGGGCACCCAGCGCCTCTACCGCAACGCGCTCTACTGGCTGCTCGAAGCGCGGGCCATCGGCTTCAACGGCCACCCGGCGATCATGAAGGCCGGCGAGCTGATCGCGAAGCGCAACATCGCGAAGGGCATCAAGGACTCCGCGCTGCGCAAGAAGGTCACGCCCGACTACACGATGGGCTGCAAGCGCGTCCTGATCTCCAACGACTACTACCCGGCGCTCGCGCGGCCGAACGTCGACGTCAACACCTCGGGCGTCAAGGAGGTCAAGGCGCACTCGATCGTCGACTCCGCCGGGGTCGAGCACGAGGTCGACGCGATCATCTACGGCACCGGGTTCAAGGTGACCGACGCGCTGGAGTACCTCGACATCACCGGCGTCGACGGCCGCGACCTCGCCAAGGAGTGGGCGGCCGAGGGGATGCGGACGCACAAGGGCATCACGGTGTCCGGCTTCCCGAACCTGTTCTTCCTGCTCGGCCCGAACACCGCGCTGGGCCACAACTCGGTCGTGTTCATGATCGAGTCGCAGTCGAAGTACGTCGTCGACGCCATCAAGCTCGCCGACTCCCGTGACGCGGCCGCGCTCGACGTCCGGCCGGGTGTGCAGGAGAAGTTCCAGCGGGAGATCCAGGACAAGCTGGTCAAGGGCGTCTGGACCCAGGGCGGCTGCAAGAGCTGGTACCTCGACGCCAAGGGCGTCAACCGGACGATCTGGCCCGGCTTCACCTGGCGCTACTGGCTGGAGACGCGCAAGGTCGACCCGGCCGACTACGAGCTGTCCGGCCGCGCGTCGTGACCTCGCCGGAGGAGCAGCTCGTGCTGCACGCCCGGGACGTCGAATTCGACTGGGCGGCGCTGCCGATGCACTGGATCCCCGGCGAACCGCAGGCCACGCACACCATCAACGTCCTGCACCTGGCGCTGCCCGAAGGCGAGCGCTGGTTCGTCGAGGTGTTCAAGCAGGCGGTCCCGCTGATCCGCGACGAGCGGCTCAAGGCGGACGTCCTCGGCTTCATCGGCCAGGAGGCGGTGCACGCCGAGGCCCACGACGGTGCGGCGGCGCACCTCGAAAGCGCGGGCGTGCGGGTGCGGCCCTTCATCGCGCAGATGGAGTGGCTGTTCCGGAAGCTGCTCGGCGACCGCGACCTGACCGGGAAGGCTGCCGAGGAGTGGCTGGTCGAGCGGCTGGGGATCGTCGCCGCGATCGAGCACTACACCGCGTTCCTCGGCCAGTGGGTGCTCGACGCGCCCCTGGAGGCCGCCGGCGCCGACCCGGTCATGCTCGACCTGCTGCGCTGGCACGGCGCCGAGGAGGTCGAGCACCGGTCGGTCGCGTTCGACCTGTTCATGCACCTCGACGGCCGGTACACGCGCCGGGTCCGCAGCATGGCGGCGGTGACGCCGGTGCTGGCGTGGGTCTTCACGCGCGGCACGCGGTACTTGATGCGCAACGACCCGACCCGCCCCGGCCGCGCGTCCCTGCGGGCCTACCGGCGGGCGGCGAAGCGGGGACTGCTGCCGAGCGGAGGTCAGCTGCTGCGCGAGATCCGGCCGTACTTCCGGAAGAGCTACCACCCGACGGAGACCGGCAGTACCGAGCAGGCCGTGGCGTACCTGGCGAGTTCACCGGCCGCCCGGGCGGCGGGGTGACCGAAGTGCCCCCCTCGAATCCCGCACTTTCACGTGAAAGTGCCCACCTGGGCCCCGCACTTTCACGTGAAAGTGCGGGGCTCGGGTGGCCGGGGCGGCTGGACGGGAGTGGCCGGACCGACCTGCTGCTGTCCACTTTGGTCGGCGTCGTGGGTGCCTACCGGCGGATGTCGGGGTTCAGCGGGAGACGGCGGCCGCCGGTGCGCGCGGTCGACCGGGACCTTTCGCTCGTGGTCGAAGCGGTTCGAGCCGAAGCCGAAGACGTCGTCAGCCTGCGGCTCTCGAACGGCACGCCGTTGCCGGGCTGGCGGCCGGGCGCGCACCTGGACCTCGTGCTGCCGTCGGGCCTCGTCCGGCAGTACTCCCTGTGCGGCGATCCGTCCGAAAAGGATCATTACCGCATTGCCGTGCGGAAGATCGGCGTCGCGTCCGGCGAGGTCCACACCCTGCGGCCCGGTGCGCGGGTGACCGTGCGCGGCCCGCGGACGGCGTTCCCGTTCGTCGGCGCGGGTCCGTTCCTCTTCATCGCGGGCGGCATCGGGATCACGCCGATCCTGCCGATGGTCCACGCGGCGAGTGCGGCCGGCGCGGACTGGCGGCTGGTCTACACCGGCCGCAGCCGCGAGTCGATGCCGTTCCTGGCCGAGTTGCCGGCCGACGACCGCGTCCGGATCCGCCCGGACACCGAGTACGGCGTCCCGGCCTCGGGCGCGGAACTGCTCGAAGGCATCCCCGAGAAAGCGGCGGTGTACTGCTGCGGCCCGGTGCCGATGATCGCCGGCGTCCGCCTCGATCTGGCGCTGACCAGCGCCGCCGTGCACTTCGAGCGGTTCGCGCCGCCGCCGATCGTCGCCGGGGAGCCGTTCCGGCTGACGCTGCGCCGGTCGGGGCAGGTCCTCGACGTCCCGGGCGACCGGACCGCGCTCGACGTCCTCCTCGAGACGCGGCCGGCGACGCCGTATTCGTGCCGCCAGGGCTTCTGCGGGACCTGCGCGGTGCCGACGGCCGACGGCGGGTCGATGCGGATCTGCGTCGACCGCCGCCCCGCGGTGCTCGACCTATGACCCCTGGGGCAGCCAGGCGCCGATCACCGGCTTGAACTCGCGGACGGTCCGCTCGGCGACGACGCCTTCCAGCGCGTACGGGTCCTTGTCGAGCGTCTCCTGCAGGTGGGCTTCGTCGTCGGCCTGGTAGAGCGTGAGGCCGCCGGTGCCGTCGCCGAGCGGGCCGGCGACCGCGACGCGGCCCTGCGCGGCCAGCTCGCTCAGGAACTCGCGGTGCCGCGGCCGCACCTCCTGGAGCTTCTCCTGGACGTAGGTGATTTCGACGAGGTACCAGGCCATGTGGATCTCCGGGGCTGGGCAGGGGCGGGACAGGACCGACGCTACCCGGGCCCTGATCGCGTCCCAGCATCCGATCTGTGGCGACAGGAGGCCAACCCGATAGGCTGGGCGTGCGTCAGTACCTGTGTGAGCGCTGTGAATACCGTGAACCTGCTGACGCGACACACCGTGCAAACCGGGGTCGGAGACAGGCAGGGGTTCATGCTCGAGGGCAATGCGGAACGCAGTGTCGAGGCAACCCTCGGCCAGCTGCGGGTCATGGACGGGCCGGCCCCGGCGCAGGCAGCTGCGCCGCTGACCCTCGAAGACCTCTACCGGCAGCACCGGATGCGGCTGGTCCGGCTGGCGATTCTGCTGGTGGACGAACCCGCGACGGCGGAAGACGTGGTCCAGGAGGCCTTCACCGGCCTGCACCGCAACTGGGGACGGCTCCGGGACGCCGCGGCCGCCGTCGGCTACCTGCGCACCGCCGTGGTCAACGGGTCGCGCAGCGTGCTGCGCCGCCGCAAGACCGCCCGCGAGTACGTGCCGCCGCACGCCGTCAACGCCCGGTCCGCCGAGAGCCTCGCGATGCTCTCCAGCGAGCACCAGGCCGTCGTGTCCGCATTGTCCAAACTGCCGCCCCGCCAGCGCGAAGTTCTGGTGCTCCGTTACTACGGAGGGCTGAGTGAAGCCGAAATCTCTGAGGCGGCGGGCATCTCCAAGGGTACCGTTAAATCGACCGCCAGCCGGGCGCTCGAGGCGCTCCAGAAGGCCATGCAAGCCCCACAGTGACCCGGGTGGACCATTCCGATCACTGAGTCGTATCACCATGCTTGGTCCAGACCAATATATGCTGGGGTGCGTGAGAGGCGCCGGAGATTTCGTGATCATGGGCGGCCGGGTCGCCGCCCCGGACCGTGTACTCGACGACGGCTGGGTAGCCGTCTCCGACGGGCGGATCGCCGGCGTGGGTTCCGGGACCCCGCCGTCCGGCGAGCACGTGGACGTCGGAGGGGCGCTCGTCGTCCCCGGGTTCATCGACACCCACTGCCACGGCGGGGGAGGTGCTTCGTTCACCTCCCTCGATCCCGAGGAACTCCTGACGGCGGTGCGGGCGCACCGCCGTCACGGCACCACGACCATGCTGGCCAGCCTGGTCTCCGATCCGGTCGACATCCTGCGTGAGCAGGTGGCCGCGCTGCGTGAGATCGTGCAGGACGGCGAGGTCGCGGGCATCCACCTGGAGGGGCCCTTCATCTCGAAGGCCCGCTGCGGGGCCCACGACCCGGAGACGCTCCTCGAGCCGGACACCGGCACGGTCGAGAAGCTCCTGCGCGCTGGCCAGGGCGCGATCCGGATGGTCACCATCGCCCCCGAGCTGCACGGCGGCGTGAAGGCCGTCCGGCAGCTGGCCGAGTCCGGCGTCATCGCCGCCATCGGCCACACCGACGGCGTCGAGGAGCAGCTGCTGCCCGCCATCGACGCGGGCGCTTCGGTGGCGACGCACCTGTTCAACGGGATGCGCCCGCTCCACCACCGCGAACCCGGCCCGGTCGGGGCCCTGCTCGATGACGAGCGCATCACGATCGAGCTCATCTGCGACCTCGTCCACCTGCACCCGACGGTGGTCCGGCTGGCCGCGAAGCACGCGGGCCGCAACCGCACGGTGCTCATCACCGACGCGATGTCGGCGACCGACGCCGCCGACGGCCGCTACACGCTGGGCCGCCTCGAGGTCGACGTCCACGACGGCGTCGCGACGCTCGCGGACAACGGCTCGCTGGCCGGCAGCACCCTGACGATGGACACCGCCTTCCGCAATCTGGTCGGGGGTGCGAAACTCGGCATCCTCGACGCGGTGCACGCGACTTCGCAGCGGCCCGCGGAGCTGCTCGGCATCGCGGACCGCACCGGGATGCTGTGCACCGGCTACGAGGCCGACATCGTGGTCCTCGACGAGGGCCTGCGGCCGTCGAAGGTGCTGCGCCGGGGTGAATGGGTCGCCGAAGTGGGTACGGCTACCTTGAGCACTTAGGGTTTTCAGCACGAGGAGACGGGCGGAGATGAGCGAGCCGAAGGACCCCGAGCAACTGCTGGCGGACGCCCTTCGCGCGCAAGCCGTCTTCGCCCCTTCGGCGTCACCGGCGCCCGCCCGCGAGCCGGAGCCGGGCACCGACGCCGTCCCGACCAGCGCGATCAACGAGCTGCCCTCGGCGTACGGCCTGCTCTCGGGCGCCAGCGCGGACTCGCTGGAGCGCGAGCGCGCGGCGCTGGACGCGGCGTCCGAAGCACCCACGGCGTACGCACCGGCGCCGCCTCCGCCGCCGCGTTCGTCGGCGCAGCTGCCCGCGTACTGGATCTTGCTGCTGGCGGTGCTGCTGGGCCTCGCGGCGGGATCCGTCGTGGGCCTGCTGACGCTGGTCTGACGGGTCTCAGTAACGACTCAGGGTGACCCTGTACCGTTTTCCAGGTGATTCTCGCCCAGAGCACGGTCAACACGATGTCGCTGCTGCCGTCATGGCTGGACCCGCAGCACCTGCTGAGCGGCCTGACGACGCCGGTCATCGCGGTGCTGTGCCTGATCATCTTCATCGAGAGCAGCATCTTCCCGGTGCTGCCCGGTGACTCCCTGCTGTTCACGGCCGGCCTGTTCATCGCGAACGGCACCCTCGACGCGCCGTTGTGGCTGGTCTGCGTCCTGGTGACGGTCGCGGCCCTGCTCGGCAACGTGGTCGGCTACTACATCGGCTACTTCGCCGGGCCCAAGCTGTTCAACCGGCCGGATTCGAAGTTCTTCAAGCGGGAGTACGTCGACAAGACGCACGAATTCCTGGAGAAGCACGGCCCGAAGGCGGTCGTGCTGGCCCGGTTCGTGCCGTTCGTGCGGACGTTCATCACGTGGATCGCGGGCATCGGCCGCATGGACCCGAAGCGCTACTTCACGTACACGGTCATCGGCGGCATCCTCTGGGCGGCCGGCATCACGGTCCTCGGCTCGCTGCTGGGCAACATCGGCTTCATCCGCGACAACGTGGACGCGATCTTCGTGCTGATCGTGCTGGTGTCGGTGGTCCCGATCGGCCTGGAGATCCTGAAGTCCCGCCGCGAGAAGAAGGCGGCCCTGCAGTCGGCCGACCCGGACGTCACGCAGCGGATCCCGCGGATCAAGGACTGACAGCTTTCGAGATCTGGGCCCCACCGGTCGGCGGTGGGGCCCTTTTCGTCAGGTCATCGAGAACATCGACCCCGGGTTGAACAGGTTCTCCGGGTCCAGCGCCTGCTTGATCTGCCGGTGCACCCGCAGCCCCACCGGGCCGATCTCCCGGGCCAGCCACTCGCGCTTGATCTTGCCGACACCGTGCTCGCCGGTCACCGTGCCGCCGAGGGACAGGCCGACCTCGAGGATCTCGTCGAACGCGCGCTGGGCCCGCGCGAACTCGTCCGGGTCGTCGGGCTGGTAGACGATCGTCGGGTGCATGTTGCCGTCGCCGGCGTGCCCGACCACCGCGATCCGCAGGCCGACCTCGGAGCTGATCTTCTCGCAGCCGCGGATCAGTTCGGCGATGCGCGTCCGCGGCACGCAGACGTCGTCGGTCAGCCACATGCCGTACGTCTCCAGCGCGGTGAGCACCACCCGGCGGGCCTGCAGCAGCATCCGGCCCTCTTCGAGGTCTTCGGTCGTGTACGCCAGGTCGGCGCCGCAATCGACGCAGATCTGCTCCAGCGCCGCCAGCTCCCGGCGGGCGACCTCGCCGCCGGCGTCGGACTGGCCCAGCAGCAGCGCCTGGCAGTCCGAGCCCGCGCCGAGGTCCGTCTTCAGGTACGTCTCGGACGCCTTGATCGACGACGCGTCCATGATCTCCAGCAACGACGGCACGAGCCCTTCGCGCACGACCCGCGCCACCGCTTCGCCGGCCGCCTCGGTCGTGCTGAAGCCCGCGACCAGCGTGGCCGGCGCCTGGGGCAGCGGCTTGAGCTGGACCGTCGCCTGCGTGATGACGCCGAGCGTCCCCTCGCTGCCGACGAACAGGCGGGCCAGGTCGTAACCGGCCACGCCCTTGACCGTCCGGCGGCCCGTCTTCAGCAGCGACCCGTCGGCCAGGACGACCTCGAGGCCGAGCACCGAGTCGGTGGTCACGCCGTACTTCACGCAGCAGAGCCCGCCCGCGTTCGTCGACAGGTTGCCGCCGATCGTGCACCAGTCGTAGCTGGACGGGTCCGGCGGGTAGAACAGCCCGTGCTTCTCGACGGCGGTGCGGAAGTCCAGGTTGACGACGCCCGGCTGGACGACCGCGAGCCGGTTGCCCGGGTCGATCTCGACGATCTCGTTCAGCTTGGTGAGCGAGAGCGTCACGCAGCCGTCGATCGCGTTCGCGGCGCCGGACAGGCCGCTGCCGGCGCCGCGCGGCACGATCGGCACCCCGGCCTCGGCGCACGCCTTGACCACCGCCTGCACCTGCTCGGTGTTCGCCGGCAGCACCACCGCCAAGGGCTTGCCGGAGGGCGCCAGCGGCATCATGTCGCGCGCGTACGACGCCGTGACGTCGGAGTCGGTGAGCACGGCGCTCTTGCCGAGCAGGTCGCGCAGCTTGGTGACCAGGGCTTCGTTGCTCATGGCCTCATGGTAAGCCCGCAGAGTCCGCACTGCGGAACCAAAATTTCAAAACCAGCCGCGCGGAGCAGCCGTCACCGCACCAGGCCGAGCAGCTTGTCGACGTGGATCGTCAGCAGCACCCGCTGGTCGGTGACCATCGCCGCCCGGTACTCGTCCCAGTCCGGGTGCTCGCCCGCCTCGCGGCGGTAGTAGTCGACGAGCGCCTCGACCGTCGCGTCGTCGGGCGCGGCCGCCGGCGCCGTCAGCGAAGCGCTCCCCTCCGCGACCACGTAGCTCCAGCCGTCCTCGCTGCCGACGTGGTACGTCACCCGCGGATCCCGGCGCATGTTCTTCGTCTTCGCCCTGGTCTCGGTGATCGACGCGATGATCGTGGCCGATTCCCGGTCGTACAGGTGCGTGATGGTGGACAGCTGCGGCCGCCCGTCGCGGCGGATGGTGGCCAGGACGCCGTGGCGGTGGGCGGCGAGGAAGTCCTTCAAGGCTGTGTCGTCGGTCATACCTCCTGCAACCGCCGGAGACCGCGGTTGTTCCGAGAGCAGCCCGGAGGAAATCTGCTTGCATACGGCAACTAAAGTGTGTTCGGACACATCGAACGCGCGTCCGCTTGCATAACCGGTGGTGAAGGCACATCCTTGCCTGAGGCAACTAGTTGCAGCCGCCAACCAACGCCGTTGAAGGATCCCGCATGGCACCGAACAGCTCCGCCACCCGGCCCAACGCCGAACTCGACCTCGCCGACCAGCTCGGCCACGAGCTCGTGCGCCTGGTCCGCCTGATCAACAAGGCGAAGTCGCAGGTTTCGAAGCAGGGCCCGGACGGCATCGAGCGAGCGGCGTACGCGATCCTCTTCACCCTCATCCACGAGGGCCCGCAGCGCACCAGCCGGCTCGCGGAGTCGCTCCACTCCGAGATCTCCACGATCAGCAGGCAGTCGAGCTCCCTCGTCCAGCACGGCCTGGTGGAACGCCAGGCCGACCCCGAGGACGGCCGGGCGTGCCTGCTCGCGCCGACCTCCGAGGGCATGCGGGTGTTCGAAGAGAACCGCAAGCAGCGCAACCGATGGCTGGCCGAAGTGCTCGGGGACTGGACCGACGGGGAGGTCCAGACCCTGAACAAGCTGTTCGGCCGACTCAACACAGGTATCGAGAACCACTCTCCACAACTGGCCGACGCGCACGCGTCCGCCGGTGCTCCGGCCAAGGGGGCCAACGCATGAGTTCCACCACCGAAGCAGTCGCGCAGCCCGAGGTGGGTCAACCACCCCGGCTGAGCCACCGCCAGATCGTCACCATCCTGAGCGGCCTGATGTGCGGCATGTTCCTCGCCGCGCTCGACCAGACGATCGTCGGTACGTCGATCGTCAAGATCGCCAACGACCTGCACGGCTTCGACCTGCAGGCGTGGGCCACCACGGCGTACCTGATCACCTCGACGATCGTCACGCCGATCTACGGCAAGCTCTCCGACATCTACGGCCGCAAGCCGTTCTACCTGGCCGCGATCGGCATCTTCGTCGCCGGTTCCGCCGCGTCGACCTTCTCGACGTCGATGTACGAACTGGCCGCGTTCCGCGCGGTGCAGGGTCTCGGCGCCGGCGGTCTGATGTCGCTGGCCATGACCATCCTCGGCGACATCGTGCCGCCGCGTGAGCGGGCGAAGTACCAGGGTTACATCCTGGCCGTGTTCGGCCTGTCGACCGTGCTCGGCCCGGTGCTCGGCGGTTTCTTCGCCGGCATCGACAGCCTGGCCGGCCTGCACGGCTGGCGCTGGGTCTTCCTGATCAACGTCCCGATCGGCATCATCGCGCTGTTCGTCGTGGCCAAGGTCCTGAACGTGCCGCACCAGCGCCACGAGCACAAGATCGACTGGTGGGGCGCGCTGACGCTGGTCGTCGCGGTCGTGCCGTTCCTGATCGTCGCCGAACAGGGCCAGAAGTGGGGCTGGGGCGACGGCAAGGCGATCCTCTGCTACGTCGTCGGCGGCGTCGGGGTGATCTCGTTCATCCTGGTCGAGAAGATCATGAAGGACGCCGCGCTGATCCCGTTGCGGCTGTTCAAGAACTCCACGTTCACCGTGGCGATCATCGGCGGCGTCATCGTCGGTGTCGCGATGTTCGGCGCGATCACGATGATCCCGCAGTTCATGCAGGTCGTGCAGGGCTACACCCCGACCGAGTCCGGGCTGCTGATGCTGCCGCTGATGGCGGGCATCATGACCAGCTCGATCGTTTCGGGCCGGCTCACCGGGAAGACCGGGCGCTACAAGATCTTCCCGATCGTCGGCACCATCCTGATCGCCGGTGGCGCGTTCTTCTTCGCGCAGGTCAAGTACGACTCGCCGCTGTGGCACCCGCTGGTCGCGGCCGCCATCATCGGCCTCGGCCTCGGCCAGTGCATGCAGACGCTGATCATCGCGGTGCAGAACGCGGGCCCGCGCAGCGACATGGGCGTCTCGACCGCGTCGGCGACGTTCTTCCGCCAGATCGGTGGTACCGCCGGTGTCGCGATCTTCCTGACGGTCCTGTTCAACACCCTGATGCCGAACATCACGAAGGCGTTCGGCGGCAAGCTGCCCGAAGGCGCGGGCGCGAACATCGGCAACCTGTCCGAGAACACCAGCGTGATCCAGTCCCTGCCGGACGCGATCAAGACGCCGATCCTGGTCGGCTTCACCGAGTCGATCACCACGGTCTTCTACATCGCCGGTGGCGTGGCCCTGCTGGCCACGATCGTGCTGCTGTTCATGAAGGAGATCCCGCTGACCAACGCGGCCCCGGCCGCGGCGGCCATGGAGGGCGGCGAGGCGCTGCTCGAGGCGGACGAGCACGACTTCGCCGACGAGCCCACCGAGATCGTCGAGCCGGTCCGGCCGGCCGACCGCGAGCCGGCGCTGGTCGGCGGCGGGAAGCACGCGCTGAGCACCAACGGGCACGGTGACTACCAGGCCGTGTCGGGCGCGCTGCCGATGCCGATCACCAGCTCGATCGCGGACTCCGAGGTCGACGTCCCCGTCGGCACGGGCGGTGTGCCGGTGATCGGGCACGTGCGCCGGCAGGACGGCAGCCACGTCTCGGGTGCCGCGCTGACGCTGATCGACCAGCGCGGCCGCCAGGTCGCGCGGGCCACCGGTGCCGCGGACGGCAGCTACTCGGTGCCCAGCCAGGGTCCGGGCGCGTACGTCCTCATCGTGTCGGCCCACGGCCACCAGCCGCAGGCCTCCAGCGTCGTGATCAGCAACGGGCCGGCGACGGTCGACGTCACGCTCACCGGGTCCGGCGAGCTGACCGGCACCGTCCGGGCGGCCGCGACCGGCGCCCCGCTGGCGAACGTGACGGTGACGCTGACCGACGGCCGGGGCGAGGTGAACGGCGCGTTCATCACGACCGCGGACGGCACCTACGCCTTCGTCGGGGTCGGCGCCGGGGCCTACACCCTGGTCGCCAGCGGCTCGGGCTACCGGCCCGTCGCGCTCACGCTGACCGTGCCGGACAGCGGCGTGCTGCGCCACGACGTCGAGCTCGCCAGCTCGGTGCTGCTCGGCGGCACCGCGCGGACCGAGGGCGACCGGATCGTGCCGGACGCGCGGATCACCGTGCTCGACGCCGAAGGCAACGTGGCGGCCGTGGCCCGGACCGACGGCGAAGGCCGGTACGTGGTCAGCGACCTGCCCGCGGGCGCGTACACCGTGGTCGCGAGCGGCTACCCGCCGGCGACCAGCCAGGTGGAGCTGACCGGCGGCGAAGCCGACCACGACGTCCGGCTGAGCTACGACCAGGCCCTCGACGAGCTGGTCGACCGGTCATGACCGGTCTGCGCGCGACCTTCCGGACGGCCGAGGGCTGGGCGGTCGAGCACGCGGTGCTCACCGTCACGGACCCGGCGGGCCGGCAGGTCGCCCGGCAGGCGGCCGACGTCCGCGGGGAGGTCGTCACCGACGCCCTCCCGGCGGGCGCGTACACCGCCGTCGTCACAGCGGCCGGGTACACCCCGATCGCCCGGACGGCGCAGGTCGCCTCGGACGGCTCCGGCTCGCTCGGCGACGTCGTGCTGGCCCCGGTCGCCGAGGCGATCGACCTGCCGCCCGCCGGGCCGTGGGTGATCGACCCGATGCACTCGTCGGTCATGGCGACCGCGCGGCACCTGGGCATCGCGAGCATCAAGGCGCGGTTCCCGGACGTGTCCGGCCGGATCGAGATCGGCCGCCCGGCCGAGCGCTCGTCGGTGCACGCCGAGATCAAGGCGGCGAGCATCGAAACCGGCATCAAGATGCGCGACGACCACCTGCGGTCGCCGGACTTCCTCGACGTCGACGTGCACCCCGTCATCACGTTCACGAGCACCGGGCTGCGCCAGCGCGGCGTGGACTCGTGGACGCTGGTGGGCGAGCTGACGCTGCACGGCGAGCGCCGCGAGATCGAGCTCGAGCTGACCTACGGCGGCTGGGGCCCGGACCCGTGGGGCGGCGTGCGCGCGGCGTTCCACGCGGAGACGACGCTGCACCGGAACGACTTCGCGATCAACTACAGCGCGATGGTCCGGGCGGGCGTCGCGGCGGTCGGCACGACGGTGAAGATCGAGCTGGACGTCGAAGCGGTCCAGGGCGAGTCGCTGCCGCAGTTCTGAGTTCCCCGGGTTGCCGAAGGCCCTCTCACCGCTGGTGAGGGGGCCTTCACCGTTCGTAGAACTGAATATTCCGGACAGCCGGATTCGACCGTTCGCCGCGGGGTGTTCACCTCGGCCACGTAGGCTTCCGGTGTGAACGTCGTGAGCATCGAGGCCGCGGGCGTCGGCGTGAGCTGGCTGGACACCGCCGGTCCGCTGCTCGTCTGGGTGATCGTGCTGAGCTTCGTGCTGGTCGAATGCGCGTTGATCATCGGGCTGTTCCTGCCCGGCGATTCGCTGCTGTTCGGGGCCGGCGTGGTGCTGGCCCAGCACGGTTCGGACGCGAACGCGTGGTTCCTCTCGGGGGCCGCGCTGATCGTCGCGGTGCTCGGGAACCAGATCGGCTACTACATCGGCCGCACCGGCGGCACGAAGCTGATCGCGCGCCGCGACGGCAAGGTGCTCAACCGCCAGGCCCTCGACCGCGCGCAGCGGTTCCTGGACAAGCGCGGCTTTTTCGCGATCGTGGCGGCCCGCTGGATCCCGTGGATCCGCACACTGGCCCCGCTGATCGCGGGCGCCGCCCGGATGGACCCCCGACGCTTCATGGCGGCGACCGCACTGGGCGGCCTGCTGTGGGTGCCGACGCTGGTGCTGCTCGGCTACTACGGCGCGGGCCTGCTGGACACGCTGCCGTGGCTGAAGACGGCGGCGCTGTGGATCAGCATCGCGTTCTTCGTGGTCGGCACGGGCTGGGGAGTGCTGCGCTACCGCCAGGAGATGCGCCGCCCGGTCGAAGAACGCGACGACGCCCGAGCCTGAGGCGTCAGAGTTCGGGATCGGCCCAACCTGCGGACGGCATGAACGACCCTTTCATGACGTCCGGCGAGCTGAACGAGTCGTTCATGACGTCCGGGCGGGAAACGCTCAAGCCGCAAGCACCCCGGCCGCGAAGCGTCCCCCGGGAGCAGTTCGGCGAGCACGCCGGAACTCGCTGAACCTCAGAGCTCGGGATCGGCCCAGCCCGCGGACGGCATGAACGACCCTTTCACGACGCCCGGCGCGCTGAACGAGCCGTTCATGACATCAGGGCGGGAAACACTCAAGCCGCAAGCACCCCGGCCGCGAAGCGTCCCCGAGGAGCAACTCGGCAAGCACACCGGAACTCACTGGACCTACAGAGTTCGGGATCGGCCCAACCTGCGGACCACATGAACGACCCTTTCATGACGTCCGGCGCGTTGAACGAGTCGTTCACGACGTCAGGGCGGGAAACACTCAAGCCGCAAACACCCCGGCCGCAAAGCGTCCCCGAGGAGTAGTCGGCGAGCAAGCCGGAGCTCAGAGTTCGGGATCGGCCCAGATCTCGAGCTGGATGCCGTCCGGATCGCGGAACACGACCACCTTCGAGCCCTCGAACGTGCGGGACGGTGCGATCGGCAGGTAAGAAACGCCGAACTCCGCCAGCCGGGTCTCCCACTCGGCCAGTTCCGCCGTCGAGCTGACCCGGAACGCCACGTGGTCGAGGCCCGCTCGGTGTTCGTCGAAGCCGCGTCTGCCGGTGTCCGCGTGCTGCACCAGCACCACGGAGAACTCGTCGCCGGCGGACCGGAGCACGACCTTCCGCAGACCCGTGTCCGGCTCTTCGCGCCGGAGGACCTCCTCGAGGTCGAGAACGCGGGCGTACCACGGCACGCTGCGGTCCACGTCGGTCACGGTGAGCGCGAGGTGGTGCACGGACATGAGTTTGGCCATGGCTTCCGAAGCCGTCCTTTCGAGTGGCGGCTTCCCAGAGTTGCACAGCGTTCGCTTGCCGAAACCGAGGTGACCAAGTCCGCGTCCGATCGTGATCTCGCCGTCTCCGGGCGTCTCAGCAGGCGGACGCCGGTGACCGAAGGTCATTCACGTCTTCCGGACAGTACTCAGCCGGTCACCGGCCGCCACCGACTTCCAGGACCGCTCCCGTCGTGAACGTCGATGCCGGGGACAGCAGGAACAGCACCGCTTCGGCGATCTCCGCCGGCTCGCCCGGGCGGCCCATCGGGATCTGCGGCGCCAGCCGGTCGAGGCGGTCCGGGAGGCCGGCCGCGTCGTGCAGGCCGGTGCGGATCATGCCCGGACGCACGGAATTGACCCGGACGCCCTCGCCGCCGACCTCCTGGGCCAGCCCGAACGTCAGCGTGTCCACCGCGGCCTTCGATGCCGCGTAGTGCACCCACTCCCCGGCCGAGCCCGTGCGCGCCGCCGTCGAGGAGATGTTGACGATCGCGCCGCCTTCGCCGCCGTAGCGGGTCGACATGCGGCGGACCGCCTCGCGGCAGCACAGGAACACCCCCGTCACGTTGACGTCGAGGGTGCGCCGGACGACGTCGGCCTCGTAGGAGTCGAGCCGGCCGGGGGTGTTGCCGGTGATTGCCGCGTTGTTGACCAGCCCGGTCACCGGGCCCAGCTCGGCGGCCGCGTCGAACAGCGCGACGACGTCGTCCTCCACGGAGACGTCGGCGCGCACCGACAGCGCCTGGCGGCCCGCCGCCCGCACCCCCGCGGCAACCTCCTCCGCGGGCGCCGGATCACGCGAGTAGTTCACGACGACGTCGTGGCCGCGCGAGGCCGCCAGCGCGCAGACGGCCGCACCGATCCCCCGGCTGCCGCCGGTGACGATCAGGACGCTCAAATCGCGAAGTTCGCCAGCGGCAGGTTCTCCAGCACCAGGTCGGCGCGGTCCCGCGTCTGCGAGATCAGGTCGGCGTTGCGCTGGTCCGAGCCGAGCGCGCGGCGCCGGGCCTCGACCAGCGAACGGCCGTAACGGCGGTGGCGCGACACCAGGCGTTCGATCCGCTCGGGCTCGTCCGGCGCGAGGAACCACGCCTCGGTGAGCAGCGGCCGGATGGCGCTCCACGGGTCGTCCGGCAGCAGCAGGTAGTTGCCCTCGGTGATGACCAGCTGGACCTCGGGCGGCACGGCCACCGCGCCGGCGATCGGCTCCTCGATCTCGCGGCGGAACTCCGGCGCGTACACCGTCTCGCGACCCTCGGCGAGACGGCGGATCAGGTGGTAGTAGCCGGCCGCGTCGAACGTGTCCGGCGCGCCCTTGCGCTCGGTGCGCTCCAGCCGGCGCAGCTCGACCTGCGCGAGGTGGAAGCCGTCCATGCCGACCACGGCGGCGCGCGAGCCGAGCGCGTTGGCCAGCGCCCACGCGAGCGTGGTCTTGCCCGACGCGGGCGCGCCGATGATGCCCAGCACGTTGCGCTGCCCGCGCACGGTCAGGCCCTCGGCCCGGGCCAAGAGGTCGTCGAACGCCGTCATTTCCTGTTCCTTCCTGCGATCGCGGCCGGCCACGACCGCGGTCCCACCTGCCGCACCCGTTCGGCGGCCACCTCGTTCGCGAAGCGGATCCGGTCCGCTACCGTCGGTTCGCGTGCCACGGCCACGGCGAGCGCGCCGTGCCAGACGTCGCCCGCACCTAGTGTGTCCCGAGCTTCGACGGCGGGTACAGGCACCTCACCCGAGCTGCCGTCCGCTGTGGACCACCGCACCGGGCCGGGCCCGGCGGTGGTGATGACGGTGGGGACGCCGCGCTGGTGGAGGCCGGGTTCCGGCGCGCTGAAGTGCGCGGAGCACGCGGCGACGTCGACCAGCGGCAGCAGTTCGTCGAGCACCGGCTTCCAGCTGCCGGCGTCGAGCACGACCGGCACCCCCGCCGCCTTGGCCGCTCCGGCGACCGCCAGCGCAACTTCCGGATAATGCCCGTCCACCAGCACCACATCAGCCCCACTCGCCCCAAAACTGGGAACTTTCCCTAGGAAAGTGCGGTCCCTGGCGTTGCGGGAGACGACTGTGCGCTCGCCGTCGCGGTCGCGGACGGCGACGGCGCTGACCGGCGGCGGGTCGGGCAGGCCGGGCGCCAGGTCGATCAGCCGGACCCCGTGCGCTTCGAGGTCGGCGCGGGCGAGCGCCGCCAGCGGGTGTGCACCGAGGACGGTCAGCAGGGTCGCCTCGGCCCCGAGCGCGGCGGCCGCCACCGCGGCGTTCGTCGCGGGCCCACCGGCCGCGACGTCCACCGACAGCGACTGCACCTTCTCGCCCGGCGCCGGGAGTTCGGTGACCCGCTGGACGACGTCCACGGTGCACAAGCCCGCCAGCAGCAGCTTCACTTCAACCCGGCCACGTGCGTCGCGGCGGCGGCTTCTTCGACTTCACCGTTCTCGTTGAGCCGCAACGCACCGGTGAGCAGGCCGACGACCTGGTTCATCGAGTGCGTCTTCGGCGACACGACCGCGACGCGCTTGCCGAGGCGGTGCACGTGGATGCGGTCGGCGATGTCGAACACGTGCGGCATGTTGTGGCTGATCAGCACCACCGGCAGGCCGCGGTCGCGGATCCGGCCGATGAGGTCGAGCACCTTGCCCGACTCGGCGACGCCGAGCGCGGCGGTGGGCTCGTCCATGATCACGGCCTTGGTGCCGAACGCGGCCGCGCGGGCCACGGCGACGCCTTGGCGCTGGCCACCGGACAGCGTTTCGACCGGCTGGGCGATCGACTTGATGTTGATGCCCAGCTCGTCGAGGATCCGCTGCGCCTCCGACCGCATGGTCGCGGTGTCGAGCTTCCGGAACAGCCCGAGCGGTCCCTTGAGCCGCTTTTCCCGGCCCAGGAACATGTTCGACGCGATGTCGAGCGCGGGCGCGACGGCGAGGTCCTGGTACACCGTCTCGATCCCGTAGTGGCGAGCGTCCAAAGGGGACTTGAAGTGGACGGTCTTGCCGTCCACCTGGATCTCGCCCGCGTCCGGGATCACCGCTCCGGAAAGGGATTTGATCAGCGACGACTTGCCGGCGCCGTTGTCGCCGACCACGGCGAGCACCTCGCCGGGCAGCAGGTCGAAGTCGGCGCCGTCGATGGCGGTCACCCGGCCGTAGCGCTTCACCAGGCCACGGGCCCGCAGGATGGGTTCGGTCATGACTGCTGCTGCCTCCTCGCGATCCGGTCCACCACGACGGCGGCGATGAGCAGGGCGCCGGTGGCGAGGTCCTGGTAGTTGCCGTCGACGTTCATCTGCGTGAGGCCCGACCGCAGCACCGCCACGACCAGCGCGCCCATCAGGGTCCCGAGCACCGAGCCGCGGCCGCCGAAGAGGCTCGTCCCGCCGAGGACGACGGCGGTGATCGAGTCGAGGTTGCCGAGCTGGAACTGGTTCGGGTCGGCGTTCGGCGTGCGGCCGAGCGCCTGCCAGGCGGC
Organism: Amycolatopsis sp. NPDC049159; assembly: GCF_040648295.1. Classification (NCBI taxonomy): domain Bacteria; kingdom Bacillati; phylum Actinomycetota; class Actinomycetes; order Pseudonocardiales; family Pseudonocardiaceae; genus Amycolatopsis; species Amycolatopsis sp. NPDC049159. The sequence goes on from NZ_JBEZDL010000018.1 coordinate 21,745, forward strand.
GATGCCGAAGGTCAGCCCGGCCACGATGTACACCGAGAGCACCGTGCGGTTGACCTTGATCCCGGACAGCCGCGCGGACTCCGGCGCGTTGCCGACCGCGTAGACGTGCTTGCCCCATGCGGTTTTCGTCAGCGCGTACCAGACGCCGAGGTACATCAGCAGCGCCAGCGTCATGCCGTAGGTGATCGGGATGCCGCCGAAGAGGTAGCGCTTGGTGCCGAGCCACTGCAGCAGCCCGTCGGTCACCGGCACGGCCTGGCCGCCCGCGATCAGCTTCGACACCGCGGTCAGCATGGTGAACGTGCCGAGCGTGATGATGAACGCCGGCAGCTTGATCCGCGTGGCGAGACCGCCGATGAAGATGCCGACGATGATGGTCAGCACGACGCCGGCGAGCAGCGCGACGAAGCCGTTCGTGCCTGCCGCGGCGAGCTTCGCCATGATCAGCGTCGCGACGACCATCGAGGCCGCGTTGGACAGGTCGATGCCCGAGATGAGGATGACGAGCGTCTGCCCCAGCGCGAGCGTCCCGACGACCAGCGACTGCTGGACCACCGTCGACAGGTTGTCGAGGTCGAAGAACGTGTCCGTGGCCAGCGAAAACACCACGATGGCGACGATCAGCGCGAGCGCCGGGCCGACCGCGGGGGCGCGGAGGAGGAACTCGCCGAGGGACTCACGTTCCTTTGTGGACACTGCCGTGGCCGTGGTCACTTCTTGCCTCCCCAGCAGTTCTGCAGGCCCCACGCGGAGTCGTGGCTTTCCACGCCCGGCATCGGCTTGTCGGTGATCACGGCGGACCCGGTGTTCACGAAACCGGACGGCTTCTTGCCGGTCTTGGCGTATTCGACGGCGGCGAGCACACCCTGCTCGGCCATCTTCTTCGGGAACTGCATGACAGTGGCGGCGAACTGGCCGTTCTTGACGTTCTGGACGCCTTCGCAGCCGCCGTCGATCGAGCCCATCACGATCTGGCCGGTGAGCCCGCGGGCGTTCAGCGCCGCGTACGCGCCGCGGCCCATCGGCTCGTTCATCGAGTAGACGGCGTTGATGTCGGTGCTGCGCTGGAGCAGGTTCTCCATGCCCTGCTGGGCGAGGCTCTGGTCGCCGTTGGCCGCGGTGTGGCCTTTGATCTCCGGCGAGGAGTCGGTGAGCCCGATGCCCTTGAGGAAACCACCGTGGCGCTGGGTGTCGACCGTGCTGCCCGCGGTGCCGTCGACCATCAGCAGCTTGGCCGGGACGCCGTTGAGCGCGGCCTTGACGTAGGCGCCCTGCCCCTCGCCCGCGGCGAAGTTGTCGGTGGCGAAGGTGGCGTCGACGGCGTCGGCCGGCTCGGTGGCGGTGTCGAGGGCGATCACCAGGACACCGGCGTCGCGCGCGTCCTTGATCGCCTTGAGCACGCCGGTGGACGAGCTGGGCGTGATGAGGATGGTGTTCGCGCCCTGCTGGCGGAGGTTTTCGATGGCGCGGACCTGGCCGTCGTTGTCGCCGTCGAACTGGCCGGCGAGCGCGCTGAAGTCGGCGCCGTTGGCCTGCGCGGTCGCTCTCGCGGCGTTGCGCAGCTCCACGAAGTACGGGTTGGTGTCGGTCTTGGTGACCAGGCCGACCTTGGCCTTGCCGCTCCCGCCGGTGTTGGTGTTGCCGCCCCAGTGCCGTTCGACCGTGCAGCCGGTCGTCGCGGCGAGGACGGCGGCCAGCGCCACCGCGGTGAGACTTCGCTGTCTCATGGGTTCCCACCCTTTGTCTGGGTTCGAGGCTTGCCGATGGACGGGAAGGTAGACAGACTGCTCCGTGGACGCAAGCGTTTGCGCAAACGCTTGCCGGAAAGGATTGGCATGCCCCAGCCGAGGTCGTCGCGACCGACCCAGCGCGACATCGCCGAGCTCGCCGGCGTTTCGATCACCACGGTCTCCCACGTGGTGAACGGGACGCGGGCGGTCGCCGAGGACACCAAAGCGGCCGTGCTGCGGGCGATCGAGACCACCGGCTACACCGGCGACGCGATCGCGCGTTCCCTGGTCACCGGCGGTACGCGGTCGATCGGGATGGCGATCTCGCTGGTCGCCAACCCGTACTTCGCGACGCTGATGCAGGCGATCGAGCGGGAGGCGTCGGAGCACGGGTACACCGTCCTGCTGGCCGACACGCACGACACCGCGGACACGGAGCGTGACACCGTGCGAGCCCTGCGCTCCCGGCGCGTCGACGGCCTGCTGATCACCCCGGCGCCCGGCGACGGGCCGGTGATCGGCGAGCTCGTGTCGCTGGACGTGCCGACGGTGCTCATCGACCGGCTGGCCACCCGCACCGACGTCGACCAGGTGGGTTCGGAGAACATCCAAGCGACGTCGGCCCTGACCGCGCACCTGGCGACGCTCGGGCACCGGCGGATCGGGATGATCAGCGGCGCGCCCGGGTTGTCGACGAGCGAGGAGCGGGTGCTCGGCTACCGGCTGGGGCTGGGGCGATCCGGGCTGACCTGGTCGTCCGAGCTCGTGGCCTGCGGAAACTCGTCGCGCGAAGGCGGTGCGCTGGCGTTGAGCACGCTGCTGGCGCTGCCCGAGCCGCCGACCGCGCTGGTCGTCGGGAACGACAGCATGATGGTCGGGGTGCTGCACGCGGCCCGGCAGCGCGGGCTGCGGATCGGGCGCGACCTGCCGGTGGTGGTCTACGACGACGTCGAGTGGGCGGACCTGGTCGACCCGCCGCTGACGACGATGGCGCAGCCCATCGAGGAGATCGGCCGCCAGGCGGTCCGGCTGCTGCTGGCCCGCATAAACGACCCGGCCCGCAAGGCCGAGACGGTCCGGCTGGCACCCACTCTGCGTCACCGTGAGTCGTGCGGCTGCCCACCGGTTCACTCACATCAGTGATTCTGGAGTTTTGACGTCATCTCGCGGGCGTTCAGCGGATACCTTTCGGCTGAGTGTCTGAGAGGCCGTCACCAATCCGACCGGAAGTAGGCGGATACGGACCGCGACCGAGCTGCACCAGGCGCCGGTTTCCGCCGTGGCTGCGGCGGATTGGTGACGAAACGGCAGAGTATGACCGCACTTTCGCCAGACCTCCGGTTGTGGGACCCCCCGGTCACCTACCGGATCGGCGTCGCGATGGGTGTGCACGCGAACCCCTACTCAGGTGAGCTGCTGCGCTCGATCAGGGCAGCCGCCGCCCACGAGGGCTGCGACGTCGTGCTGGCGGACACCGACGACTCGGTCAGCGAAGAAGCCGCGCTGGTCCGCGCCCTGCGCGCGGACCTGGTCGACGGCGTGCTGCTGGTCCCCTCGGCCGGCGACGAAGCGGTGGTCAACGGGCTGGTCCGGATGGGCGTGCCGACGGTGCTGCTGGACCGGGTGGCCGCGCGCAACGACGTCGACCAGGTGGGCACGGAGAACGTGCACGCGGTGGCGTCGCTGGTCCGCCACCTGACCGAGCGGCGGCACCGCAAGATCGGCTTGATCTCGGGCGACGAGAGCCAGGAGGTCAACCGCGAACGCGTCCGCGGCTACCGCCTGGGCCTGGAGCAGTCGGGCCTGCGCTTCAACCGCGAGCTGGTGGAGAGCGGCTTTTCGAACTCCGGCGGCGCGGCCCGCGCGACAGCGAAGCTCCTGGACGGCTGGCCCTCGCCGACGGCACTGGTGGTGGCGGACGAGTCGATGCTGGTGGGCGTGCAGTACGAGGCCCACCGCCGCGGCATCCACATCGGCTCGGAACTGGCGGTGGTGGGGTACGGCGACATGGACTGGGCCCGCCGCGTGAGCCCGGCGGTGACGACGCTGGCGCAGCCGGTGGCCGAAATGGCCCGCCGCGCGGTGCAGCTGCTGATGTCGAGGATGGCAGACCCGGACCGGCCCCCGGAGTCGGTGTGGCTGACCCCGAGGTTCCTGCACGGCGCTTCCTGCGGCTGCTGATTCACGGGCGCGGTCCGGCCGGCCGATCCGAGTCCGCCGAGGTGTCCAGCGCCGAGTCGCTGCGCCTCGGCGCCTTGACCACGACCCTGCCGATCTTGACCAGGATGGGCCGGTCGTACCGGTAACTGAGCCACACCAAGATGACCAGCCCCGGAGACAGAAGACTTTGTCGAACGCCGGCATACCCGGGCGGCGAGTCGACCTCCAGCGTTTAAGCCGGTCAGAGCGTCGCCGCGGCCTCCAGCAGCATCCAGCCGCCCACCTGGACCGACATGTCGCGCTCGGGCGCGTCCTCAGGCAGGGGCCATGGCGTCGGGCGGTCCCAGTACGCGCTGAACACCCGCCCCTCCGGTGCGTCGTAAGCCCCCGACCAGCACGCCTCCGCCGACGTCAGCACCAACGACCGTGCCGTCGCGGCCTCCGGGCCCGGCAACGACCGGGCCGCCAACGCCAGGTACCGCGCCAGGATCGCCGCGAACAACCCGCCGTCGCCGCCGCCCTGGCCGCGGATCACGCCGCCGGGGGCGCAGTGCTCGGCCACCGCCCGGACCGTCCGCGCCGCATTGTCCATTGAGGACAGCTCCAGGCAAGCCCCGAGGTAAACCCCTTGGCAGTAGGTGAAGATGTGCTTGACCAGCTCACCCGTGTCCGCCCGGATCCCGTCCCACACCAAGCCCGTGGCCGGATCGACCAAAGTGGACGAAAGCCAGTCGAGCATCGCGCCGGCACGGGCAGGATTGCCCGACCGCGCGTGGAAGATCGCCGCCGGGCCGTTCGCGGGGGCGTTCTTGAAGTCGTCGCCGCGGCGCCACCAGATCCCGCCGCCGGCCGCCGCTGTCCAGCCCGACAGCAGCTGCGTGTCGATCGCCGCCAGGGCCGGGCCCACCTCGATGCCCAGCGGGGCCACCCGTTGCAGTGCGAGGCCGAGCCACGCGATGTCGTCGTAGTAGTCGTTGGTCCACCGGCCGAAGTTGCGCAGCCGCACCGAACGGACGAACGCGCGGATCCGGGCCAGCCGCTCCGGCGCAGGTGCCCGCAGCTGCGCGTCGACGAGGGTGTCCAGCAGGTGGGCCTGCCACCAGTAGTTCCAATGCCAGTGCAGCCGCTGGCCGAACGCGGGTGGCCAGCCGCTGCGGCCGAGGGCCGTGCCGGGCAGGCCCCACACCCGGCTCAGGTGGCGCGCTGTCACCGCGCGTTCGGCGGCCGAAACGTCCATGTCGCAATCGTGCCTTGCCACTCGACATACCGCTCGGTATGTTGAGTGGCCATGACGACCGCTCACGTCACCTGCCCGCTGTGCGAAGCCACCTGCGGCCTCGATGTCACGCTCGACGCGAACCGGCAGGTCACCCGCGTGCGGGGGGACGAGCTGGACGTCTTCTCGAAGGGCTACATCTGTCCCAAGGGCGCCTCACTCGGCGCGCTGCACCACGACCCCGACCGGCTGACCGCGCCGCTGCTCAAGCGCGACGGCGAATTCGTCGAAGTCAGCTGGCAGGAGGCCTACGACGAGATCGCCCGGCGGCTCCCGCCGATCCTCGAGGAGCACGGCCGGGACGCCGTCGCCGTGTACGCGGGCAACCCCGGCGTGCACAACATCGCGCTGACGCTCTACGGCCGCGTGCTCTACAAAGCGCTGGGCACCAAGAACTTCTACAGCGCGACGTCGGTCGACCAGATGCCGAAGCACTACTCCGCCGGCACCATGTTCGGCGATCCGCTCGCCATCCCCGTGCCCGACCTCGACCGCACGAAGCACCTGCTGATCCTCGGCGCCAACCCGCTGGTCTCGAACGGCAGCCTGATGACCGCGCCGGACGTCCGCGGGCGGCTGCGCGGGATCCGGGCGCGCGGCGGCAAGATCGTCGTCGTCGATCCGCGGCGCACGCGCACCGCCGCGTTCGCCGACGAGCACCACGCGATCCGCCCCGGCACCGACGCGTTGCTGCTGTTCGCGCTGGTCAACGTGCTCTTCGCGGAGAACCGGGTCCGGCCGCGAAAGCTCGAAGCACACCTCGACGGCCTCGACGACGTCCGCGAGCTGGCCCGGCCGTTCACCCCCGATGCCGTCGCCCCGCGCACCGGCATCGACGCCGACGAGATCCGCAGGCTCGCGCGAGAGCTGGCCGACGCCGAGAACGCCGTGGTCTACGGCCGGATCGGCACCACGACGCAGGCCTTCGGCACCGTCGCGAGCTGGCTGGTCGACGTCCTCAACGTCCTCACCGGCAACCTCGACGAGCCCGGCGGCGCGATGTTCCCGCTGGCCGCCTGCCAGCCGACCGGGAACCGGCGGCCGTTCGCCGTCGGGCGCTGGCGCAGCCGCGTGCGCGGGTACCCCGAGGTCGTCGGCGAACTGCCGGTCGCCACGCTCGCCGACGAGATCGAAACCCCCGGCGAGGGCCAGGTCCGCGCGCTGATCACGGTCAGCGGCAACCCGTGCCTGAGCACGCCGAACGCCGGGCGGCTCGCAAGCGCGCTCGAAAGCCTCGACTTCATGATCTCCGTCGACGTCTACCTCAACGAGACGTCACGCCAGGCCGACGTCATCCTGCCCGGCCCGTCCCCCCTCGAACGCCCGCACTTCGACCTGGCGTTCTACCAGCTGTCGGTGCGCAACGTCGCCAACTGGACGCCGGCGACGCTGCCCTCGGCGCTGCCCCAGGAGTGGGAGACGATGCTGCGGCTCACCGGCATCGTCACCGGTCAGGGCCCCGAGGCGGACGTCGCCGCGCTCGACGACTTCGTCGCCGCCGACGTCGCCCGCCGCGCCAAGCTCGAAGTCACCCACGACCGCACCGGCCCCGCCCGGCTGGTCGACCTGATGCTGCGCGCCGGCCCCTACGACGTCACGCTGGCCGACCTCGAAGCGGCGCCGCACGGCATGGACTTCGGGCCGCTGGGGCCGCGGATCCCGGAGGTGCTGTGCACGGCGTCCGGCCGGATCGAGCTGGCGCCGGAACCGATCGTCGCCGACGTCCCGCGCCTGCGCGCCGAGCTGGCGAAACCGCTGGACGACGGCCTGGTGCTGATCGGACGGCGGCACCTGAGCTCGAACAACTCGTGGATGCACAACCTCGAACCGCTGGTCCGCGGCGGCAACCGCTGCACCGTGCAGGTCCACCCCGCCGACGCGGCCCGCCTCGGCCTCACCGACGGCGGCCTCGCGGCGGTGACGTCCCGCGCCGGCAAGCTCGAGGTGCCGGTCGAAATCACCGACGAGGTCCGCCCGGGCGTGATCAGCATCCCGCACGGCTGGGGCCATGACGTCGACGGCGCGCGGACGCGGGTCGCGCGCGCGAATCCGGGCGTCAACTCCAACCTGGTCGCCGACGAAACGCTGCTCGACGTGCCGTCCGGGACGTCGGTGCTGAACGGCATCCCGGTGGAGGTCGCGCCGGCATGACCCGTCGTCTGCACGCCGTCATGATCGCGATCCTCGCCGCCGCCCTGCTCACGGTCCCCCAAGCGGCCGCCGCCACGAACGCCTTCCGCGGCGTGAACTGGGCGGACGCCCGCGACAACTACGTCGACGGCTGGGTCATCCCGACCGGCCTCACCGCCGGCGACAGCTACGACACCGTCCGCACGAAGGCGGACGGCATCCTCACCGGCTTCCGGCAGCAGCTCGGCGCGAACACCGTGCGGCTGCCGATCAACCCGCAGAGCGTGAACTCGGACTGGTGGGCGCGCTACAAGGGAGCGGCCGATTCCGCGCTGGCGCACGGCATGAAGGTCGTCTTCGGCTACTGGGAAGCGAACAAGGACGGTTTCGTCGACGACGTGACCGCGTGGAACACCATGTGGGACCGCGTCACCGCCGACTACGGCGGCACCAGCGCCGTCTACTTCGAGCCGATGAACGAGCCGTTCGGCTACAGCCTCAGCGCCTGGGTTTCGCTCTGCTCGACTTGGCTTTCCCGGCACCCGGCCGTCCCCCGCGGCCGGGTCCTGATCAGCGGCACCGGCTACAACGACAACGTCACCGGGGTCGGCGCGGCGAGCGCGTTGAGCGGAACGCTGCTGTCGCTGCACTTCTACGGCTTCTGGGCCTCGGACACCACGCGCTCGGCGTGGACGGCGAACCTGAGCAACCGGCTCGGCGCGTACTCGTCCCGGACCGTGATCGACGAGGCGGGCGCGCCGATGACGACCGGGCTCGACTACTCGGCGGGCCACCAGGACGGCAACACCTTCACCGCGTACTTCGCCGCCACCACGGACTTGGCGCGGGCGCGGCAGCTGGGCGTCGTCTACTGGCCGGGCCTGCGCTCGGGCGACACCTATTCGATCACCCGGCAGAGCGGCGGTGGCCTCGCGACGAACAACGCGTCCGGCGTCGTGCAGCTGCGCTGGGGCTGGGGGCTGTAGCTACCAGGCCGTGCTCAGGTCGGCGTGCCGGCGGACCCAGGCGTGCATGACGATCCCGGCCGCGACGCCCGCGTTGATCGACCGGGTGGTGCCGAACTGGGCGATCGACACGACCAGTGACGCGGCTTCCTGCGCCGGCTCGGACAGCCCGGGGCCTTCCTGGCCGAAGAGCAGCACGCACTCGCGCGGGATGTCGGCCGTCTCGACGGGCTGCGACCCCGGCGTGTTGTCCACCGCGACGACGGCCAGGCCGTGCTCGGCGGCGTACGTCACGAGCCCGGTGACCTCGTCGTGGTGGCGGAGGTGCTGGTAGCGGTCGGTCACCATGGCGCCGCGCCGGTTCCAGCGCCGCCGTCCGACGATGTGCACCTCGGCCGCGGCGAAGGCGTTGGCCGTGCGGACGACGGTGCCGATGTTGTGGTCGTGCTGGAAGTTCTCGATGGCGACGTGGAAGGGGTGCCGCCGCCGGTCCACATCGGACACGATCGCCTCGCGGCGCCAGTACCGGTAGGCGTCGACGACGTTGCGGCGGTCGCCTTCACGCAGCAGTTCCGGGTCGTAGCGCTCGTCGGTGGGCCAGTCGCCGGGCCACGGGCCGACGCCGACCTCTTCGCGGCTCACCCACTCGGTGGGTCCGGCGTCGGGGGAAGTGGTCACCCCGAGATTGTCGCTCAGCCCAGGTGGACCGGGCGCGCGTGGGTTTCCCCGGCGTGCTCGCGGTCGCGCCAGCGGTGGTAGACGCCGACGTAGGAGTAGACGACCACCGCGACCGCGACGATGCCGATCGCCGGCAGCCAGGCCCGCGGGAAGACGGTGTCGTACAGGTAGTACGCGTTGAACCCGCCGGGCAGGTCACCGAGGCCCTGCTGGTGGCGGAAGTAGTTCTCGAGCGCGGTGAAGGGGCACGGCACCGGCGCGACGTTCACCAGGACGCCCCAGGTCACGCCGAGCAGGTGGACGAAGATGAGCTTCGGCCAGCGCCAGGCGACGAAGCCGCCGAAACCGATCAGCACCAAGGCCAGCAGGTGGACCGCGACCGTCACGTCGGCCAGGAACTTCGCCATCACCCGCCCCCTTCACCGAACCCCCTACCAGCGACTTTACTCCGCTGATCGAGTTCGGCCGCCCTGAAGAGTGCCCCGCTGTGTGATGTTTAACCCACCGGAGCAACCCGTTCACCTGGGCGGTGACGGAGGCGTTACGCCCGGTGGGAATTCCGGCGGGCGCTTCGCGGGGTACTTGGTCGGCTCCTCGCGCGGGTACTGGTTCGGCTTCTCCCGATCGGGCTTGGTCCAGTCCGGCTGCGGCGGCGGGTCGTCCTCCTCCATGCGTCCGACGGTACGCCCGGGTCAGCGCGCCCGCGCTCCGGATTTCGCCGTCAGCCGAATTTCCAGCCGCACGGGCAGGTCCTCGACTTCGAGGGCCTGCTTGAGCCGCGGGACGGCGTGGTCGGTGATGCGTTCCCGGATGGCGGTGGCGTCGGCGTCCCGGTCGGTGGTGACGACCAGGGCGAGCTCGGGAGCGTCGCGGGGCCCGGAGAGCCAGGCGGAGGCGGCGCGGACGCCGTCGTACTCCTCGACGTCGGCGGCGACGGGGCCGGCGGCGGTACCGGAGTCGAGCACGAGGGCGCCGGTGTCGGTTTCACTCCGCCAGGCGACGCTCTTCGGCCGCCGGAACGCCTGCGCGGCCAGCCACCGGAGGCAGAGGAGGCCGAGCAGCACGGCAACGGCGATCGCGACCCAGAACACCCAGGTGGGCGGCGGTGCGGCGCCGGGCACGAGGGGCGCGGCGGGGTCGAGGAGGTGAAGGCGCCCGAAGTACGTGGCGACGGCGAACCCGCCGGCCGCGAGAAGGACGAGCCCGATGAGGGCGAGCAGAGTGCGGTTGAGGGCCGCGGGCCGGTTCATCGCTCGCCTCCCCGGACTCCCGAGCGGGTGGGCTGGTTCATCGCGCTCCTCCTCGCACCCGGACCCGGACCCTCGGCGGCTCCGCCAGGCCCACCTGCTCCAACCGCCGCGAGACCGCTGTCTCCACCGCGGCGGCCAGGCCTTCCGTGTTCGTCCGGTTCGTCCGCACCTTCACCCTCACCTTCCGCCGCCCCAGCTTCAGCGCGGCCGTCGCCACCCCGTCCACGCCCGCGGCCGTCGCGCGCAGCGACGTCCGCAGGCCGTGGCGGGTCGTGCCCGCCTCCACCCCGGCGGCCGGCGAGAGCGCCAGGACCACCGGGCGCCCCCGCAGGACCGCCGCCGCCAGGAGCACGAACCCGACCAGAACCGCTGCCCCGCCCCCGACGAGCACGGGCAGTTCGTTCCACGTCGTTTCGTGCACCCGGCCGGCGATCGCCTCGAACGACAGCACCGGCCGCTCGCCGAGCAGGCGCTGCACCAGCGCCGTCACGACCAGCGCGCACGCCGCGAGCACGACCAGCGCCGTCAGCACCGCCGGCACGCTCCGCCGCGGGCGCCTCACCGGACCCGCCGCTTCGGCTGCTCGGGCCGGGCCGGCTCGGCCGTGATGTCCACGCGCCTCGTGGTCAGGCCGGTCAGTTCCGCCGTCCGGCCGAGCAGGTGCGCCCGGACCGCCTCGGCCGTAGCCGTGATCGGGGCCGGGTACGCCAGGGGCAGCCGGATGTCCAAAGTGGTCGATTCTGCGTCCACAGTGGCCTCGGCGGTCACGTCGCCGCCGACGCCGTCCACCTCGCGGGCGGCGTGCGCGGCGATGCGCCGCACCGCCCGCGGGGCCACGGTGGTCACTCCGCGTTCCACGAGCTACCTCCGATCGCGCGCGGCGCCCACGAGGGCGGACAGGTCGAGCTTGCCGTCGAGCCAGCGCCCGGCCAGCAGGCCGAGCCCGCCGAGGACGAACACCGCCACGAACGCGCCGAAGCCGCCGAACGCGGCGGCGAAACCCAGCGCCAGTCCGTACAACAGGCCGAGCAGTGTCGCGTTCATCGTCAGCGCACCCGGTCCGAGGCGACCGGCTCGTCGTCGTCACCGGGCAGGTGGACGTCGTTGACGTTGATGTTCACCTCGACGACCTCGAGCCCGGTCATCTGCTCGATCGCGGTGATCACGTTGCGGCGCACCGCCCGCGCGAGGTCGGCGATCGCGACGCCGTACTCGACCAGGAGCTGCAGGTCGACCGCCGCCTGCTTTTCGCCGACCTCGACCGTCACGCCTTGGCCGACACTCGCGGAGGCGCCCGGGATGCGGTCGCGGATGGCGCTCAGCGCGCGGGCCGCGCCGCCGCCGAGGTCGTACACGCCGGTGACCTCGCGGGCGGCGAGCCCGGCGATCTTCTGGACGACGGTGTCGGCGATGGTGGTGGTGCCCTGCTTGGTGACGAGGGCGCTCTCGGTGGTGGCGGTGGTGGCCACGGTGTTCTTCTCGGCCGTCGCGGTCATGGGGTCCTCCCTGGATGTCCTCTGCCTCAAGGCGTTTCGCCTGGTTCGTAGGTAAGGACCCAGCGGAGGGGAGATCGTCACTTACCCTTTCGTGTGACGTGGGTCTCCGGCGAACGCGGCGCCGTCGAGGTCGGTGACGACCAGCCGCAGACGCGCTCCCTCCCATTCCGTCCCCGCCAGCACCGGGCGCACGAGCTCCGCCGCGCGGTCCAGCAGCGGGGGGATCGGCAGCCGGGTCGCGATCAGGCGGATCTGGACGACGTCGGCCGAAAGGTCGACGGCCATGCCTTCCCAGTCGACCGGCAACCACGTCGTCCCCGGGGAAACCGGCGTCGCCGGGCGGAGGCCGTCGATCTCCTTCAGCGCGCCGACGATCTTCTCGACGGCTTCGTCCGCGGTCACCGGGCCGCCGGCTCGATGTCCATGATGGACACCGACACTTCGTCGACGACCAAGCCGGTCTGCTCGGCGACGAACCGGGTCACCGAGCGCTGGACCGCACGGCCGACCGCCGCCGCCTGGTCCGCCCCCGCGGTGACCAGGTCGACGTGGACCGTCACCCGGCCGTCCGCGGTGCGGACCCGGACGCCGTCCGCCGGCGCCGGGTCGAGCCCCTTCCAGCGCTGGCGCGCCGCGCGCGTCCACGCCGTCACCAGGCCGCGCAGGCCCGGCTCGAGACGCACCACCCCCGGCGTGGCGATCGCCGCCCGTGCCGCCACGCTCGCGATCACCGGATCGGCGACCACGTAGTCAACGCTCATTCCCCTGGCTCCCCGACCGTGTCTTCCTCGAAGATGTCGTCCACGAGCAGGTCGAGCTTCGCCAGCGTCAGGCCCACCCGGGCCGCGGCCGCCGCGGTCACCCGCTCCCGCACCTTCGCCAACGCTTCACCGCCCGTGGCGTTCCGGAGACTCACCGCGAGGGTGAGGTCGACTTCGACCACCCCGTCGGCGCCGGTGCGCACGCGGCAGCGCCGCGCCCGGACGCCGTCGACCGTGTCGGCCGCGTACCGCAGCACCGCCGCCACCGCCTGCTCGCTGACCTCGACGAACCCGGGTTCCGGGGTCGGCAGCCGCACCATCCGGTCGCGCCGCACCTCGGCCCGCACGGCCGACATGATCCGGCCGAACAGGTCCGGCGACGGCACGTCGTCCTCGGCCACCAGTTCCGTGGTGGCTTCGCGCAGGGCCAGCAGGCTCTCGCGCGCGACCCGGCAGTGCGGGCAGGTCAGTTCGTGTTCGTCGGCCAGCCCGGCGCCGACCGCGTCGAGCCGGTCCCACACCTGCTCCACGTCGCGTTCGCAGGGCAGCTCGTAGTCCGTCATCGCCATGGCTTCATCACCTCCGCCAGCTGGGCCCTGGCCCGCGCGATCCGGCCGCGGACCGCGGTCGCGTTCGCGCCGACGACTTCGCCGATCTCTTCGTAGGACCGGCCGTGCACTTCGCGCAGCAGCCAGCATGCTCTCTGTTCGGGTGTCAGCTCCGCCAGCGCCGCGTTCAACGCCGCCAGCTGCCCGCTCACCTGGGCGGCCCGCTCCGGCTGCAGATCGGTCCGCGGCGACTCGGCGGCGTCCAGGTCGACGTCGGCCTGGGGCCGGCGCGCGCGGATCGCGTTGAGGCAGCGGTTCGTGGTGGCCCGGTAGAGCCAGCCGACGAACGCGGCGTCCTCGCCGAGCTGGCCGAGCTTGCGCCAGGCGTTGAGGAAGACCTCCTGCACGACGTCTTCGGCGTCCCCGCGGTGCGCGAGCATCTTCACGGCGAGCCGGAACATCGGGCCCTGGTAGCGCAGCACGAGCTGCTCGTACGCCCGCACGTCGCCATCTCGCGCGCGGCCGACGAGGGTCGCGTCGTCAAGCGGTGTGGCGGCGGTCGTCACGGCACCTCCTCTCGGGAGGAGGACACCGGCGAGCGGAAAACGTCACGCACTGATTGTCGGTGACGTGGGTCACCGGGGCGAATCCGTGACGATCACGCGCCCCGGTGGTCTTCACGGCACAGGGCGCCCCGCCGGGGTGCCACCGCAGGAGGAGGTGCCCGATGTCGTTGGGCGACAAGATCGGCAACAAGGCCGAGGAACTGGGCGGCAAGGCCAAGGAAGCGGCCGGTGACGCCACCGGGAACGAGCAGCTGCAGGCCGAGGGCCAGGCCGACCAGGCGAAGGCCGGGCTCAAGGGCGCCGTCGAGAACGTGAAGGACGCCGCCAAGGACCTGTTCAAGAAGTGAGCCGGGACCGGGGCCGCCGCGGCGGCCCCGGTCGGTCACTCGAGGCCGAGGTCGTCGAGCCCGAGGATGTACCGGTACTCGAGGCCTTCCTTTTCGATGGCCTCGCGCGCGCCGGTGTCGCGGTCGACCACCGTCACCACGCCGATCACGGTCGCGCCCGCTTCACGCAGGGCCGCGACGGCTTCGAGCACGCTGCCGCCGGTCGTGGAGGTGTCCTCGACCGCCAGCACGCGCTGGCCGCGGACCTCCATGCCCTCGATGCGCCGCTGCATGCCGTGTTCCTTGACGGACTTCCGGACCACGAACGCGTCCAGCACGACGCCGTCGGTGGCCGCGGAGTGCAGCATCGCCAGCGCGACCGGGTCGGCGCCGAGGGTCAGGCCGCCGGCCGCCACGTAGTCCCAGTCCGCCGTCAGCTGGCGCAGGAGCTTGCCGATCAGCGGCGCGGCCGCGTGGTGCAGCGTCGCCCGCCGGAGATCGATGTAGTAGTCGGCTTCCTTGCCGGACGCCAGGGTCACTTTTCCGTGCACCACGGAAAGATCGGTGACCAGCCTGGCCAGTTCGAGTTTCGCCGCTTGATCCAACCCGGGGTTCGCCACGGCCGAGAGTCTTACACACGCCCGTTCTCACTCCCCGATCGATGTGGCGTCGACCGCACGCCCGCGCGTCGCCGCCCAGGCCGGGACGAGGATCGCGACGAGCGCGAGCACGACGGCGATCGCGAGCACCACCAGGTAGACCGCGAGCGGTCCGGTCGGCAGCACCGAGCCGGTCACCACGAGGCAGAACGGCACGATCGCGCCGGCCGCGGTGGCCGTGCCGAGCAGCACGGCGATGGTGGCGATCAGCCCGCCTTCGACGCCCGCCATCCGCAGCACCTGGCCGCGGGTGAACCCGCTCAGCCGCTGCAGCCCGAACTCGCGGCGCCGCTTGGCCGTGGCCATCACCAGCGTGTTCACCACCGAAATCACCGTGTACGCAATGATCATCCCGACGAGCAGGTAGTTGACCCAGGCGCCGACTTCGTTGCCCTTCGCGTGCGCCGCGATCAGCGCGTCCCGGTCCCCGACGGACACCGGCAACCCGGCCGTCGCCTCGCGAAGGCGTGAAGTCAGCGTCGCCGTGTCGACGCCGTCGGCGGCGCGGACCAGCAGCTGGGGCGCGAGCCCGAGCGTGGTGTGCGGCGCCAGCAGCCCGGCGGGCAGCACGAGCTTCTCTAACCCGGCGCGCTGGCTCACGACGGCGGCCACCCGCACGTCCACCCGGGCACCGTCGCCGAGGCGCAGCGACAGCGTGTCGCCGACCTGGCGGCCGAGCGTCGCGGGCACCTCGACGGCGTTCCCGGTCAGCTCGCTGACGCCGAGCGCGGGCCAGCCGTCGTCGTCCTGGTTCGACTCGAACGGCTTCTCGATGAACACCGCGCTCGTCACGTACTCCGACGCGCCCGCGACACCCGGGGTGGAGCGCACCCGCCCCAGCACCGCCGGGTCGAGCCCGCCCGGCGCGCCGACGACCGCGTCCGCACGCAGATCCTCGGTGTACGCCTGGTTCGAGACGGCTTCCTGGGTGGTCTGCAGGTAGATGTTGGCGGTCGCGATGCCGACCGCGAGCATGATCGGGGTGACCGCGCCCGCCGCGCGCACCGCGCCGACCCGGGTGTTGAGCAGCGCGATCCTGCCGGTGACGCCGGTGACCGCCTGCACCGGCCAGCGCAGCAGCGACGCCGTCAGCTTCGTCACGCCGGGGCTGATCGCCGCGAGGCCGAACGCCCACAGCATCACCGCCGGGCCCGCCGTGCTGGCCGCGACCGGACCGGTCATCACGGCGACCGTGACGATGGCCAGCGCCGTCCCGCCGGCGAAGCAGAGGAGCGCGGTGATCAGCCGGATCGGCGTCAGCCAGCGGCGTTCGACGGCGGCTTCGGCGAGCGCCTCGGTCGGGCGCACCTTCGACGCCCGCCGTCCGGCCACGAAGGACGCGGCCACGACGGCCAGCAGCGACGCGGCCGCGGCGACCGTCGCCGGCAGCCAGCCCTGCTCGAACCGCAGCACGTCGGGGATGACGTGGTTGGCGGCGAGCTGGTCGAACAGCCACTGCCCGAGCACCGGGCCGAGCACGACCGCGGCGGCGACCGCGAGCAGGCCGACGACGAGCGCCTCGCCCAGCACCATCCGCCGCAGCTGGCGTGGGGTCGTGCCGATCGCCCGCAGCAACGCGAGTTCGCGCTGGCGCTGCTGGGTCGAGAGCGTGAGCGTGCCCGCGACGACGAACACCATGACCATCGCCGACAGCCCGCCCGAGACGGCGGCCAGCACGATCAGGTCCTCGCCGCTCTTGTTCACCTCGGGGAACTCCAGGGCACCGCGATCGGCGCCGGTCGCCACGACCCCCGCGTCCCCGACCACCGCCGTCACCGCGGCGACGTCGCCGCCGAAGACGCCGATGGTGTCGAAGGTCCCGGGGTGTCCCGAGAGCCTCGAAGCGTCCGAGGGCGAGAAGAACACCGCGGAGTCGCGCATGGTCTCCGGTGCCTGGGCGATCCCGGACACGCGGTACTGGCCGACGACCCCGTGCGCCGCGACGGGCAGCGTGTCCCCGACGGCGAGCCCGAGCCCGGCGTCGACGACGACTTCACCGGGCCGCGGTGGCTGACCGCTGAGCGCGTACGGCGTCAGCACGGCGGAATCCCAGGCGTGCCCGAACGCGCTCGCGCTGCCGATCTGCGCCGGGAAGCTGAGCTCGCCGACGACGTCCGTGACGCCGGGGACCGCGCGCAGGCGGCCGGCCAAGGAGGCGTCGAGGCGGACGCGCTCGGGCAGGGTCGCGTTCTCGAACTTGTGCTTGTCCTCCGGGTCGAGGGTCGCCGGGTCGTCCTTGGGCAGCTTCAGCGTCTGCTGCCCGCCGACGACGATCGGCGCCGCGGCCAGGCGCTGCACCGGCGTCTCGGACCGGATACCCGACTCCATCAGGCCACCGCACGCCGAGACGATCAGCGCGCCGAAGAACACGGCGACGAACGTCGCCAGGAAGCCGCCCTTGCGCAGGCGCAGCGTCCGCATCGCGAGGGAGAACATCAGGCCCGCACCGCCAGCCGGTCCCAGGCACCCAGGTGGGTCATCCGCTCGGCGACGGCTTCCGCGGTCGGGCGCGCGAGCCGCCCGGCGATCGAGCCGTCGGCCAGGAACACGACCTCGTCGGCGTAGGACGCGGCGACGGGGTCGTGCGTCACCATGATCACCGTCTGGCCCGACGACCGGACGGACTCGCGCAGCAGGCCGAGCACGTCGGCGGCGGTGCGGGTGTCGAGCGCGCCGGTCGGTTCGTCGGCGAACAGCACGGCGGGGTCGGTGACCAGGGCGCGCGCGATCGCGACCCGCTGCGCCTGGCCGCCGGAGAGCCGGCCGGGCAGGTGCTTGCGGCGCCCGTCGAGGCCGACGTGCGTGAGGATCCGCGCCACCAGGCGCTTGTCCGGGCGCTTCCCGGCCAGCTGCAGCGGCAGCACGACGTTCTGCTCGACGGTCAGCGCCGGCAGCAGGTTGAACGCCTGGAAGACGAACCCGACGCGGTCGCGCCGCAGCTTCGTCAGGAAGGTCTCGCTCTTGCCGTCGAGGTCCTGGCCGTCGAGCACGACGCGGCCCGACGTCGGCCGGTCGAGGCCCGCCGCGCAGTGCAGGAACGTGCTCTTGCCCGAACCGGACGGGCCCATCACCGCCGTGAAACCGCCACGCGGGAAGGAGATCGAGACCCCGTCCAGCGCGACCACACCGCCGTACTCCTTGCGCACGGCCTCGAGCCGAACCGCCTCAGTCGTCATGCGAAAAACGCTAGTGAGGCAGCCCCCGACCCACCCTGGTGCGCACGCGCCTCTTCGAGGTGGGGGCAGCCCTACCGCGTCACTTTCCCCAGGAAAGCTCCGTCGGAGCTTTCCTGGGGAAAGTGACGTCTCAGGTGCGGCCGCGACCGCCGCTGATCCGGCGCAGCACCGCGCGGGGCAACAGGCCGCCGATCGCGACGACGGCCTTGTACTGCAGGCTCGGCACCGAGATCACCTTGCCGCGGCGCAGGTCCGCGAGCGCCTCGCCGACCACCTGTTCGACACCCAGCCAGGCGATTTTCGGGCCGGGTTTGCCGATCCCCGCCCGCTCGTGGAACTCCGTCGCCGTGAAGCCCGGGCAGAGCGCCATCATCCGGACGCCCTTGGGCAGCGACGCGGCGATGCCTTCGGTGAACGACGTGACCCAGTTCTTGCTGGCCGTGTAGGTCGAACCGCGGCCGCTGAAGAACCCGGCGACGCTGCTGACCTGGATGATTTCCCCGCGGCCGCGCTCGATCATGCCGGGCAGCACCGCCCGCGTCAGCCGCAGCACGGCGGTGACGTTGACGTCGAGCTGGCGCTGCAGCGCGTCCGGCGGGATGGTCCAGAAGTCGCCGTTCAGGCCGAACCCGGCGTTGTTCACCAGCAGGTCGACCGGCCCGGCGGCGAGCCGCTCCTCGACCGCGGCCCGTCCGTCCACTTCGGACAGATCGGCGGCGAGCACTTCGACGGCGACCCCGTGCTTTTCCCGCAGCTCAGCGGCGTACGCCTCCAGCCGCGCGGTGTCGCGGGCGACGAGCACCAGGTCGTACTTCTCGGCGGCGAGCGTGCGCGCGAACTGCGCGCCGATGCCCGCCGTGGCACCGGTTATGAGAGCGGTGGTGGTCATGTGGGTGAACATACCCGCTGGTCACGGGCAGACATGCGTTCGAGCCGACGGGGAAGTATGGTCCGGCGCATGGGTAAGCACAGCAAGCGGAAAAGCGGCTACCTGCCCAAAGTCGCCGCCGGTGCGGCGCCCGTCGCACTGCTCTTCGCGGCCCCCGCCGCCGCCTTGGCGAGCCCCACCGACGTCACCCTGCCGCTGAACGGCATCTCGTTGCCCGTCGACCACCAGCACGCCGGGCAGCTCGACGGCGACGGCCTCACCGCGGGCCGCCGCGACGTCTTCGGCAAGCGGGTCGGCGAAGCCCGGTTCCTCGCCGACGTCGGGGAGGCCGCGGGCGCCGGTTCGTCCGGTGCCTTCGCGAGCCGGGCCGGCCGCCAGGACGTCGGGGTCGGCCAGGCCGTCGTGACCGCCGGCGACGAGCAGCGCCTGGCCGGCTCGCCCGCGCCCGCGCGGCTCGGCACGAGCGACAGCGCGCACCACGGCGTCCTGCTGGGCAACGGCGTCGACGTGCTGAGCGAGCACGCCGAGCAGGTCGACACCGGGCTGAGCCCCACCGGGCGGTTCGCCGGCGACCTCACCGGCGGGCTCGCCGTGCGCCGCTCGTCCGGGCAGGCCGTCGACCTCGGCCGGCTCGGCGCCGTCGGCACGTCGTCGGAGCAGCACGCGAGCGGGCAGTTCGCCGGCGACCTCGACCTCGGCCAGCAGCACGAGGTGGGCGGTCAGCTCGGCCCGGCCGGCGGCCTGGTGAAGGTGTCGCACGACCTTTCGGCCGGCTCGATCAGCGGCGACCTCGGCGTCGACCGCGTGGTCCACGTCCAGGGCGGGGCGGCCACCGTGCGCGGCACCCTCACCCCGTCGTTCTCGGGCAGCCTGTTCGACCGCCCGCTGAACCCCTAGTCCTGCTGCGTCGGCTCGGCGGGCGGCTGCTGGACCGGCGTCCCGGCGGCCGGGGTGGCGGGCGGGGTCGAGCCCGGGGTCGGGATGGGCGCGCTCGCCTGGTGGCGGCCCGCGTCGTAGTCCTCGTCGAACGGGTCGACGATGTCCGCGATCTCGCCGAGGTCGCGCAGCAGCCGCTCGAGCCGCGAGGGCCCGGCGGTCGGGACGACGCTCGCGAGCACCCACTCGGCCTCGAGCCAGGCCACGCCGACGTCGCCGCCGAGCTGGTCCGCGGCGTCGACGAGCTCCTGGGTGATCACCGCGCGGGCACCGTCGGCGTCGTCCGCGAAGGCGTAGCGGGAGCCGATCGGGCCGAGCATCTCGGGCATGTCGGCGCGCTGGAAGGGCACGCTGGACAGCCACATCTCGATCGGGATCCGGTGCTTCTTGTTGCAGCGCACGGCGACGACGACGGCCGGGATCTGCCCCTCGGACTCGATGTCGAAGATGAACACGGGCCGGCGGCCGTCGGAGGTGAAGGTCGACCCCGCGACGACGTTGACGGCGGCGTCCGCGCCGAAGTAGCCGATCGCGCCGTTGGACCACTGCTGCGGCAGCCGTTCGTCCTCCTCGACGAACTGCCAGCCGCGCAACTGAGCCCAGCGCATGCGCTCGCGGTTGCGCGAGCCCTCCTTCGCCCGGTCGGCCGCGAGCAGCCCGAGGCCGGCCACCAGGGCGACGGCCGCGATGACGAACCAGATCCACGCCGGAATACCCACGACGTGCAGGGTATCGCCTGCTAGGCCGAAGAGCTGATGGCCGGTACCCGTGTCGCCGGGCCCATTCGGATCAAATCCCCGCACCGAGTCGACAAATCTCTACAGTGGACGCCCGTCCTCGTGAGTGGTCAGGGCGGTTGGAACCGCCCTGACCACTCACGAGGTTCAGACGCGCTCGACGGTCAGCGAGTCACCGGCTTCCAGCTCCGGGATGTCGACGCGCACCGTGTCGCCGTCGCGGATCTCTCCCGACAGCAGCTCCTTCGCCAGCTTGTCGCCGATCGCCGACTGGACCAGCCGCCGCAGCGGGCGGGCACCGTAGATCGGGTCGAAGCCGTTGAGGGCGAGCCACTCGCGGGCGCCGTCCGTGACGTCGAGGTGGAGCCGGCGCTGCGCCAGCCGCGCGGCCAGCCGCGCCACCTGGATGTCCACAATGGACGTCAGCTGCTCGGTGCCGAGCGAGTGGAACACGACGATGTCGTCGAGCCGGTTGAGGAACTCCGGCTTGAACTGCCGCTGCACCACCGAGAGCACCGCGTCCCGCCGCTGCCGCTCGTCGAGGTTCGGGTCGGCGATGGCCTGCGAGCCGAGGTTGGACGTCAGGATCAGGATGGTGTTCCGGAAGTCCACCGTCCGGCCCTGGCCGTCGGTCAGCCGCCCGTCGTCGAGGACCTGCAGCAGCACGTCGAAGACGTCCGGGTGGGCCTTCTCGACCTCGTCGAGCAGCACCACCGAGTACGGCCGGCGCCGGACGGCCTCGGTCAGCTGCCCGCCCTGGTCGTACCCGACGTAGCCCGGCGGGGCACCGACCAGGCGCGCCACCGAGTGCTTCTCGGCGTACTCGCTCATGTCGATGCGCTGCATCGCGCGCTCGTCGTCGAACAGGAACTCCGCCAGCGCCTTGGCCAGCTCGGTCTTGCCGACGCCGGTCGGGCCGAGGAACAGGAACGAACCGGTCGGGCGGTCGGGGTCGGCGACGCCGGCCCGGCTGCGGCGCACCGCGTCCGAGACGACCTGCACGGCCTCGGCCTGCCCGATGACGCGCCGGCCGAGCTCCTCCTCCATCCGCAGCAGCTTGCCGGTCTCGCCCTCCAGCAGCCGTCCCGCCGGGATGCCGGTCCACGCGCTGACGACGTCCGCGACGTCGTCCGCGCCGACCTCTTCCTTGAGCATGACGTTCTGCCGGCTGGCCTCGTTCGCCTCGGTGGCCGCTTCGAACTCCTTCTCCAGCGCCGGGATCCGGCCGTAGCGCAGCTCGGCGGCCTTGCCGAGGTCGCCGTCGCGCTCGGCGCGTTCGGACTCGCCGCGCAGCTGCTCGAGCTGCTCCTTGAGCTCGCGGACGCGCTCGATGGAGCCCTTCTCGTTCTGCCAGCGGGCGGTCAGCGCCGTCAGCGACTCGCGCTTCTCGGCCAGCTCGGCGCGCAACGCGTTGAGCCGCTCCTTCGAAGCGGCGTCGCTCTCCTTGGCGAGTGCCATCTCCTCGATCTCCAGGCGCCGGACGGAGCGCTCGACCTCGTCGATCTCCACCGGCCGCGAGTCGATCTCCATGCGCAGCTTGGACGCGGCTTCGTCGACCAGGTCGATCGCCTTGTCCGGCAGGAAGCGCGCGGTGATGTAGCGGTCGGACAACGTCGAGGCGGCGACCAGCGCGGCGTCCGTGATCCGGACACCGTGGTGCACCTCGTAGCGCTCCTTCAGCCCGCGAAGGATCGCGATGGTGTCCTCGGGCGACGGCTCGCCGACGAGCACCTGCTGGAAGCGCCGCTCCAGGGCGGCGTCCTTCTCGATGTGCTGGCGGTACTCGTCGAGCGTGGTCGCGCCGACCATCCGCAGCTCGCCGCGGGCGAGCATCGGCTTGATCATGTTGCCCGCGTCCATCGCGCCCTCGCCGGTCGCGCCGGCGCCGACGATCGTGTGCAGCTCGTCGATGAACGTGACGACCTCGCCCGCGGAGTCGGTGATCTCCTTGAGCACGGCCTTCAGCCGCTCCTCGAACTCGCCGCGGAACTTCGCGCCGGCCACCATCGACCCCAGGTCGAGGGCGACGACGCGCTTGCCGCGCAGCGATTCGGGCACGTCCCCGGCGACGATGCGCTGGGCCAGCCCTTCGACGATGGCCGTCTTGCCGACGCCCGGCTCGCCGATCAGGACCGGGTTGTTCTTGGTGCGCCGCGACAGCACCTGCACGACGCGGCGGATCTCGGTGTCGCGGCCGATGACCGGGTCCAGCTCGCCGCGCCGGGCCCGTTCGGTGAGGTCGACGCCGTACTTCTCCAGCGCCTTGAACGTGCTCTCCGGGTCCTCGCTGGTGATCCGGGCGGAGCCGCGGACCTTGACGAACGCCTCCTGCAGCGCGTCCGGCGTCGCGCCGTGGCGCTTGAGCAGGTCGGCGACCTGGCCGCCCTCGGTCGCGAGCCCGACGAGCAGGTGCTCGGTCGAGACGTACTCGTCGCCCAGTTCGGTGGCGAGCTTCTGGGCGCGCGTCAGCGACTTGACGGCGTGGGTGTCGAACTGCGGGCTCGACACGGTCGCGCCGGTCGCCGACGGCAGCGCCGCGATGAGCGGCTCCAGCTCCTTGTGCACCACCTCCGGGTCGGCCCCGACCGCGGTCAGCAGCGGTGCGGTCAGCCCCTCACCCTGCGCCAGCAGGGCGCCCAGCAGGTGCGCGGCCGACACGTGGGGGTTGCCCGCCATCGTGGCCGCCTGCGCCGCCGACGAGATCGCCTGCTGGGTCTTCGTGGTCGGGTTGAAAGCGTCCATCCCTCACCTCATGCTCGATAACTCGAAAGTACTGGTGACAGGCCTGACCGAGGCCCGTCACTACCCTTAACGCACGAAAACTTGAGTCTGTTCCGCTCAACTCTGACCTGGTGCCACGGCACCTGCCGGCAGCCGTGATCCCAGTGTGCCGAGCCCGGCCACGGCGAGTCCGGCGCACGCCCCGACCAGCACCCAGGGTAACCAGTCGGCCACCGAAAACAACGCGACCACGACCGGCGCGATCACCTGCGCCACGGCGAACGCGTACTGGTACGCAGCGAGATAACGCCCGCGGGCGACCGGAGGTGCCGCGGCCTCGGCCAGCGCCCCCGACCGCGGCCCGAAGACCAGGTCGCCGGCGGCGAACACGAGCGTCGACGCCAGCAGGTAGACGACCTGCCAGCCGTCGGGGACCAGCAGCACGCCGAGGCTGACCAGGCACCACGCGGCGAACAACGCCGAACCCGCGCGCATCGCGGCGAGCCGCGTCAGCCGCGCGGTGAGCCGCAGCGCGATCGTGCCGCCGACGCTGGTCAGCACGGTCAGCAGGGCGAGGATCGCGCCGGGCAGCCAGACCGGGCCGTGCAGCCGGTCGAGCACGAACACCGGCATGCCGATCAGGAAGAAGTCGAGCGAAAGCCCGAAGAGGCCGCTGAACAGGATCAGCGCGAGGTAGGGCCGGTTCCGGAGCACCCGGACCGACTGCTCGGCGGGCCGCTTCACCGGGCGCGCCAGCCGGACGAAGAAGACCAGGATCAACGCCGCCGCGAAGAACGTCAGCGCGTCCAAGGCCAGCGCGATGCGGTACCCGGACGTGCCGGCCCACGTCAGGAGCGCGCCCGCGGTGAGCCCGCCGAGGCCGAAGCAGCCGGCCCGCACCATCCCCACCTCGGCGAACGGCCGATCCTTCTGGACGTCGCCCGCGACGTCGGCGATGAGCACGAACAGGGAGCTGTAGAACAACTGCTGGCCGGTCGCGAGCAGCACCGCCGCGACCACCACCGGACCCGGGCCGCCGGCGATGAGGTAGGCGCCCGTCCCGGCGGCCTGCAGCAGCTGGGCCCCGACCACCACCGTCCGCGGCCCGATGCGGTCGACGAGCCGACCGGCGAGCGGCGGCACGACGAGGCCGCCGACGGTGCCGAGGGTGACGGCCGTGCCCGCCACGGCGAGCGGCACCCCGACCACCTGGGTCACGTAGACCAGCGCCAACGGGAGGAACAGACCAGAGCCGAAGTTGTCGATCCCCAACGCGCACAGCAGTGCGACCCGGCTACGCGTCACCTACCGAAGTTAACCCGGCCGAACACCGCGAAGTCAGGCCCGAACGGAGACAGTACGGCTGGCAAAAAGGCCACTGCGGGTGTCCCCGCGGCGGCCCTGCGTCACCTGGTCGAGCCGGCCCCGCAGGCCGCGCTGCCGAGCGCGCGGCGGAGGTCCTCGTTCATCCCCGCGAGCCGCTCGGTGAGCTCGGTGACGCGCTCGTCGTCCCAGCCGCCGAGCGCCTTTTCCATGAACTCGAGGTAGTTGGCGCGCCAGCGGACGAGCTCGGCCCGCCCCTTTTCCGACACGCTGACCAGCGACGCGCGGCCGTCCTCGGGCGCGGGACGGCGGTCGACCAGCCCGGCGGCGGAGAGCTGGGCGATCTGCCTGCTCACCACGGAGAGGTCGACGAAACGGCGTTTCGCCAGCTCGGACGGCCGGGCCTCGCCGTTCTTCGCCAGGTCGGAGAGCAGCATCGCGGCCGCCGGGTGCAGTCCCGGCTCGCTCTGCCAGGCCTGCATGATCCAGGCGTGCTGGAGCTGGGAAGCCGTCTTCAGCTCGCGCATGAGCTCGACCCGGACGTCGTCGTCGGTGTCGTCGAAGCCCATCGGAACCTCCCTTAGTTGTGCAATACAAGTTTATTGCCGGACGCTTGCTCAGGGCAACCATCCGATCGGTGAGGTCGCCCACGCTCCCACCGGCGGAAATACACCCGGTCGGAGCAACAATGCGGGCAAAAGGCCGCCCGGCGGCTACCCTGCGGACGGGCCGCGTGCGCGGCGCGTTCGAGTGACGAGGTGG
This sequence comes from Amycolatopsis sp. NPDC049159, assembly GCF_040648295.1. NCBI lineage: Bacteria > Bacillati > Actinomycetota > Actinomycetes > Pseudonocardiales > Pseudonocardiaceae > Amycolatopsis > Amycolatopsis sp. NPDC049159. The sequence continues at coordinate 46,834 of NZ_JBEZDL010000018.1, forward strand.
CTGCAGTGGCGATGGACCCAGGAGGCGGTCCCCGACCCGTGAACACCCCCTCATGACCGCCGACTCGGTCAGCCCGCTCCCCAGGTCTTCGGCCCCGCGTGAAGCCCCCGCCGCCGTCGCCGCGATGGTCAAGCTCATCCGGGACAGCTGGGCGAAGTCCGAGCCGTACATCGCGGACATCTCCCAGTTCTTCTACGGGATGCTGTTCACCCTGGCCCCCACCACGCGCGACTTCTTCCCGATCAACATGGAGATCCAGCGCGGCCGGCTGGTCCGCGCGCTGGTGCACATCGTGCAGATGGTGGACCGGCCCGACGACCTGGCGCCGTTCCTGCGCCAGCTCGGGCGCGACCACCGCAAGTTCGGCGTGGTGCCGCGGCACTACGAAGCCGTCGGGACGGCCCTGCTCGCGTCGCTCAAGAACCACCTCGGCCGGGAGTGGACGCCGGAGGTCGAACGCGCGTGGGCCGAGGCCTTCACGATCGCCGCGCGGGCCATGCAGGACGCCGCCGCGGCCGACCAGAACCCGCCGTCGTGGCACGCCACCGTGGTCGAGCACCGGCGGCTGACCTGGGACCTCGCCCTCGTCCGGCTGCGGCCGGAGCAGCCGGTGCCCTACCACCCCGGCCAGTACATGAGCGTCGAAGTGCCGCAGCGGCCGCGGCTGTGGCGCTACCTTTCGCCGGCGAACGCGCCGCGCGAAGACGGCGGCATCGAGTTCCACGTCCGCGCGGTCGACGGCGGCTGGGTCTCCCGCGCCATCGTCAGCCACACCCAGCCCGGCGATGTCTGGCGGCTCGGCCCGCCACTCGGCCGGCTGACGGTCGACCGCGAAGCGTCACGAGGCGTGCTGATGATCGCCGGCGGCACCGGCGTGGCGCCGCTGCGCTCGATCCTCGACCACCTCGCGCTCTGGGGCGAGAACCCGAAGACGCACCTCTTCTACGGCGGACCGTCCCGTGAGGACCTCTACGACCTCGAAGAGCTGCGCGCGCTCGCGGCCATCAACCCGTGGCTCACCATCTCGCCGGTGGTGGAGCGCGGCGGCGACGTCCCCGGGTTCGAGCAGGGCACGCTGGCCGAGGCCGTCACGCGCTACGGCGCCTGGCCCGGCCACGACATCCTCGTGTCCGGCTCGCCGGCGATGATCCGCGCGACGGTCTCGCGCATGCTCGTGGCGGGCAGCGCACTGGACCAGATCCAATACGATCCGTTCACGATCGACTGATTCCCGTAACACCGGAAAGGCAATACTCCTGTCCGGTGAACATTTCACCGTGAACTGATCGTTTTTACGCAGTGCCAGATCGGGTTGACCCGGTGTGTCCAAATTGCTCCGATCGAGCGGGACCGCGCGGAATCACGCGCATCTGCACGGGAATGCGCCTACAGTCGGGAACCCTCGGGGGCGGCACCGCGACAGCGACGCCGCATGGACGGCGCTTTTACCTGTGCACGACTGGAGATTACCGTTCCCGATGAATGCTGAATCCGTGAAGATCTCCACGCTGCCCGAGACACTTCCTGTTTCGGCCGTGGAAGGTCGCGAACTGGCGCGATTGATTCGTGAAAGTTTTGCGGCCGTCGAGCCGAGAGCCGACGAACTGGCGCAGTACTTCTACGGCGCGTTGTTCGTGATCGCCCCCGATTGCCGTGACCTGTTCCCGGTCACCATGTCGACCCAGCGGAGCAGGCTGCTGCGCGCGCTCGTGTACGTCGTGCAGATGGTCGACCGGCCCGACGAGCTGGTCACTTTCCTCGGCCAGCTGGGCCGCGACCACCGCAAGTTCGCCGTCGTCTCCCGCCACTACGACGCCGTCGGCGTGGCGCTGATCGCGGCGCTCAAGCGGTTCCTCAAGGAGAAGTGGACGCACGAGGTCGAATCGGCGTGGACCTCGGCGTACGGGCTCATCGCCAAGACCATGCGCGAGGCGGCGCAGGCGGAGACCGGGCCGGCGGCGTGGTCGGCGACCGTGCTGGAGCACCGGAAACTCGCCCGCGACGTCGCACTGGTGAAGGTGCGCACCGAGGGGCTGCTGCCGTACCGCGCCGGCGGGTACGTCAGCGTCGAAGTGCCGCAGCGGCCCCGGTTCTGGCGGTACCTGTCCCCGGCGAACGCGCCGCGCGGCGACGGGCAGCTCACGTTCCACGTGCGCGCGGTGCCCGGCGGCTGGGTCAGCGGCAGCATCGTCAACCACACCCGGCCGGGTGACGTCTGGCGCCTCGGGCCGTCGATGGGCGCCCTCGACGTGCGGCCGACCACCACCAAGCGGCGTCTGCTGCTGATCGGCGGCGGCACCGGCATCACGCCGCTGATGGCGATCATCGACGACCTCGCGCACTGGAAGCGTAATCCGCCGGTGCACCTGTTCTTCGGCGGCCGAAGACCGGAAGATTTGTACGCATTGGACGATTTGCGCCGGCTGGCCGCGACGTCCAAATGGCTGACGGTCACGCCGGTCACCGAGGAAGGCGCGGTGGCCGGCGGCGACCGCGGCACGCTCGCGCACGCCGTGACGCAGCGGGGTTCGTGGAAGAACCACGACGTCCTCGTTTCCGGTTCGCCGCCGATGATCCAATCCACCATCGCGAAGCTGCTCGCCAAGGGGATCGACCTGGAGCGGATTTCGTACGACCCGTTCACCCTGGATTGAACGCGCTATCGTCGCCGATATGGAGATGACGATTCCGGTTTCGGACGGCACCATCGGCGGCTACCTGGCGGAACCCGCCGGCGAAGGGCCGCACCCCGGTGTGGTGCTCATCCACGACGCTTTCGGGCTGAGCCAGGACACGAAGAACATCACCGACCGCTTCGCCGCCGAGGGCTTCTTGGCGCTCAGCCCGGACCTGTACTCGCGCGGGGGCATGCGCCGCTGCGTGCGCCGGGTGTTTTCGGACATGTTCGCCAACCGGGGGCGCAGCTTCGACGACATCGAGGCGTCCCGCGCGCTGCTCGCCGCCCGCCCGGACTGCACGGGCCGGATCGGCATCGCCGGCTTCTGCATGGGCGGCGGCTTCGCCCTCGTCGCGGCGGCCCGCGGGTTCGAGGCTTCGGCGCCGTACTACGGGCAGCTGCCGAAGAACCTGTCGGTGCTCGACGACGCCTGCCCGGTCGTCGCCAGCTTCGGCAAGAAGGACTTCTCGCTGCGCGGCGCGGCGGCGAAGCTCGAGACGGCGCTCACCGAGCGCGAGATCCCGCACGACGTCAAGGAGTACCCGGGCGCGAGCCACGGGTTCGCGAACAAGATCGACGTCGTCCTGCCGCTGAACCTGCTGCTCAAGGTGGTCGGGTTCACCTACCACCACGAAGCGTCGGAAGACGCCTGGCGCCGAGTGACGTCTTTCTTCGGCGAACACCTGCAGCAGCCGTCCCGACCTTCGCATTGAGCCGAGCGGAGCAGCGAAATCGTCGAACGGCGGTAGTTCGTTGACCGTTGTGCCCGAATCGACTTATGGTCTAGACCACATCTTCCCCGGATGTGCTCGTTCGTCCTCCCCCCGGAACAGAGCTGTTCCCCCTCGAGGAGCCGAAATGACCTGGAAACGAAAGCTCTTCGCGGCCGCGGCCGGTGCCCTGCTGGCGCCGGTGCTGGTCGTCGTCCTCCCCGCGGCCACCGCGAGTGCCCACGGGTACATCTCCGACCCGCCCAGCCGGCAGGCCAACTGCGCGGCCGGGAAGGTCTCGAACTGCGGCGAGATCGTCTACGAACCGCAGAGCGTCGAAGGCCCGAAGGGGCTGCGCAGCTGCAACGGCGGGCTGTCCCAGTTCGCCCAGCTGAACGACGAATCGAAGGCGTGGCCCGCGAAGTCCGTCGGCAGCACGGTGACGTTCAACTGGGTGTTCACCGCCCGCCACTCGACGACGAACTACGAGTACTACGTCGGCAACACGCGTGTCGCGGTCTTCAACGGCAACAACCAGCAGCCGCCACCGACGCTGTCGCACACGGTGAACCTGGCCGGTTACTCGGGCCGGATCAAGGTGCTGGCCATCTGGAACATCTCGGACACGGCCAACGCGTTCTACAGCTGCGTCGACCTGCAGGTCGGCGGCGGGGGCACCACTCCGCCGCCCACCACCACGCCGCCCCCGACCACGACCCCGCCGCCCACCACGACCCCGCCCCCGACGACGACCCCGCCGTCGACCGGCACCTGGTCGGCGGGCACGGCGTACAAGGCGGGCGACGTCGTGACGTACAACGGCGCGAGCTACCGCTGCCTCCAGCCGCACACGGCGATCGCGGGCTGGGAGCCGCCGAACACCCCGGCCCTCTGGCAGCGCCAGTGAGGCTGGTCCTGGCCGTCGTCGCGCTGCTGCTGACCGGATGCAGCAGCGGCGCGACGCCGGCCGCCCCGTCCCACAACGCGGCCGACGTGATGTTCCTGCAGATGCTGATCCCCCAGAACGAGCAGGGGATCGAGATCGCCCACCTCGCCGCGGGCCGCGCGGTTCCGGCCCCGCTGAAGGAACTGGCGGCGGCGATCGAGGTGACGCAGCGGACCGAGGTCGACCAGGTGAAGAGCTGGCTCCGAGCCTGGAACGAGCCCGAGACGATGGACGCGAACCCCCAAGCCCACGCGGGCCACGGCGGCATGAAGATGACGGCCCCGGACCTGGTGGGAGCGCTGAAGTCGGCGCCGGACCAGGAGTTCACCCGCAAGTTCCTCGACGTGCTGACGGGCCAGCAGCAAGGCGCGGTGGAGCTGGCCCAGTCGGAGAACGGAACTTCCGGCGGCGTGAACGCCGAGGCCCGCGACCTGGCCCGCCGGGTGATCGAGTCGCGGACGGCAGAGGTGAAGCAGCTGCTGAACTTCAAGGCTTGACCGCGACACGAAGCCGCGGGCACCCGGGAGGGGCTGCCCGCGGCTGCCGCGCGTCGGTTCCGCGCTCGCGCGGGCCGGCCCTCGCCGTCCGGTCGGTTATTCGCTTGGCCGCCCCCCTCCGCGCGGGTTAGCCTCGCGATCATGTACTCCTGTCCCGTCTTCATGAGGTTGCGGAACCGCCGCTGACGGCGGTGCGCCCCCTTTTCCGCCCGCCGTTCCGGTCCTTGCCGGGCGGCCGCTTCCGTGCTGCCCGGCTCCCTCCTGAGCCGCGGAGCCACCCTTGTCTTCCCCTCTTTCCTCCCAGCCCGTCCACCTGCGCGCGGAAGGCGTCGGCGTCACGCTCGGCTCGCGCCGGGTGCTGCACGACGTCAGCGTCACCGTTTCCGCCCGGTCGCGGCTGGCCGTCGTCGGCGAGAACGGGCGTGGCAAAACCACGTTGCTGCACGTCCTCGCCGGCCTTTGCGCGCCCGATCACGGGGTCGTGCACCGGACCGGCACCGTCGGAGTCGCGCGGCAGGCGTTGCCGTTCCGGTCCGGCGAGACCGTCAGGACGCTGACCACCGCGGCGTTGCGGGACGTCCACGCCGCCCTGCGCGCCCTCGATACCGCCACCGAAGATCTCGCGAAGTCGGCCGAAGGCGCCGAAGATCGCTACGCCGCCGCGCTCGACGCGGCCACGCGCCTCGACGCGTGGGACGCCGAGCGCCGCATCGACGTCGCGCTCGAAGCGCTCGACGCCTGTGCCGACCGCGGCCGGGCGCTGAGCACGCTTTCGGTGGGGCAGCGCTACCGCGTGCGGCTGGCCTGCCTGCTCGGCGCGCGGTACGACTTCCTGCTGCTCGACGAGCCCGGCAACCACCTCGACGCCGCCGGCCTCGCGTTCCTCACCGCCCGCCTGCGCGGGCACGACGGCGGGGTCGCGCTGGTCAGCCACGACCGGGCGCTGCTGGCCGACGTCGCGACCGAGTTCCTCGACCTCGACCCCAGCCAGGACGGCCGTCCGCGCCGGTACGCCGGGGGTTACGACGCCTGGCAGGACGGGCGCCGCCGCGACCGGGAGCGGTGGGTGCAGGACCACGAGGAGCAGCAGGACGCCCATCGGCAGCTCACCGCCGCGGTGGCGCAGGCCCGCGACCGGCTCAGCACCGGCTGGCGCCCGGACAAGGGCACCGGACGGCACCAGCGGCAGACCCGCGCGCCCGGCGTCGTCCAGGCCCTCAACCGGGAACGGGCCGCGCTCGAAGCGCACCGCGTCACCGTGCCCGAACCACCGTTGTCGTTGCGGTGGCCGGATCTCGGCTCCGGCGCTCAGGCGCTCGTCCGCCTGGACGACGTCGGCGTCGCCGGACGGCTCACCGGCCCGGTGACGCTGTCACTCGACCGCGGCGACCGGCTGCTGGTCACCGGCGAGAACGGTGCGGGCAAGTCGACGCTGCTGTCCGCGCTCGCCGGAAAGCTCACGCCGACAACGGGTTCGGTCCGGCACCTGGCCCGCGCGAAAGTGGCCCTGATCGGCCAGGAAGTCCCGGCGTGGCCTGAAGAGCTCACCGCTCGCGCGCTGTTCGAGCGAGCGGGCGTCCCGTTTTCGGCGATGGGACTGCTCGACGCCGAAGCGCTGCGCACCCCGGTCGGGCGGATGTCGCAGGGTCAGCAACGCCGGCTCGACCTCGCCCTGCGGCTGGCCGGACGGCCGGACGTGCTCGTCTTCGACGAGCCGACCAACCACCTGTCGGCGGTGCTCGTCGAGGAGCTGACCGAGGCCTTGCTGAAGACCCCGGCCGCGGTGGTCGTCGCGACGCACGACCGCCGGATGCTGGCCGACCTCGCGGCCTGGCCGCGGCTGGAGCTCTGACGCACGAAGGCCTCCCCGGTCACCCGGGGAGGCCTTCGCGGTTCACGTGCTCAGCGGCGCTTGGGACGCCAGACCACCATGGCGGTCTGCTGGTTGAGCGGCACGAGGTCCCGGCGGTAGGACGCGTGCGCGGCCGCCGCGGCCTGTTCGCCGGCCACGTACGCCGCGGCCAGTTCCTCGGTCAGCTCGGTGATCCGGGCCCGCAGCGCGTCGACCTGGTTCTCCAGCTCGATGATGCGCTTGATGCCGGCCAGGTTGACGCCGTCCTCCTGCGACAGGCGCTGGACCTCGCGCAGCAGCGCGATGTCCCGCATCGAGTAGCGCCGCCCGCCACCGGAGGTGCGGCCCGGTGACACCAGGCCCTGCCGGTCGTAGGTGCGCAACGTCTGCGCGTGCATCCCGGCGAGCTGGGCCGCCACCGAGATGACGAACACCGGGGTCTCTTCGTCGCCTTCCTGCGGGATCCCGCCGAACATCCCACTCACCTGCCTTCGAGCAGCTCAGTGATCTCGGGCCGGGGGTCGTGCCCGGCCATCGACTCGGCGTACGCCTGCAGTGCTTCGCGCGCCTTGTCGTCCAGTTTGGCGGGAATCGCCGCCTGGAGGGTGACGAGCAGGTCACCTTGCGCACCGTCGCGCTTGGCGATGCCCTTGCCGCGCACGCGCAGCACCCGGCCGCTCGCGGTGCCCGGCGGCACCTTGAGCGAGACCTTGCCCTCGAGCGTCGGCACCGTGATCGTGGTGCCGAGCGCCAGTTCGGTGAAGTCGACCGGCACGGTGACCGTCAGGTCGAGCGCCTTGCGCCCGAACAGCTTGTGCGGAGCCACGTGCACCCGGACGTACAGGTCGCCCGCCTGCGCGCCGCCCCGGCCCGGCTCGCCCTGACCGGCCAGCCGGATCCGCTGGTCGTCGTCGACGCCCGGCGGGATCCGGACGGTCAGCGTGCGGGTCCGCGTGCTGACGCCTTCGCCGCCGCACTCGGGGCACGGGTCGTCGATGATCGTCCCGCGGCCGCGGCAGTCGCGGCACGGCTCCGAGAACGCGAAGGCACCCTGGCTGCGGCTGACCAGCCCCGAACCGGAACAGGTCGGGCAGGTCCGCGGCGACGTACCCGGCTTCGCACCGTTGCCGCTGCACGTCGAACAGGTCGCCGGGCTCGACAGCCGCAGCGGCAGGGTCGCGCCCTTGACCGCCTCGGTGAAGTCGATCCGGACGTCCGTCTCGACGTCGGCACCGCGCTGCGGCCGGTTGGCCGTCGCACTCGCCGCCCCGCGGCCACGGCCGAACAGCCCGCCGAGGATGTCCCCGAGGCCGCCGAAGCCCTGCTGCTGGCCCGCGCCGGCCTGGCCGAAGATGTCCCCGACGTCGAAGCTGCCGGTGCCGCCGCCACCGCCGGGGAAGTTGAACCCGCCCCCGCTGCCGAACAGCCGTCGCGCTTCGTCGTACTCCTTGCGCTTGCTCGCGTCGGAGAGCACGCCATACGCCTCGGAGACCGCCTTGAACTTCTGCTCCGCGTCGGCGTTGCCGGCGTTCGCGTCCGGGTGGTTCTCCTTGGCCAGCTTCCGGTAGGCCTTCTTGATCTCGTCCGAGGTGGCGTCGGAAGAGACGCCCAGTTCACGGTAGAAGTCCTTACCGATCCATTCCCGTGCACTCATCGGGCGTCTCCTCCTCCCACTTGAACCGGATACGTCTTACTGCTGCTGTTCATCGACTCCGCCGCCGAGTGGCAGCTCGCCACCGACGGGCGGGTCCACCGGGGCCGCGCCGGGCTCGTGGTCGGTCACGCCGACCAGCGCCGCCCGCAGTACGCGGTCCCCGAAGCGGTAACCGCGGCGCATGACCACGGTGACCGTCGGGCCCGCCACGTCCGGCGAGGTGTTGTGCTGCACGGCTTCGTGCACGCTCGGGTCGAAGGGCTCGCCCTCGTTGCCGAACGACTCGAGCCCCGCGCGCTGCAGGCCGCTGATCAGCTTGTCGCCGACCGCCTTGAACGCGCCGGTGAGGTCACCGTGCTGCTCGGCCCGCTCGAGGTCGTCGAGCAGCGGCAGCAGGTCGTTCACCACGGTCGCTTTCGCGCCGAGGACGACCGCCTCGCGGTCGCGCTCGACCCGCTTGCGGTAGTTGGCGTACTCCGCCTGCAGGCGCTGGAGGTCGGCGGTGCGCTCGGACAGCTCCTTCTCCACGTCGGAGACCACCGACACCGAGTCGTCCACAATGGACTCGCCGAGCGAGGGACCCGCGTGTTCCACGGGCGCCTCGTCCGGCTCCGGCGCGGCGTGGGCCGGACCGGGCGGGCGGACCTGCCCGGTCTGGGGGTCCACCCGACGCCGATCCCGCACGACCACCGGCTCCTCGGGGCCTCGGCCCTGGCTCTCGGATTCGTCGTAGCTGTGGGTCACTTCTTCTCGTCCTCTTCGACGATCTCGGCGTCCACCACGTCATCGGCCTTGGCCTGGCCGCCGGCCGCACCGGCGTCCCCGGCCGCGCCAGAGGCACCGGCCGCACCGGCCGCAGCGTCGGCGTTCGCGTTGGCGTACAGGGCGGTGCCCAGCTCCTGCGAAGCGGTGTTCAGCTTCTCGATCGCCTCGCGGATCTTGGTCGAGTCCGTGCCCTTCAGGGCTTCGTTGGCCTCGTCGATCGCGGACTTGACCTTGCCCTTGAGTTCCTCGGGCAGCTTGTCGTCGTTGTCCTTGAGGAACTTCTCGGTCTGGTAGACCAGCGTCTCGGCCTGGTTGCGGGTCTCGGCCTCTTCGCGGCGGGTCTTGTCTTCCTCGGCGTGCGCCTCGGCGTCCTTGACCATGCGCTCGATGTCGTCCTTCGGCAGCGCGGAGCCACCGGTGATCGTCATCGACTGCTCCTTGTTCGTGCCGAGGTCCTTGGCCAGGACGTGCACGATGCCGTTCGCGTCGATGTCGAAGGTGACCTCGATCTGCGGCACGCCACGCGGGGCGGGCGGGAGACCGGTCAGCTCGAACATGCCGAGCTTCTTGTTGTGCGCGGCGATCTCGCGCTCACCCTGGAACACCTGGATCTGCACCGACGGCTGGTTGTCGTCCGCGGTGGAGAAGATCTCCGAGCGCTTGGTCGGGATCGTGGTGTTGCGCTCGATGAGCTTGGTGAACACGCCACCCTTGGTCTCGATGCCCAGCGACAGCGGGGTCACGTCCAGCAGCAGGACGTCCTTGACCTCACCCTTGAGCACACCGGCCTGCAGCGCCGCGCCGACCGCGACGACCTCGTCCGGGTTCACGCCCTTGTTCGGCTCGCGGCCGCCGGTCAGCTCCTTGACCAGCTCGGACACGGCCGGCATGCGGGTGGAACCACCGACGAGCACGACGTGGTCGATGTCGCCGACGGCGATGCCCGCGTCCCGGATGACGTTGTTGAACGGGTTGCGGGTGCGCTCGAGCAGGTCCGAGGTGATCTTCTGGAACTCGGCGCGCGACAGCGTCTCGTCGAGGAACAGCGGGTTCTTGTCCGCGTCCACGGTGATGTAGGGCAGGTTGATGCTGGCCGAGTTCGAGCTGGACAGCTCGATCTTCGCCTTCTCCGACGCCTCGCGGATGCGCTGCAGCGCCATCTTGTCCTTGGTCAGGTCGATGCCGTTCGTGGCCTTGAACTTGTCGACCAGCCACTTGACGATGCGCTCGTCCCAGTCGTCGCCACCGAGGTGGTTGTCACCGGAGGTCGCGCGGACCTCGACGACGCCCTCGCCGATCTCCAGCAGCGAGACGTCGAACGTGCCGCCACCGAGGTCGAAGACCAGGATGGTCTGTTCCTTCTCGCCCTTGTCCAGGCCGTACGCCAGCGCGGCGGCGGTCGGCTCGTTGACGATGCGGAGCACGTTCAGGCCGGCGATCTGCCCGGCTTCCTTGGTGGCCTGCCGCTGCGCGTCCTCGAAGTACGCCGGGACGGTGATCACCGCGTCGGTGATGGTCTCGCCCAGGTACGCCTCGGCGTCGCGCTTGAGCTTCATCAGCACCCGGGCGCTGATCTCCTGCGACGTGTAGTTCTTGCCGTCGATCTCGGTCTTCCAGTCGGTGCCGATGTGCCGCTTCACGGACCGGATCGTCCGGTCGACGTTAGTCACGGCCTGGTTCTTCGCCGGCTGACCGGTCAGCACTTCGCCGTTCTTGGCGAAGGCGACGATCGAGGGGGTGGTCCGGGAACCTTCAGAGTTGGCGATGACCGTCGGCTCGCCGCCCTCAAGGACGGCGACGACCGAGTTGGTCGTGCCGAGGTCGATGCCGACCGCTCGCGCCATGGTGCTTTCCTCCTGTGTAAGCCTGCTATGTTCGTGACCTGCACGTTCGTCCCCGCCTTGAGCGGGTACGTGGCAAGTTTAGTCTGGTCTTCGCGGGCCTCGTCAAGCCGGACTTGAGTCGACTGCGCTCAACCTTCGTACCCAGCCTAACGAGCCGGTGCCGGTTCTTGTTCCCGGGTCCGGCCGCAGAGTCGGGGGAAACCGGGTGTGAGCCCGCTCACCAGGTACTCCACCTCGACCGCGCGGGCGCAGGCCGAGTTGAACAGGCCCGTGTGACCGTCGTCGGTGCGGGTGAGCAGGGCCGAGCCGTCGATGCTCGCCGCCAGGCCGCGGGCCCAGGACAGCGGCGTGGCCGGGTCGTGGGCGCCGCCGACCACCAGGATCGGCGGGGCGCCGTGGACCGGGTGGGGCTGCGGCGGGTTCTTCGCCGGGACCGGCCAGCCGGTGCAGCCGCTCGTGAAGTCCCAGTATTCGGAGTACCGCCAGCTGTGCGGCGCCACCGCGCGCAGCAGGCCGGCCATCGCGCCCATGTCCGCCGGGCCGGTGAACGGCGACGGGAAGTCGTGGCAGCCGATCGCCCGGTACGCCCCGTAGATCGGGGAGCGGAACTGGTTCCGCTCGGTCAGCCCCTCGGCGTCGGGGAACTCCCCGCCGGCGGCGGCCAGCGCCTTGCCCAGCGCCGGCCATTCGTCCCGGAGGTAGAGGTGGTTGTAGACACCGGCCGAGATCTCGTCGGCCGTCGCCGAGCGGCCCAGGTCGCTCGCCCACACCGCGCCGCGCGCCGCGCGGGCCACGACGTCGTCGTAGAAGCGGAGGACGTCACGCCCCCGCAAGGCGCAGCCGGCCGACCCGCGGCACCAGTCCGCGAACCGGACCAGCGCGTCTTCGGTCGCCGCGGCTTCCTCGAGGATCGCCTGGCGCAACGGCCGGGCGTGGTCGACGGCGCCGTCGAGCACCATCGTGCGCACCCGGCCGGGGTGCTTCGACGCGTAGACCGCGCCCAGTTCGGTGCCGTAGGACAGGCCCAGCCACGAGATCTTCGACTCGCCCAGTGCGGCGCGGATCGTCTCGATGTCCTCGGCCGCGCTCTGCGTGTCCGCGTTCGCGAGCAGCGGCCCGGTGCGGGCCAGGCAGTCTTCGCCCGCCTCGCGGTTGTGCGCCACCAGCGCGTCGAACGCCGGCCGGGACGCCGGGAACCGGTCGAGCGCCGGCTCCCACAACGTCGGCCCGCACGTGATGCGCGGTGTGCTGAACCAGTCTCCGCGCGGGTCGAAGCCCACGACGTCGAACCGCTGCCGCAGCCGGGCGAGCTCCGGCGAGGCGAGCCCGCCGAACTGCACGAACCCGACACCGGAACCGCCCGGCCCGCCCGGGTTCACCAGCAGCGAGCCGATCCGGTGGGCCGGGTCCAGCGCGGGCAGCCGGGCCAGCGCGAGCCGCGCCGTCCCCAGCTCCGGTCTCGCGCGGTCGATCGGGACGTCGACCGCCGCGCACTCCGCCGCCGGCTCCTGCTGGGTGGCGCACGGCCGCCAAGACAGGCCCGAAGCTTCGGCGACGGACGGCACCGCCGCCATGACCACGACCACCGCGGCGACCGCGGCGAACCGGCGCAGATCCATGCTGGAATCCCTCCCCCTGCACGCCGTCCTTCGGCGCACCCCATTCCTAACAGCGACCACCGACGGTTCAGGAGCGGCGGGTCGTCCAGGAGGAGAAGAAGAAATCTGGGTTTCCTTGCCGCACAACGACTTCCGCGGGCGTACCCACCCAGGAAGTCACTCGATAGTGGGAATCCGCGGTGACCGGCACCCCCTGCGCCGGAGTCACCGCGGACCCACCACGCGCGAAGCCGACGACCCCGAACATCGCCACCGCGCCCAGCAGCGCGGCAGCCAGCACGCGCCGTTCGATCTTGCCCATCGGAAAAAGTCCCCCGTAGTAAGGAAAAAGTCAGGCCGCGCGGACCGTGACGCTGCCGCTGTCGGTCGTGAGGTCGAGCGTGTGCGGCGCGGAGCCGTCGGTCGGCACGTCGATGTCGCGGTGCCCGCTGTCGCTGTCGCCGACGACGCGGTACGGCCCGCCCGGCACGGTGACGTCGACGCTCCCGCTGTCGGCCTTCACCTTCACGTTGTTCGCCTGGTCGAGAGAAAACTCGACGCTGCCGCTTTCGGACGTCACGTCGACCGGGCCGCGCACGCCCTTGCCCTCGATGCTGCCGGAACTGGCGTGCACCTGGACCTCACCGACGTGTTCCAGGTCGATCCCGCCGCTTTCCAGCCGCAGCTTCACCAGCCCCGGTACGTCTTCGACCTTGGCGTGCCCCGAATCGGCCTGAACGTCCACACTGGCCACCCCGCGGACGTCCAGCCCGCCGGAGTCCAGCTTTCCGCTGACCGGCACGCCTTCCGGCACGACGACCTCGAAGTCGACCGAGCAGTTGTTCCCGCAGTCGGTGAGCACGAGCTGGTCGCCGTCGACGCGGTAGAACGTGTCACCCGGCTTGCCCCGCCAGTGGTAGTTGACCGACTGGTGCACGGTGGACGGCCCCGAACCGGTGCGGATCTTCACCGATCCCGAGTCGCCTTCCAGCTTCACGCTGCGGATCGTCTCCGAGAGCGTCCTGCTGTTCTCGAAATCCGATCCCCAGCCCCAGCCGAACGCGGTCGCCAGCCCCACGCCGATCAGGACGATGCCACCCAGAGCCAAGAGCGGGCGCGCCATGGTCGTGATCCCCTCAGTGTTGTTTCCCCTGCGTGAGGAACGTTATGGCCGGGGCGGGATCGAGTACATGGGGGTAACCCCCCGAATGACCCTGAGATCCGTCCCTGACACGCGGGGGCCGTCCCGGGGGCCTAACCTGGCGCAAGACTCCAGTTCCGTGATCAGGAGGATCCATGCCGCAAGCACCCGGCCCGTACGAATCCCTGCCCGACGTGCCGTCGTTCACCCTCACGAGCACCGACGTCGCCGACGGTGAAACCCTGGCCACGCCCCACTTGTCCGGCATCTTCGGCGCCGGCGGCGAGGACCGTTCGCCGCAGCTGGCGTGGGAGGGCTTCCCGGCCGAGACGAAGAGCTTCGCGATCACCTGCTACGACCCGGACGCCCCCACCGGCAGCGGTTTCTGGCACTGGGCCGTGTTCAACGTCCCGGCGTCGGTGACGGAGCTGGCCTCCGGCGCGGGCGACGGTTCGGGCCTCCCCGAAGGCGCGGTGACGCTGAAGGGCGACGGCGGGGTCAAGCAGTTCCTCGGCGCCGCGCCCCCGCCCGGGCACGGCCCGCACCGGTACTACTTCGCCGTGCACGCGCTGGACGTCGACAAGCTCGAGGTGCCGGAGGACGCGACGCCGGCGTTCCTGGGCTTCAACATGTTCGGCCACACGCTGGCCCGCGCGGTGCTCACGCCGGTGTACGAGAACAAGGGCTGACTCCCGCACCCGGATCCGGCGCCGGCCCGGTGCCGGATCCGGACGCCGTCAGCGCAGGGCTTCCTGGTTGACGCCTTCGCGTTCCAGGTAACGGCCCTTGGTGTGCTCGCCGAAGCCGAACTGGCGGTACAGCCCGTGCGCGTCGGCGGTGTGCAGCATCCAGCGGAAGCCGGCGCCGGGCCCGTTGTCGATCATCTCCCGGACGAGCTCCTTGCCGAGCCCGGTGCCGCGCGCGGAGTCGACGACGAACACGTCGGCCAGGTACGCCGACCCGACGCCGTCGGAGAAGGCGCGCGCGAAGCCGACCTGCTCGCCGCCGCGGTAGGCGGCGACGATCCGCCACGAGCCGGCGACGGCGGCCTCGACCTGCGCGCGCGTGCGCCAGCGGCCCCAGTAGGCCTCGGTGGAGAGGAACTTCCACACCACGTCGAGGTCCAGCCGCGCCCGGTCGTCGTCCAGCTCGTACTCACCGAAGATCCGCATGATCCGAAACTAAGACCGGCGTCAACGCGGTTTCAGCAGGTAGTCCACGACGGGACGCAGCTCGTCCGCGGACGGCGGCTCGTCGTCGATGAGCCCCTGGATCAGCAGCCCGTCGATGCCCGCGAGGAACACCCGGAACGCCACTTCGTCGTCGTGGCGGACCATCGACGTCAGCACGTCGAGCCAGCGCCGGGCGGCCGGGCGCAGCTCCGGCTTCCGCGCGGCCAGCAGGTACAGCTCGTACTCGGCCATCGTGCGCCCGCGCCGCGGCCCCAGTGCCTCGGCCAGCAGGCCCGCGACCTCCTCGGCGCCCCGCGAGCCGCGTGACCGGGCCCGGTCGATCATCCAGTAGACCTCGGTCGCCATGTCGCGGGCGCACGAGATGAGGGTCGCGATCAGCAGGTCGTCGAGCGAGGTGAAGTGGTAGGTCGTGGACGTCGTCGGCACGCCGGCCTCGGCCGCGACGGTCCGGTGGGTCACGCCCGCGACGCCGTCGCGCTCGATGATCCGCAGCGTGGCCGCGATGATCTCCGCGCGCCGTTTGTCCCCCCGCGCCTTGCGGCCGTCGACCTGCAGTTTCACGTCGATGCGCTCCCGAGTTCGATCAGCACCACGCCGCCGATGACCAGCGCCAGCCCGGCGACCATGGTCGCGTTGACGGTCTCCTTGAGGAACACGACGCCGACGATCGCGACCAGCGCGACGCCCGCCGCGGCCCAGATCGCGTAGGCGACGCCGATCGGCAGCCCCAGCTTGAGGACGTACGACAGGGCGACGAACGCGATGGCGTACCCGATCACCACGACGATCGACGGCCCGAGCTTCGAGAAGCCCTCGGAGAGCTTCAGCGAGACCGTCGCGGAGACCTCGGCGGCGATCGCCAAAGCGAGGAGGAGGTACGCACCCATAGTGTGAAAACTACCTGAACGATCGTCCCAAAACAAAGAGCGACGTACACCACATCGGTGGGACTTAGGCCCACTCAACGGGTTACTCATCAGTAAGGAAGGCTAGTCTCCCGGCACCACCACAGTTTTGAACCGGACGAAAGGCACCCGAACGATGGGCGCTCTGCAACTGACGCTCGGCGGGATCTCGGTCCTGCTCGGCGTCGTCGCCTGGGGAATGTTCGCCGCGACGATCGCGCGCTTCGTGCGCATCATCCGTCTCGGGCAGCCCGACTCGACGCGCAACGGCCCCTTCGCGGGCCGCATGAAGACGCTGATCAAGGAGTTCGCCGCGCACACGCGGATGAACCGCAAGCGCAGTGTCGGGCCGGCGCACTGGCTCGTGATGTGGGGCTTCCTGCTCGGCTCACTGGCGCTGTTCGAGGCGTACGGCGAGGTCTTCGTGCCCACCTGGGGCTGGCCGATCCTCGACGACTTCCCGCCGTTCCAGCTGCTCATGGAGCTGCTCGGGGTCGGGACGATCGTCGGCATCCTGGTGCTGATGGCGATCCGCCAGCGCAACCACCCGCGCCGCGCCGACCGCCAGTCGCGCTTCCAGGGCTCCAACTTCAAGTGGGCCTACTTCATCGAGGCCGTCGTCCTGATCGAGGGCATCGGCATCATCGGCGTCCGCGCCGCGAAGTCCGCGCTGAACACGCACGAAGGACCGCTGTGGGCGTCCTTCGTCTCCAACCCGATCGGCCAGCTGCTGCCGGCCAGCCCGAACCTGGTCACGGTGTTCGCGTTCGTCAAGCTGATGAGCGCCACGGTCTGGCTGATCGTGGTCGCGCGGACGATGACCATGGGCATCGCCTGGCACCGCTTCAGCGCGTTCTTCAACATCTACTTCAAGCGCGAGGCCGACGGCGGCGTCGCCCTCGGCGCGCTCAAGCCGATGATGAGCGGTGGCAAGGTCCTCGACCTCGAGGAAGCCGACCCGGACGAGGACACCTTCGGCGTCGGCAAGGTCGAGGACTTCAGCTGGAAGGGCTGGCTGGACTTCTCGACGTGCACCGAGTGCGGCCGCTGCCAGGAGCAGTGCCCCGCGTGGAACACCGGCAAGCCGCTGTCGCCGAAGCTGCTGATCACCCAGCTGCGTGACCACGCCTACGCGAAGGCGCCGTACCTGATGGCCGGCGGCAAGCGCGACATGGCGGGCGACGAGGTCGGTTTGTCCGGTGACAACATGTACGCCGGGATCGACGTCCTCGCGATCGCCGAGTCGCAGAAGGCCCTGATCGGCGACGACGGCGGCGTCATCGACCCGGACGTCCTGTGGTCCTGCACCAGCTGCGGTGCCTGCGTCGAGCAGTGCCCGGTCGACATCGAGCACGTCGACCACATCGTCGACATGCGCCGCTACCAGGTGATGATCGAGTCGTCGTTCCCCAGCGAGCTGAACGGCATGTTCAAGAACCTGGAGAACAAGGGCAACCCGTGGGGCCAGAACGCCAAGGACCGGCTGGCCTGGACCGAGGACCTCGACTTCGAGGTGCCGGTGTTCGACGGCGACATGGGCGACGCGGAGTACCTGTTCTGGGTCGGCTGCGCCGGCGCGTTCGAGGACCGCGCGAAGAAGACGACGCGGGCGGTCGCCGAGCTGCTGCACATGGCCGACGTCAAGTACAAGGTGCTGGGCTCGGAGGAGTCGTGCACCGGTGACCCGGCCCGCCGCGCGGGCAACGAGTTCCTGTTCCAGATGCTGGCGCAGCAGAACGTCGAGGTCCTGAACTCGGTGTTCGAGGGACGTGAGCGCAAGGCGCGCAAGGTCGTCGTGACCTGCGCGCACTGCTTCAACACCCTCGCCAACGAGTACCCGGAGCTGGGCGGCCAGTTCGACGTCGTGCACCACACGCAGCTGCTGAACCGCCTGGTCCGCGAGAAGCAGCTGGTGCCGGTGGCGCCGGTCGCCGAGGACGTCACCTACCACGACCCGTGCTACCTCGGCCGCCACAACAAGGTGTACGAGGCGCCGCGCGAGCTCGTCGGCGCGACCGGCGCGCGGCTGCGCGAGATGCCGCGGCACGGCGACAAGTCGATGTGCTGCGGCGCGGGCGGCGCGCGGATGTGGATGGAAGAGAAGATCGGCAAGCGGATCAACGTCGAGCGCGTCGACGAGGCGCTCGGCACCGCGCCGTCGAAGATCGCGACCGGCTGCCCGTTCTGCAAGGTGATGCTGAACGACGGCCTGACCGCCCGCCAGAGCGACGGCAGCGCGAGCGAAAAGGTCGAGATCGTCGACGTCGCGCAGATGCTGCTGGAGTCGGTCAAGCGCACACCGGCGCCGAAGCCGTTACCGACTGGAGCGCCTTCGCTCGCAGAAGAGTGACGCGCTAATCGTTCACGGCCCCGGTCAGGAAGTTCCTGGCCGGGGCCGTTTTACATTGCGTTATTCGCATTGAAGTAGCCACCGCACTACGCGTTGTCACAAGTCCACTAGCTGGGATTTCGGGCGCAGCAATCGTTTTCTTGAAAGTTGTTCATGAAAATCACCGAAATGGCCCATCAGGTGGAAGACAAACGAAGGCCTGAACCCTGGACAGCGGGCGTATCCTGACGTTTCCTTCGCCGCCGCCGTTGCCAGCGAAGGCTTCCATTCGACGATCACGGAAACAGGGGGCGGCCAGGTATGAGCGAGGACCGGAGCACCACGACCGGGCGACACGCTCTCCGCACCTACATCGACGACATGGACGTCCGGTTCCCCGGCGCCGGCGCTCAAGATCCCGTGCCCGCCCAGCGGACCCTCGTGCGCCCGTACGTCCTGACCCGCGGCCGCACGCAGTCGCGCCGGCACCTGGCGATCGAAGCGCTCGTCTCGACGCGGGCCGGCGCCCACTGGAACGGCGCCCAGCTGACCGGCGAGTTCCGCTCGGTCCGCACCCTCTGCTCCCGCCCGCGTTCGGTCGCCGAGGTCGCGGCCACGCTGAGCGTGCCGCTCGGCGTCGTCCGCGTGCTGCTGGACGACATGGCCGAGCAGGGCCTGGTCACGATCCACGACAACCGGGTCAACGCCGAAGGCCGCCCGGCGGTGGCGCTGATGGAGCGCGTTCTGCACGGCTTGCGCAGCCTCTGAGCATTACGCTCACCGGGTGAGTGAGGAATCCGCGAGCCCTGGTGGCGAAAGCACCCTGACCGTCCTGCTCGCCGGCGGCGTGAACCTGGCGATCGCCGTGATGAAGCTGATCGCCGGCATCATCACCGGCTCGGGCGCGATGCTCTCCGAAGCAGCGCACTCGGTGGCCGACACGTTCACCGAGGTCCTGCTGCTGACCGCGTTGAAACGTTCCGACCGCCCGGCCGACCGCGTGCACCCCTTCGGCTACGGCAAGGAGCGCTACTTCTGGTCGCTGCTCGCGGCCGTGTCGATCTTCGCCTCGGGCTCGATGTTCGCGCTCTACGAGGGCGTGTCGACGCTGTTCGGCCACGGCGAGGCGCAGAGCACGTCGATCCTCAGCTACATCGTGCTGGCGGTGGCGTTCCTGCTCGAAGGCACGTCGTGGGTGCAGGCGGTGCGCCAGACCGTGCGGGAGTCCAAGGCCGAGAACCGGTCGTTCTGGGCGTACCTCCGCCTGATCGACGACCCGACCCCGAAGACCGTCCTGTTCGAGGACTCCGCCGCGCTGATCGGCCTGCTGGTCGCGTTCGCCGGCATCGGGCTGCACCAGCTCACCGGGTCGGAGGTCTGGGACGGCGTCGCGTCGATCGTCATCGGCGTGCTGCTCGCGTTCGTCGCCTACCTGCTCGGGCGGACGAACCGCGGCCTGCTCATCGGCCGCCAGGCCAACCCGGAGATCGTCCGCGGCGTCCGCGACCACCTCTCGGCCGCGCCGGAGATCGAGGCCGTGGTGGACCTGCAGACCATGCTGATGGGCACCGACCAGGTCCTGGTCTGCACCCGCGTCGACTTCGACGACTCCCTGAGCGCCGGCGACCTCGAACGCGCGTGCGTCCGGCTCGCGAGTGAGCTGACCGAGTCGTTCAACGACGTCACCGAGGTGTTCATCGAGCCGGTGCCGCGGACCGATCCCGACCTGCGTGCGACGGTGCTGGCGCGCTACGGCGACATCGCGGAGCGGTGGAACGCCCCGAACCAGTAGCTCAGTACCCGAAGTCCTGGACCCAGTAGTTGCCCGCCTTGGTGAACCCGACGCCGAGCTTCTTGAGGCTGCAGTTCAGGATGTTCGCGCGGTGGCCCTCGGAGTTCATCCAGGCGTCCATGACCTGCGCCGCGGACGTCTGCCCCTTCGCGATGTTCTCCGCGCCCGGCTTCGCGTAGCCGGCGACCTTGATGCGCTGGTCGAACGTCGTGCCGTCGGGGCTGGTGTGCGAGAAGAAGTCGCCCGACGACATCTGGTCGCTGTAGTCCTGCGCGGCCTTGGTCAGGTGCGATTCCTCGGTCAGCGCTTCGCAGCCCGCCTTCGAGCGCTCGTCGTTGACCAGCGCGAGGACCTGGGCGGCCGTCGAAGACGCGACGCGCGCCGCGGCCTTGGTGGTCGGCGGCGGGGCCTCCGACGTCGTCGGCTGCGCGGAGGCGGAGGTCTCGGTCGGCGTGGGCGCCGCGCTGGACGTCGCCGGCGCCGGACCGGCGGACGTGGGCTCGGCGGGCTTGCTCGGCTGCGCCTGTCCGCCGGCGAGGTCGGTGCCGCTGCCGCCACCGGAGCCGGCGGGCGCGTTCGGCAGCACCAGCGCCGCGGCGCCGAGCTCGGCGGTGTTTCCTTCCGCGGTCGCCATCCAAGTGCCGGTCGCGGCGGAAAAAACGCCGAGCAGCACACTGAGTGACACCATCACCACGCGAGCACGTTCACCAAGGGGGGACACGGCGCAGGAACGTATCACGGGACGATTACGGCGAGAACCTGCTAACGCACTGATCACATTTCTTCGGGCGCACTCGTCGCCGACGGGTCGGAATTTCGCGGCAATCGGACGCTGCCGCGTTGCTCCATTCAGCCGCTACGCACGACGAAGGTCGCGTCGCCGGACGCCGACACCGGGCGCCCGGTCGGGTCCTGCCCGGTCGCGGTCGCCTTTCCGGTGAAGCCCCGCTTGCCCGCGATCACCGTGCAGGTGTAGGTGATTTCGGCGTCCACGGCCAGCTCCGGCGCGGTGTGCGCGCACGACGGCGTGTGGTCGTCGACGACGGTGACGGCCGTCAGCGGCACGTCACCGGTGTTCTTGACCAGGACGGAAAACGTGACGGTGTCGCCTTCCCGGACTTCGTACGGCGTCGCGTCCTTCATCACCGCGATTTCGGGGTGGACGACGTCGACTTTCGCTTCGGCCGTCGATTGCACGGAGCGACCGGTCGGATCTGTTCCGGTGACGCTCGCGGGGGCGGTGAAATCGTCGGCCGGTGCTTTCCGGGTGCAGGTGTACGTCTGCGTCGCGCCGGCCGGGAGACCGTCGAACTCCCTGGCGCACGGCTGATCGTCCACAACGGACACGCTGGTCAGCGCGACGTCGCCGGTGTTGCGCACGACGACGGTGAACGTGACCTCGTCGCCGGCACGCACCTTCTCGGGCTTCGCGTCCTTCGTCAGCTTCAGGGCCGGGTGGATGACGTCGACCTCATCGCTGTCCGCCGCGGTGACCGGCGGGCCGACGGGGGCGTTGGCGGTGGCCGTCGCGGTGGTGACGGCGTCGTCGGCCGGGGCGGTCGTCGTGCAGTCGAACTTCTGCGCGGCACCGGCTTCCAGCTTGTCGAACGTCTTCGCGCAGGACGCGTCGACCTTGACCGCGGTGAGCGGCCCGTCGCCGGTGTTGGTGACGGTGATCGTCGACGGCACGGGGTCGCCCGCGCGGAAGGGGCCGCCGTGGATGTCCTGGGTGAGCGCGAGCCCGGGGTGCAGCACGGTGTACGCCGCGTCGTCGGTGGCGCTGACCTGGCGGTTCGTCGGATCGGTGCCGGTCGCGGTGGCGGAGCTCACGAAATTGTCGGTGCCGGCGGCTACCTTGCAGGAGTGGCGCTGGGTGGCGCCGGGGAGGAGGGTGCCGATGGGGTGAGCGCACGCCGGAGTGCGACTGTCCACTACGGACACGTCGGCCAGTGGCACGTCACCGGTGTTCGCGACGACGAGGGTGAACGTCACGGTGTCGCCTTGCCGGACCTGCGCGGGCGCCGCGTCGTTCGTGATCGTGACCGCGGGGTGGATGACCTCGACCGGGACCCCGGCGGTGGCGGTCACCGGACGGTTCGTGGCGTCGGTGGCGGTCACCTTCGCGGTGGCAGCGAAATCGGCGTCGCCGGCGATCTCGGTGCAGCTGTAAGTCTGCTTCGCCTGTGGCTCCAGCCGTTCCCAGGACCTGGTGCAGTCCGGGGCGAGCTGGTCGGCCACCGAAACTTCCCGCAGCGGGCTGTCACCGGTGTTCGTGACGGTGATCGTCGACGTCACGGTGTCGCCGTGGCGGACCAGCGTCGGCTCGGCGGACCTCGTGATCGCGACGGCCGGGTGGATCACGTCCACGGCGGCGACGGCGGCGGCGGTGACGTCCGGGCCGGCCGGTGGGGTGGCGCTCACCCGCACGGTGCGGGTGACGTCGTCGGCCGGAGCCGGGGCGGTGCAGCCGAACTCGCGGGTGGCGCCGGGCTCGAGCGCGCCGTCGATCGCCTGGGTGCAGCCGGTGGTCCGCGCGGCCTGCGCGTCCGTGACGTGGAGGCCGGTCAGCGGCACGTCGCCGGTGTTGCGCACGGTGATCCGGAACGGCACGGTGTCGCCTTCGCGGAACGGGCCACCGGTGACGTCGGCGGTGATCGCGACGGCGGGGTGCTGCACGGTGAACGCGGCTTCGGCGGTGGCCGTGACCGGCCGGGTGGTCGGATCGGTGCCGGTCACCACCGGCTTGTTCGTGAAGCCGGTGGTGCCCGCGACGGTCGTGCACGCGTACGTCTGCGTCGCCTTCGGCTGCAGCGTGCCGAGCGGCTTCGCGCAGGCGGCGACCTGGTCGTCCGCGACCGCGACGCCGGTGAGCGGCACGTCGCCGGTGTTGGTGGCGGTGATCGTCCAGGTCACGGTGTCGCCTTCGCGGACCTGCGCGGGCGAGGCCCGCGCGGTGAGCGTGACGGCGGGGTGGATGACGTCGACGACGGCGTCGTCGGTGACCTTCACCGTGCCGCCGAGCTGGTCCTTGCCGGTCGCGGTGGCCGTGTTGGTGAAGTCGTCGGCCGGGGCGGGCGCGGTGCACGTGTACGTCTGCTCGCCCTGCGGTGGCAGCGCGCCGATCGCCTTGGCGCAGGCCGGGGTCCGGTCGTCGGTGACGGCGACGTCGGTCAGCGGCGCGTCACCGGCGTTGGCCACGGTGATCGTGAAGGTCACCGGGTCGCCGGCGCGGGCGACGGCCGGGGTGGCGTCCTTCGTGAGCGTCAGCGCGGGGGTGATCACCGTGACGGTGGCCGCCGCGGTGGCGGTCACCGGCTGTCCACTGAGGTCGGTGCCGATGGCGGTCGCGTGGGACGTCGTCGTGCGGGACGGGTTCGCCGTGCAGGTGTACGTCTGCGTCGCGCCTGCGGCCAGGCCGGCCAAGGTGCGCGAGCACGACGTCGTCGTGTCGTCGGTGACGGTGACCGGCGCCAGCGGGCTGTCGCCGGTGTTGTGCGCGGTGACCGTCCAGGTCACGGGGTCGCCGGCGTGGACCACCGGCGGGTTCGCGGTCTTGGTGAGCTCGACGGCGGGCGCGATCGTCGGCGCGGGTGCGTCGGCGGTGGCCGTGACCGGCTCGCCGAGCTCGTCGGTGGCCGTGGCGGTCGCGGTGGTGACGCCGTCGGCGATCGGGGCCTTCGCCGTGCACTGCCACGTGCGGCTCTCGCCGGGCGCGAGCGTGCCCAGCGGCGGCGCGCCCGCCGCCGGCTGCGCGCACGAAGGCGTCTTCGGGTCGGTGACCTGGAGGCCGCTCAGCCCGGTGTCGCCGGTGTTCACGGCCTTGACCGTGAACGTCGCGGTGTCGCCGGCGCGGTAGGCGGGCCGGTCGGCCGTCTTCGTGAGGCCGAGGGCCGGGTGCAGGACGTCGACGGGGGCGGCGGCGACGCCGTCGAGGGCGTCGCCGAGCGCGCTCGTGCCGGTCGCCTTGGCGGAGTTCGTGAAGTCGTCGGGCGGGGCGGTTCCGGTGCAGGTGTAGCTGACCGTCTGTCCCGGGGCGAGCGTGCCGAGCGGCTTCGCGCAGGCGGGAACGGCTTCGTCGGCCACCTGCACGCCGGTCGCCGGCACGCTGCCCGGGTTGGTCACGGCGACGGCGAACGTCACCGGCTCGCCGGCGTGCACCTTGGGCTGGGTCGCGCGAAGGGCGAGCTGGAGTTCGGGCACCGGCACCGAAAACGTGAGGTTCTGCGCGAGGTAGGCGTCGCCGCTGGTGACGAAGCCGAGCTTCGTGCTGGTCGCGCCGGCGGGGATGCGGTCGACGTTGAACGCCTTCGCGTCCACGCTGAAGTTGTTCTTCGCGGCCGGGGCGGCGGCGAAGTCGGCGTTGGAGACGAAGAAGTTGGACGTCCCGCCGGTCGCGGGCTCGGCGGCCGGGGTGCCGTCGACGAGGAACTGGTCGCCGGAGGCACCCCAGTCGCCGTCGTAGGCGGTGACGCCGAGGTGGGCGTCGGCGGCCGCGGCGCGGAAGCCGGTGATCGTCGTCTCCGCGGCCGGAGCGCCCGCGGTCTGCTGGACGTGCCCGTCGTAGACGACGACCTTGCGCTTGTTCGGCGCGTAGTCCGCGTTGCGCTCGGGGTAGGCGTAGACGAGGGCCACCGACCACCCGCCGACGCAGTCGAAACCCTTGGCGGCCCAGACGTTCCCGACCGTCAGGTCGAGTGCGGTCCCGGTCGGGGCGCTCGCGAACCGGTCGGTCACGTCGGCGTGGGCCGAGTAGTGGCCCGCGTCTTCGGCGTACCCCGAAGGCGCGAGGTCGACGGGTTTCGCGCTGCCGACGGAAAGGCGGACGTTCTGCTTCGCGGGCGTACCGGGCGGGGCCACCGCGCTCTTGCACGTCGTGCTGCCCGCCCAGTTCAGGCGGGCGAAGGCGATCTCGGCGCCCGGCGGGATGCTCACCGACGCACTGGCCGAGTCGAAGGTGCCCGGGTCGGCGTCGATGTCGGCCCACTGCAGGAAGAAGTCGTCGTTGGGCAGGGTGTCCTTGCGGTCCGCGGTGTTCGCGCACGCCGCGGGGGTGGCGACCGGACCGGACGTCGGCGCGTGGTCGGCGGCGACCGGGCAGCGCAGGACGCCGTTGCCCGCGTACAGGAAGTCGCCGTACACGAGGGCGTCGTAGCCCACCGCGAACGGCGGGGCGGTGGTCGCGCTCGCCGACGGCACGACGGCCGCGGCCAGGAAGACCAGTGCCAGCACCACAACCAGGCGAAGCGGTCGTTCGGGCAACGGCACTCCTCGCCACCTCCGGGGTCGAGACGACCTAGGGAGCCTGGCACGGACGCCGGGTTTACGCCTTCAAACTCACTCTTTCGTGGATTCCGTCAGCTTCGTCGTCGACTCGTGGGTGAGGGTCGTCGCCGCCTCGACGAAGCCGATGACGGTCCGGAGTTCGTCGTCGGTGTAGCGGTCGCAGAGCTCGTACATGCCCTTGACCAGGTGGTCCCACAGGTGCACGCCGCTCGCGATGGCCCGCTCGTCCAGCGCGATCAGCACCCGGCGGCGGTCGTCGGGGTGCGGGCGGCGGTCGACGATGCCCTTGCGCTCCAGCCGGTCGACCATCGCCGTCACGGACGCGGGCGCGAGCCCGGACAGGCGCGCGAGCTCCTTCGGCGTCTGCGGCCCGAACCGCGCGAGGTAGTCGAGGACCTTGCTCTCCACCGCCGACAGCCCGCGGGTCTCGGAGATCGCCGTGTGGAACATGACCGTCTCGGTCGACAGCTCCCGCGACCTGAGCAGGACTTTCTCGACCAGGTGCGCACGCTCGCTTGACACGGCCGTCAGCCTAGCGCACTCTTTAGTTCGACAGAACGAATTAGTTTCTAAGAGATTCGAGGGGACGAACGAGATGACACGGGCACTGATCATCGGGGGCGGCATCGCGGGCACGATCACGGCCATCGCGCTGCACGAAGCCGGGCACGAGCCGCTGCTGTTCGAGGCGTACGACCGGGGCGCGGAGGGCGTCGGCGCGTTCCTGACCCTGGCGGTGAACGGCCTGGACGCGCTGCTCCCGCTCGGCTTGAAGGACGTCGTCCGGCGCACCGGCTTCGACTCGCCGCGGATGTCGATCGGGCTCGGCGACGGCACCCGGCTCGCCGAATTCCCGCTCGGCGGCACGCTTTCGGACGGCACGGTGAGCCAGACCGTCCTGCGTTCCGAGCTCTACGTCGCCCTGCGCGACGAGGCCGCGCGGCGCGGCATCCACGCCGAGTACGGCAAGCGGCTGATCGGCGCGAGCCAGGCGGAATCGCACGTCAGAGCCGACTTCTCCGACGGCTCGCACGCGAACGGCGACCTCCTGATCGGCGCCGACGGCCTCCGCTCGCGGGTCCGCACGATCATCGACCCGGACGCGCCGTCGCCGCGGTACGTCCCGCTGCTCAACACCGGCGGGTTCGCCGAAGGCCTGTCCCTGCCGGACGAGCCCGGGGTGCTGAACATGGTGTTCGGCAAGCGCGTGTTCTTCTGCCACGTCGTCAGCCCGGACGGCCGCGTCTGGTGGTTCGCCAACCCGGCCCGCAAGACCGAGCCGACCGCCTCCGAGCTGGCCACGCTCGCCGGCGAGAAGCTGCGCGCCGAGCTCCTGCACCTGGTGTCCCGCGACCGGACGCCGGCCACCGGGATCATCCGCGCCACGCGGGAGATCTACCCCGCGTGGCCGACGTACGACTTCCCGTCGGTCCCGGTCTGGCACCGCGGCCGCATGGTGATCATCGGCGACGCGGCGCACGCGACCTCACCGGCGGCGGGCCAGGGCGCGTCGATGGCCATCGAAGACGCCGTCACGCTGGGCAAGTGCCTCCGGGACGTGCCGGACGTCTCGCAGGCCCTCGCCACCTACGAGGGCCTGCGGCGCGAGCGCGTCGAAGCGGTCGTCGCGGCCGGCAAGCGCAACGGCGACGACAAGGTGATCGGCCCGGTCGGCCGCGTGGTGCGCGACTTCTTCATCAAGCGGGCGTTCTCGAAGCCGTTCGACGAGGACCCGAACGCCTTCATGTGGGACCACCGCATCGACTGGGCCGAGAAGATCGCGGTTTAGCGCCAGGTGTCGACGCGGTGGAAGTTCTTGTACGCCCGGCTCGGGGTCGGGCCACGCTGCCCCTGGTAGCGGGACCCGGCTTCGGTGGAGCCGTACGGGTGCTCGGCCGCGCTGGACAGGCGGAAGATGCAGAGCTGGCCGATCTTCATGCCCGGCCAGAGCGTGATCGGCAGGTTCGCCACGTTCGACAGCTCGAGCGTGATGTGCCCGGAGAAGCCGGGGTCGATGAACCCGGCGGTCGAGTGCGTGAGCAGCCCGAGCCGGCCGAGCGAGGACTTGCCCTCGAGGCGGCCGGCCAGGTCGTCGGCCAGCGTGACGAGCTCGTAGGTCGAGCCGAGGACGAACTCGCCCGGGTGCAGCACGAAGGGCTCGTCGCCCTCCTTCTCCACCAGCGACGTCAGCTCGTCCTGCTGCAGCTGCGGGTCGATGTGGGTGTACTTGCTGTTGTCGAAGACGCGGAAGAACCGGTCGAGCCGGACGTCGATGCTCGACGGCTGGACCATGCCGGCGTCGAAGGGGTCGATGCCGAGCCGGCCGGCGTCGAGCTCTTTGCGGAGGTCACGGTCACTGAGCAGCACGCCCGGCAGCCTATCCGGTGGGTTCAGGCGGCCCGCATGTGCTGCGCGTAGGACGAATCGGGCGCGAAGATCTTCTCGAGCCGCTTCACGTACCCGCGCCGCCCGGCGCGCCCGATCCGTTCCTGGAGCAGCGTGGCCCCGGGGATGAACCGCCGCACGGTCTCGGCGGCGAAGTTGACCCCGGCCACGGCGACGATCGCGGCCTGCGCGACGGGATCGTTCGGCAGCTCGAGGAAGTCCGCGTTCGTCTTCCCGAGCACGAGCCGGCTGATCGAGGAGTGCACGGCGACGGAGACGTGCGACAGGACCTTCCCGACGGTCCCGCGCCCCTCACCGACGGCGGCGTTGGCCTCGACGAGCGCCTTGGCGAGCCGCTTGGAGTCGTCGTCCGGGATGAACTCGGTGGCGGCGAGCAGCCACAACAGGCGCCAGGCGTCCTCTTCGGAGGTCGGCAGCAGCTCGTCGTCGACGCCCATGAGCCACCCGATGTACCGCCAGAGGTGCAGGATGTCGCCGCGCTCGCGAGCGGAGTAGCGAAGGCCGAGCAGCTGCGTGCCGAAGACGTAGACGAGCGAGAAGAGCAGCAGCGTCCCGGCGGTCTGCACCTGGTTGACGGGCCGATCCCAGGCGGCGTAGTCCCAGTCGTCCCGCCCGTTCATGGCGGCGCGCACGTGGGCGTGCACAACGCGGATCCGCAGCGCGGCGGCGTACCCCGGCTCACCGTGCTTGAGCGCCCCGGGCGTGGTGACGTCGATCCACCAGGCCGCGGTCTCGACGAGCCGCCGCGTCGCCCGGTACTCGATTTCCCCGGTCCCGACCAGCGCTTTCGTCGCGCGAGAGGCGAGGTAACCGCCCATCAGCGACATGTCCCCGAGCGGGAAGAGCCCCAGCAACCCGGCCCGTGTGATGGCCCGCGCCCCCCGCTCGACCCGCTCGTCATCGACCCAGTACGGCTTGGCGTTCACCTGGCCGAAGAAGTCCTTGAGCGGCCCGGGCGCCTCGACCCCGTCGCGGAGCGCGTCCTCGAAGAGCCGCCGCCCCTGCCCCTTCGGCTGCCGCGCCATCCAGGCGACGACGTCGTCCGCGAGCCGGTCCTGCACCTGCGCGAACTCCCGCAGCCGCGCCACCTGCCGCTCGTCCCCGCGGATATCGCCCCCGACGAACAGCCGCGACGCGAGCCGGAACCCACCCTGGCGGAACAGTTCGGGATCCTCCACGCCGCTCACCTCCGAGGTCGACAACAAGTGTTGTCACTTGCGGCGCCGACGTCAAGGAGGAGGGGTCTGGACAAGGGGATCACGCCGCCGTGTATGCTGGCGACGCACTGCGGATGTAGTTCAATGGTAGAACATCAGCTTCCCAAGCTGAATACGCGGGTTCGATTCCCGTCATCCGCTCTCATAGAGAAGCCCCAGGTCACACGGTGTCTACTGTGGACCTGGGGCTTTCTCTATCTCCGCTGTTCACTTCTCGCGTGCCATTAATGTGCCATTAGCCGACTGGCACCGGTTGGCCGTCCTGATCTTCGTCGTCGTCCGGAGTGACGCCCTTGCGGTGCCGGTCGACAAGCTTGGACAGCCGGTCTGCGATCTGTGCGTCCGCATCGCTGGTCGCCCGCTGATAGATCAGGGCTGCCCGCATGTCGTCGTGGCCCATCCGCGCCATCAGGTCCTTGGTCGAAGTGCCGGCCTTCGACGCCCAGATGTTCCCGGCGTGTCGAAGGTCGTGGAAGTGCAGGCCCTTGAGCCCCATCTTCTCCACGACCTCAGTCCACCTGGTCCGCTGACTGAAGTTCGGCCGGCGGACCGCGTGCCCAGCTCGCTCACCCGTGAAGAGCAACGCGTCCTGCTCCGGCTTGACCCAGGTCTCCAGGTGCCGCAGCAGGTCACGGCGAACCGCCGTCGGAATGATCAGCGTCCGAACACCCGCCCGCGACTTGGGCGGACCTACGACGAGCCCACGGCCGGGAATCTCGACCATCGCCCGCGACACCCGCACCCATGACGCGTCCTCGGCGACGTCGCATCGACGAAGCGCCGTCACTTCGCCCCATCGCAGCGACCCGAACGCGGCGAGCAACACGAGTGCCCGGAACCGCTCCGGCATCCGGCTGGCCAGGTCGAACACCTGGGCCACGGTGATGATCGGCCGTTCGTCGGGGTTCTCCTTATCAGCACCACGGACCCGGCAAGGGTTGCGCGGGAGGATCTTGTCCTCATCGACGGCCGTGTTCAGGATCGCCCGCAGCAGCCGGTACGACTTGGCGGTCACCGACTCCGAGACGCCCGCCGTCAGCCGGTCCGCCCGCCACTGACGAACGACCGCTGTGGACAGCTTGCCCAGCTCGACCCCGCCGAGGTCCGGCGCAATGTGCTTACGCAGCAACCACTTGTACAGCTCGACCGTGCGCGGACGCAGTCCCGGACGTTGAGCGATCCACTGGTCCGCGTAGTCGCCGAGCTTGCGCTTCGCACGTTCCGGGTCGATCCACTCACCCTGCATGATCTGCGTTTCCACGCCCGACAGCCATTGCTCAGCGGTCCGCTTCGTGTCGAACGTTTTCGGCGCCGACCGCACGACCCCATCCGGGCCGGGATAGCGAGCCTGCCACCGCCCGGACGGAAGTTGCCGAACACTCCCGAAACCGCGATGCCCTTGCTTGTTCGCCATGTCAGGCCGCCCTTCCCAGGTCCCGCCGGACCGACGCCCGCGTGATCGGCTCGACTCGGCCGGCCTGCATGAAGCTCTCCAGATCTTCCAACGCGAACCGGACGTGCACCCCGGCCTTGTGAAACGCGATCCGTCGTTCGGCGATCAGCCGACGCACGAACCGAACCCCCGTGTTCAGGTAGACGGCCGCCTCATCAACCGTCAGGTACCTCTTTTCCATGCCTCCCCCTTCCAGATCAGGCCGCGAGCTGAGTTGCCGAAGTTTCTGGTTCACTCCCTGGTGGTCCGGCGGCGGCGAGTAGCGCCCGGTCGTACTCGGCCTTCCACGTGATCCGTTCCGCGATGGCGCGCATGACCAGGTGCGGCCGGGGCGGGACCTGCGGGTCTCCGGGCTCGACCTTGCGCCACACCAACCGGGCCGGGTCCGGTTGCGGCTTCTCGATCCCGATCGCAGCCAATGCCTGCGCAACGAACGCCTTCCGGTCGGCCTTGTGATCGTCGAGCGTCTTCCCGGACCACTTCCGCGACACCAACACCCGACGGCCGGGCAGTCCGAGCGTGGTCCGGCGGTGAGCGCGTCCCTTGCAGTGGCCCGGGGTGGTTTTGCTGCCCGCGCCCTTGGGCTGGACGCCGTACAACAGCCAGACCGCACAGCGAGGGGAGCACGGCGTGATCGACAGTTCGGCGTGGAGCCGGTCGTGGTGATCCCGCAGCCGCGCGCTATCGGCCTCGACCACCTCGCCGGTGGACTTGGTCAGGTACTTCGTGAGGTAGCCGATGTGACGGCCGGCCTCCTCAGTCCCGCCGAGGATGCCCTTCGAGTGCACCTGCCGCCCGAACACGACGACATGCGCCGGGTCCTCCACCTCTTCCACGGCGTCATCCCAGCTGGTCAGCGGTTCCCGGGTGTCCGGGTCCAAGAACGCGCGAGTGTCCGGGTCCCAGACCGGCAACCGGTCGGTGTAGACGATCTGGTCGTGGTTGGGCCACCAGACCTGGTGATAGGTGGCTTCGGTGACCTGGCGGATGACGTCGTGCGGGATCGCCCCGCGGATCGCGGCGTGCAGGTGCGGAGCGGTCCGCTTCTGCGGCTCGACTGTCGCGAAGTACTGCGCGTCCCAGCCGACGACCCGCCGCAGGTTCTGCCACCACCGATCCACCAACGCCGAGAAGTGCACCGCGTCCCGGGCCGCCCGCCGGTAGTCATACCGCGACGGGTCTACCGGCGCCCCATCACGAACGGGGCCGTAGGTGTCGCAGGTCAGCGTCACGAACATGGACGGCCGGAATTTCCCGGCGTATTCCCGGCCGACGGTGGTCTTGGCGACCTTCTGCCGGGGCAGGTTCGGCGCGTCCTGCCGACGACGGGTCGAGCGCTTCACGGCCCGTTTGGTCGGGACGTCGAGGGCGGGCAGTCGCCCGCGCATCCCGAGTTGCCGAAGTTCCGCGTCGACCCCGGTGATCTCCTCCCGCAGCTCGTCGGCTTCGGCCTGGTCGTGCTCGACCACCTCCCGATACGCCGCCACCAGGTCCGCCCGGTACGTCAGCAGCTCTTTGTGGTCCTCCGAGGGCGGTTCGGCGGTGAGGTTGGGTTCTTCGGTCATGTGCCAGCCTTCGCGGCACTGGGCCTGCCGAAGCGCCTTTGCCTTCCGAGCGCACGGCAGGCACACGGACTCCACCGTGGACCCGCACGGCACCGGGACGTAGCGAAGCTCGCCGGTCTCGGTGTCGCCCACCTCCATCGTGAAGGGCCGAACGCAGACGCCGTGCTTCTCCGCCGTCGCCCGAATCACGTCCGCCGCGAGCGGTGTCCGCATCCGTTCTGCCCGCGTCCCGGCAGTGGCCGGCTGGGTCTGTTGCTGGTCGGTCATCAGGCGGCCACCTCCCCGGAGCGGGACCATTGCCGCAGCACGAACACGGGCATGTCCTGCCGCGACCCGACCGGCAGGTCCGGGAACAGACCCTCGGAAAACTCGACCGCGCCGTATACGCGGACCGGGACCCCGCAGGGCATCCGCCCGCTGACGATCAGATGCACCGACGTTCCAGCGGGTGTCCGCCAGATCTGCGCGGACACCTCATCCAGCGTCTCGGCCCAGGTCACCAGCGCCGACGCCACCTCAGACAGCTCCCGACGGGCACCGAGCTGCACCCAAATCGGGTCCGAACCAGACGTCACGTTCATCGACGCCACCGGACCCAACACGTGCAGATCCAGGTGATCGCGGATCGCGTCGAGAAAGACCATGGTCGTGTTCACGCCGCCACCCCCTCGCCGCCGAGCACGGGCCGAGCTACGCCGCCGTTGGTGACGTAGTGCTCCAGGGCCTTGACCGTCTCGTCGGAGACCCAGCCCGCGCGGATACGCAGGGGTTCGCGGATGCCTTCGCCCCATACGAACCCGACCCCGGCCTCGCTGTCTCCGATGCGGTTGGCCCACGCGCCCCGTTCATAGGCGCCGTCGCCGAGGACCATGCCGACGTGCGTCTTGGAGGTCACCCGGAGGCAGACGCGCCGGGTGAACAGCTCCCGCACGGGCACGGTGTCCTTGGTCGGCTCCTGCACATAGCCGCGTACCGAGATGTTCAAGGCGCGGCCTTGGGTGTTGAGCAGCGCCACCCGTTCGACGATCTGTTCCCGGGTCTTGCGATCGGTGTACTTGGTCAGCGCGCCGATCTCGTCGAACTCCAGCAGCTCCAACGGGTACTCCGTGGACAGGGGGATCGTGCGGACCCGCCCGGCGAACTCCCGTTTCCGCGTGTCCATCTCCTCCACCAGGCCGTCCAGCACCTCGAGCGCGTCCTTGCCCGACACCGCGTAGCGGGAGAAGATCCCGCGACCGTAGGCGAGCTCCATTCCCTTGGGGTCGATCCCGGACATGCGCACCAGCCCGGACCGGATCGCCGGGGCCGCCGACACCAGCGGGCACCACATCACGCTGTTCTTCCCCGCACCCGAGGCACCGGCGGTGAGGCAGTGTGCGCCGGAGCCAAGCAGCGGCACCCGCCAGTCGTAGCCGTACTCCGTGCGCCCGGCCCAGACACGACGAAGGTCCACCGAAGACTCCTGCACCGCGAGCAGGTCAGGAACGGCCGGGGAGGGCACGAGCGACGCCAGCTGGTCCCGCCGCTGAAAGTCGACCGACACCACGTTCGGCTCCAGCTCCCGCACCTGACACCGCGCAACCTTCCGTGCCGACGCCAACGCGCGGGCAGCGTCGTCAAAGTCCTCAGGCTTCTGCCCCGGCACGAGCCGTACCCGCACCTCGTCCCACGACGGGCCCGACCGGACCCCGAGGACCTTGGGGACCTGCACTCCGGACTGCCGAGCCGTCGCCCGCGAAGCCTTACGACGGCCGACCAGGTTCACGGTCACCTCGACCGGGAGCGCGGCATCCCGGACGCTGAGGCCGCAGGCGTGCAGCCAGCCGGGGAGTTTGAGGTGGTAGACGGCCCAGCGCAGCCACCACGACCGCAACGGCCGGCCGCACCACTGGTCGAACGAGGTCACGTCGAGCAGCCGCCACACGCCGAGGATCAGCGCCAGGCCGCCGAGGTTCACCACGAGCCAGACCCAGCCGATCCAGACGCACCACAGGTAGACCGCGATCACGGTCAGCGAGGTGCGCCAGTGGATCAGGACTTGGGAGAACAGCCAGAACACGACCTTGCACGCCCACCACAGGGCGACGAACACGACGACCATGGCGGCCAGCGCCTCAGCCATCGACGCCAGCGCGCGTCCGATCTTGGCCAGCACCCACACGCCGAGGCCGAGGCCGGCCAGGGCGATCACGAGAAATCCGGGAGAGGTCATCGCCGACCACCCCGCAGCACCGCCGAGAGATCCAGCGGCAACACCCCCAGGCACGGGGCGCACTTGGTCTCACCCGGCAGCAGCCGAGCGAACTTCTTGCATTCCGCGCATCGCGAGCGGGTGACCCCCGCTGGCGTTGGTTGCTTGTCATCGTCTAGCGTTTGCATTGTTCACACCTCGCGGTTGTGGACAGCGCAGGAGCGGCATGGTTGGTAGCCGAGTTTCCGCTTCTGCGCCTTACGGTTCCGCGTCACCCGCATGAGGACGCGTTTCATCGCCGCACGTCATAGCGTGCGTTTTTCGCTGCTATCGTTGACTTCTTGTTCGTCTACACGCGACTATTCAGACTTCGACTTGCCGCCCTGGATCTTCGCCGACACCTCCCCCGCCTGACGTCGCTCATAGTCCGCCCAGTACAGGGCTTCGTGGTGGTGACCCCGGTCGACATCGGCAACCGCCTCATACATCCGCGCATTCGCCTGACGAAATGCCAGCCACACGGACGGATTCGCGTCCGGCGCCGGTCGACGATCCGTCGCGATCTCGTGCGCGTCCCGCAAGGTTCGTGGCTTATCCGGCGTCTTCATCACGCACCAGCCGAGCCGTCGCGCGGGCTTCGAGGAGCGCCGCCATGTCCTCCGCGCTGTCGCGGAGTTGGCGAAGGAACCTGACGCACGTCGGCCACATCGCCGGGTCGTCCGGCGGCCGCAGCATCACCACGCACGGCGCCCCCGCGAGCACCAGCATCGGGGGATGCGCCGGGTCTGAACCAGTCTCCTCGACCGTCAGTTCCGCTTCCGACCCGACGATCCACGTCACGCCGAACCCGTCCCACCCAGCTTTCACCGCGTCCTGCTTCTTCTCGTGCGCCATGTCCCCGAACACTTTCCCCACGCCGCAGGCGGGTCTCCCACTTGTCGGCTTGAATTTCGAATGCCTCAGCGGCGGAGATGACGGCCGCACGCGCCCAGGCCGGTAACGGGACCTCGGCCGCCAGATCACGCCAAGCTGTGGCAACCGCCCGCGACACCGGAGGCAACTCGTCGTCCGATGCGCCCGCGTAGCGCGTGTAGGCCAGCTCCCAAGCCCGTATCCGCTCCCACCGGCTCATGTGATCTCCCCTGGTCGTTGGGCCGAATCAGCGCGGTCGAACTCCATGCGCGCCCGCCGCTCGAACTCCTCAGCCGCCACGGCCGACGCGTGTCGTGCCCACAACGGGGCCGCGAGATCGGCGGACAAAGCGCGCCACGCAATCGCGACCGCGTGGTAGGCGTGAGCAAGACGCCGCACTGCCGCCAGATCGTCAGATGTCGACCTCATCGCGGCGAACAGTGCGGACGTCTGCTCCGCGTACGCCTCGTTCCACCGAGCGACCGCCTCACGCGACGGCCGCCCCGCCATCACGCGGCCTTCTGCTGACCACTCTGGCCGGCCGGGGTCTTCGCGGCGGCTTGCTTCGAGCCAGCACCACTAACCGGCTCCCGCATCCCGGTAGCCCGCAGCGCCCAGCCCTGATACTTGAACTTCTCGCCCATGACCCTGGCCTCGACCGTCAGGCCCTCGAACACGACCGGCCGGAAGTCGAACCCCTGCATCGCGGCCGGGGGCGGGACGGGCTGGACCCGGTCGAGCAGGGTGACCGTGGCCGACTTGTCGCGGTCCTTCTCCGCCGACGGGTCGGTCACGGTGACCTTCCACTGCGGAAGGCCGGTCTGCTCGTCGATCTTCTGCTTGGGCTGCTTGCCCCGGGCCTTGTCCTCGTTGGAGACGTACTCCATGTCCGGGGCGACGGGGCCGACGATCGCCGCTCCGGCCGGGAACACGGCGTCGTGGTCGATGTCGAAGCGCGTTCCGCGCGGTACTGCCATGTCGGTTCTCCCTGGTCAGGCGCCTCGCTCGGCGCTGCCTATCGTGGCTGACATGGTCAGGTTAGCCAGGTTGGCTAGCCAAGTCAAGCAAGACGGAAACGGTCCAGGCCGCTAGGTCGCCTAGACAACCCTCGGCCTGCTGGTAGACACTGGTTTTTGACAAGGGCCACTGGCCGCCGTCAAAGAAGGAGCAAGCAGCATGGCACTCGACCCGGACGATCCGCGACCGCCGTATGTGCAGGTAGCGAACGCCCTGCGAGCTGCGATCCTTACACGCAAGTTCACACCCGGCGACAAGCTGCCGTCCCGGAACGAGCTGGCCAAGACCTACAACGTCGCGCCGATGACCGTGCAGAACGCCATCCGTGAGCTTCGCGATGAGGGTCTGATTGTCTCGCGACAGGGCAGCGGCGTCTTCGTGCGAGAGCGCACCGAACGTCCGGTCGGACTTCGACCGCACATCGAACGAGCCTTCGAGGCCCAAGACGTCACGATCGACTTCGCCGGGTTCTCCGGCGAAACCCTCCACGGCGTCATCGCCGAACCACTGGACAAGATCCGCATCGGCCGGCTGCGGCCGGAGTCGATCACCGTCCGCCTACTGGTGCCGGACCCCACCCAGCCGTGGTCCCTCCCGGTCACCGTCGACGAGCACGCCGACAGCCCGCTGTTCCGCAAGCGCGCCGAAGAGATCATGCGGCGTCACACCCTGGCCATCGTCGACTCGGTAACCGAACTCGCCGAGATGGGCCTGATCGACAAGGCGACCGCCCAGGTTCGCGTGCACCCGGCACCACCGATGTTCAAGCTCTACCTGATCAACAACGAAGAGACGTTCTTCGGCTTCTACCCGGTCCGCGAGCACGTCATCAACTTCGGCGGCGAGACGCAGGCGATCTACGACCTCATGGGCAAAGACGCCATCCTCTTCCACCACTCGATCAACGACGACGACACGTCGACCGGATCGCAGTACGTCGACCAGGCAAAGACCTGGTTCGACAGCCTGTGGAACAGCGTCGCCAAGGACTACCAGCGGTGACACCGGCCGACGTCCTAACGCGAGCACACATCCTTTTGATCGACTTCGACGGCCCGGTCTGCGCTGTCTTCGGAGGCATTCCGGCACATTCGGTCGCGGAACAACTTAGACAGGTACTTGTCGACGGCGGCCTCCACGAGCTGCCCGCCTCGGTCACGGCAACCTCCGACCCGTTCGACGTCCTCCACTTCGCCGCCACCATTGGCCCGGAGGAGGCTCGATACGTCGAAGCGGCCTTTACAGCTCATGAGGTCGAGGCCGCCTCGACTGCCACGCCGACCGAGGGAGCTCACAGATTGATCCGAGACTGGCAAGCAGCCGGAAACCGGATCGCAATCGTCAGCAATAATAGCGTCTTGGCAATTGAGACCTACCTCAACCTCTACGACCTACGCAAATCAATTGATCTAGTCTCAGCACGACAGGGTCCGAACACTGCCACACTCAAGCCCAATCCCCACCTTCTTCTTCGTGCGATTGCCAAATTCAAGGCCAAACCGAGTGATTGCGTTTTTATCGGAGACTCAGTTTCCGACATCGAAGCTGCTAAGGCTGCCCGCGTTCCATCGATTGGCTACGCCAATAAGCCGGAAAAGTTGTCAACACTGGCAATGGCAGACGCCATAACTGAGACAATGACCAACCTCATAGCTGAATCCCCCAGCAATTCGGATCAGCGAAACTAGAATCGCCTAACGAGCTCAACGATAGCAGTTGGATCGGTGACAGCATTAAGCTGCGGACCAATCCTGTCGTAAAACACTCCGTCATAGGCGACCGGGGCAGCCCCCTTGAGCGGTTCAAGCTTCCACAACAGGTGATCCTTGTACCTGAACGGCTTGAGGGTTGCACTTAGACGTCGCGCGAAAGCTTGGTCCAGCTTCGAAGCAAGGATCTTGTCCGTAAACCACCGGAAGAACTCATCAATAGACATCTTCATGGCATCCAACTCATGCTGCGTTCCCGTGACATAGAACTTATCGACAGCATGAATGGAAATGCCAGCAAAGCGCTTGATTTTCTCGGCGTCATCCCCATCGTCCGCCACGCCGTAATAGATGACTCCAGGCACGTCGGACGAACTATTTGCCATAGCGGAAGCGATCTTGAGCATCTTCTCGAAGGCGCCCTCATCGAATTTGCCCTTTTTGTCGATCCTGCAGAACCCCTGCTTCAACTCGAAGAGAGCTTCCTCCGTAAGAGCCATTCGCAACGTCGCTTCGAACTCTAGCGCTTGTTCCTGCAATTTTTTCTTGTGCTCGTCTTGCACAACCTCAAAGTGCGGGCTCAATAAGGCCTTTACGGAATCAATGAGGCCGACTTTGCGCTCCGCGCCCCAGTTGCCGCCGCCGCCCGGGATCGTAATATCCCTGTCCCAAAAGCCCTTTAGCGCCCCAGCCAGTTGCGCATGACTGCGCACAGCTAAGCCATCGTTGTTGAGGAGTTGACAGATTGCAATAAAGACCGCATGGAAGTACCGTGGAACACCACGAGGATTCTGCTGAGTTACAGTCCACTCAGACCATTTCGCGCCTGCTTCATCTAAGGTTATCTTGATAAGATCAAGAGTCTCAACAAAGCGGCGTTCAACCTCATCCTCCCCGATGACAGCCAGCCTCGCCTGAACATTTCGCGCCGCCGTGGCCGTACCTCGTCGACGCTCGTTACCATAGGCCGCGTCACGATATTCAGTCCCAGTGGTCGCCAGTGGGTCGAGGATGATATCCAACAGAAGATCCAGAACCAATTCTTCGTCCCGCGACTCGCGAACAGCCTCCCGAGCAAGGATACCTTGCTCAATCCAGAAGATGCTGGCGTCGTAAATCCCGTAGTTCAACTCCTTATTCGTAATGCTAATCTTCGGCATGTCTTCGAGCGAGACATACTCTGTCAAAGATGCATCGCCACGAACGGTTGCACTAATTCGACGAACAAGTCCAGCAATGCCCGTCAAAGAACCGGCTTGCCGAATCTCTTGCAGACTCAAATAGCGCCCGGACGAGTTAATCCGTCGAAAGACCTCGTCAACCGACGACTCACTCGCAGACTTGTACGTCGATACGGGGAGTTGATAATTTGACAGCTGACGGCAAATATCTCGCTCCAAGACAGGAGACTTCTGCTCAAGATCGCCTTTGTCCAGCAGAATTTTGGTGTCAGCCAAAGTCTCTAGATCGAAATACTTGCCTTCGACAGGGAACTCGTTTTCGATGAACGCGAAAAGCGCATTGAGCCTCTGCAGGCCGTCGATGATCTCCAGGCGCGGACTATCATCTTGCATCGCCTCAGCCAGAAGAATCAGAGGGATTGGCAATTTCTTGATGACGGAGTCGATCAGAAGAGACTTTTCTTCGACCGCCCATACAAGCTTCCGCTGGTAACGGCGGTTGACGAGGAACCGATGTGACTGATAGTCGTTATAGAGCTTCTGAATACTCTCACCCTGCACAGACAGCTCGGTCGCATCGACCACAGTCATCCCTACTCCTTCCGATTGCAGCAGCTTAGAGGCTCCTGACCGAGGCAGCTACGTCTGCCACGCGGGAAGCTGGCGATTGGATACGAAGCCTGCCGAACTTGGCTCTATGGGATCAAGGCGCCGCCAGCGGCGGCGCGCACGTCGCCTGCCGTACGGCGGCCCACCCGCTCGCGGCACGGACGGCCTGCCGCTCCGCTCCGGCCGCCGGCCGCCGGGTGGCCCGCCGCATCGATCGACCGCATAGCGCGCCGCCGCTGGCAGCGATCAGCTCATCGGCCTAGTTACCACCGACACGCCCGCTGGCAAGGTCGAAGACATGCCGACCTCTGACCGAGCCGCAGCAGACGCTCACGCCGCAGCAGCACGCCGAGCCATCGAGCAGGGCAAGGGCAAGGCCGATCCGATCAGCCTGGCGACCGCCGAGGCACTCTTGGCCATCTTCCACCAGCTCAGGGACATGGAAGACCCGTCGATCACGCTCAAGGGTGCCGCCGACCTGACCAGCGCCATGTACGCCCTGACCAACAAGCTCCCAGATCGGTAGACCCACCACCCCGAAGCCGGATCATGACAACGGCCGGCAGCACCGCGTCAAGGCGGGAAAGCGTGCCTTGACCCGGCACCACCGGCCGCGTGCTGGCTTCGTATCGGGGTGATGGGGGAGGTCTGGGTGGGGCTCAGGTCATGCCATTAGCGTGCCATTCAGGCCGGTCAACCAAGGTCAACAGCGGGTACCACGAGGTAGGCCCGTCCGCAGGTCAGAGCCACTTTCGAGCATGATCACCCTGGTTCCCAAGCTGAATACGCGGGTTCGATTCCCGTCATCCGCTCTCACCGAAACCCCGGGCATTCTGTCCGGGGTTTTCGCTTTCTATCCGGCTTCGCAATTGAGCGGCGTGCGCGTCGGGCAATCCCGTTTCCACCGCACGTTCCCAAGCCACTAGCGCCGACGGCGAACCCATGCGGTGCAACAACTCCGCGCGCGAAGCGTGCCACCACGGGTAGTCCGCCAAATCCGGCAGCCCGTCCACCAAAGCCAGCGCCACCGACGGTCCGTCCCGTTCCGCCACCGCCGCCGCGCGGTTCAACCTCACCACGGGGGTGTCCTGGACCGACAGCAACACGTCGTACCAGGAAATCACCGCGGTCCAGTTCGTCTCCGCGTACGAGCGGGACAGGTCGTGGCAGGCCGCGATCGCCGCCTGGACCACGTACGGGTTGGGCGCCGACGGCGTGCGGCGGAGGCCGGTGCCCACCAGCTCGACGCCCTCCTTGATCAGCTCGAAGTTCCACGTCGAACGGTCCTGGTCGGCCAGCAGCACCGGCGTCCCCGACGAAAACCGGGCCGGGCGGCGGGCGTCCTGCAGCAGCACCAGCGCCAGCAGCCCCAGTGCCGTCGGCTCGTCCGGCATCAGCGAAGCCAGCAGGCGCGCCAGCCGGACGGCTTCGTCGAGCAACGCGACGCGGCCCGTGTAGCCCTCGTTGAAGATCAAGTACACCGTCGACGCCACACCCGACAACCGCGAAGGCAACTCCGAAGCGGCAGGCACCCGGTACGGGATCCGCGCCTGGGCGATCTTCTGCTTCGCGCGCGTCAGGCGCTTCGCCATCGTCGCTTCGGGGACCAGCAGCCCGCGCGCCACCTCCGCGGTCGACAGCCCGCCGAGGGTCCGCAGCGCCAGCGCCACCTGGGCGTCCAGCGACAACGCCGGGTGGCAGCACGTGAACACCAGCCGCAGCAGGTCGTCGCGGACCGAGAGCGGGTCGGGGTACGGGTCGATGGCGGGCATCGCGTCCGCCTCCTTCCCG
Organism: Amycolatopsis sp. NPDC049159; assembly: GCF_040648295.1. NCBI lineage: Bacteria > Bacillati > Actinomycetota > Actinomycetes > Pseudonocardiales > Pseudonocardiaceae > Amycolatopsis > Amycolatopsis sp. NPDC049159. The sequence goes on from NZ_JBEZDL010000018.1 coordinate 88,071, forward strand.
AGGCGCTTCGCTTCGCGGCGGACGACGTCGACCGCGCGGCGGCGGGCCGCCACCAGGAGCCAGCCGCGGGGGTTGGCCGGGACGCCGTCGCGCGGCCACGTCTCGAGGGCGCGCACGACGGCGTCCTGCACCGCGTCTTCGGCCAGGTCGACGCTGCCGGTGACGCGGACCAGCGTGGCCAGTACCCGGGTGCCCTCGTCCCGGACCAGCCGCGCGACCGCGTCCCCGGCGCCGGTCACTGGCCGAAGTCGACGACCGGCCGGACTTCGATGGCGCCGTCCCACGCGCCCGGGATCTGCGCCGCGCGCTTCACGGCCTCGTCGAGGTCGGCGCATTCGAGCAGGTAGAAGCCGGTCAGAGCTTCCTTCGTCTCCGCGTACGGGCCGTCGCTCGTGACGATGTCGCCGCCCTTGCCGCCGGTGACGCGGACCGTCGTCGCGGTGGCCGTCGGGTACAGCGCCGCGCCGCCGCGGATGACGGCTTGGGCGCCCTCGTGGAACTCGTTGTAGTCCTTCATCATGTCCGCGGCCTCGGGCTTGGTCGGGTCGACGTCGGAGGCGTAGATGATCGCGGCGTACTGGGGCATGACTGCTCCTCACAGAGTCCTGACCGGCGCCGATCGCCGGCTCTCACTGTAAGGACGAACGGCGCGGACGTCGCCTGGACAACCGCGCCGGACTTTTTTCTCAGCCTTCGACGAGCTCCCACTCGCTGTCCGGCGTGGCGCGGTCGTAGACCTGGCCGGGCGCGGCCTTCAGCACCGTCCGGACGTCCGGGTACAGGTTCGCGACGTGCTCCAGCTCCAGGCCTTCGACCTCGAAGTCTTCCGCCTCCGGGACCTCGAAGCCGACGAACAGCCACGTGCCGTCCTGCTCGCGGACGACCTGGCGGACCGCCCGCGCCGGCTGCTGCGGACCGGTCGGGATCTCGGTCAGGCCGCTGCTGATCTGGGCTTCGTCGTCCGGCGAGCCTTCGAACTTCCAGGCCGCGCGGCGCTCGGCCAGCAGCCGGATGTCCTCGTCCTCGTCGTCGGAACCGGTCACCGACGACAGCAGCCACGTGCGGCGCTCGGGGTCCCAGTCGGCGGCCATGCCCATCGGCACCTCCGCGAGCGCGCCCAGCTGCGGCAGCAGTTCGACGGCTTCGCGCAGCGACATCTTGCCGAAGCTCTCGCGGTTGACGACGACGTCATCCGACAGCTCGGTGCCGTCGCTGATGAAGAAGTCGTCCTCGTCGTCCAGGACGACGAACCCCAGCGCGTCCGGGTCGTTGACCAGTGCCAGTGCGATGATCACCGGCGCTTCCGGGTCCTGGCGCAACGGCCATGCGGTCGACATGCGCCATATCCCACCATCGGGGTACCCGGCGCGCAGATCCGGGGTCACCCGAAAATCGCGCGAACCCCGCCGCCGGTTCCGGCACCATGAACGACATGCTCGAAGGTGACCTGGTCCGGCTGCGCGCGCTCGAGCCGGAAGACGCCGACCGGATCCACCCGTGGGGCAGCGACCCCGAGGTCGGCCGGTGGATGAACACCGGCTACCCGCGGTCGCTCGCGCAGCTCCGCAAGCACGCGGCGGAACGCCCGGTCAACAGCTACGAACTCGTCGTCCTCGGCATCGAGGCCGACGGCAAGCTGATCGGCATCGTCGACCTCCGGGACGCCGTGCCCGAGGTCGGCAACGCCGAGCTGGACATCTACATCGGTGACGCCGAGTACCGCAACGGCGGCGGCTACGGCACCGAGGCGCTGCGCCTGATGTGCCGCTACGGCTTCAACCACATGCGGCTGCACATGATCACGCTCTGGGTGGTCGCGGAGAACGAACGCGCGCGCCACGTCTACCGCAAGGTCGGCTTCAGCGAAGACGGCCGCCACCGCGAAGCGTTCGTCGCCGCCGACGGCACCCGGCACGACATGATCCTGATGAGCATGCTGCGCGGCGAACTCAAGTGAGCAGCCGGCGCGGTGCCTTCCGCCGCCACGCTTCTTCGAGCAGCTCACGCAGCTGATCGACGTCGACCCGCTCGAGGTCGACGATGATCGAGCCGGAGCCGTCGTAGTGCGGGGTCGTGAAGAAGGCCGCGTCGCCGGAATCCAGCAACGCGGCCTTCTCGTCGAGTCCGCACAGCACGACCAGGCCGCCCTCGGCCTCGGTGCGCAGCCGCGCGAACCCCTTGCCCGCCACCTTCAGCGCGGGCGTGCGGTACCAGGTCGCCGCCTCGACCTCGGGCAGTGCCGAGGCCAGGCGGACGACGTCTTCCCAAGTCGTCATGGGTCCATTGTCGACCCGGCGTCTTGGAAGAACCGGACTACGGCAGCTGGGTGATCCGGTCCGCCGCGGGCGGGGCCAGGTTCGGGTGGGCGCCCAGGTACGCGATCAGCGCGTCCAGGTCCACCGGTCCGCCGGCCAGGTTCGTGCCCTTGGTGAACTCGGCGAACCCGTCCCCGCCGGCGGCGAGGAAGTTGTTCACCGACACGCGGAACGTCGCCGCCGGGTCGACCGGCGTGCCGTTCACGGTGATGTTCGAAACCCGCGAGCCCTGCGGCGCGGACGCCGAGTAGCTGTAGTGCAGCGAGCTCGAAATCTGCAGGATGCGCGTGGTCGTGCCCTGCCACTGCTGTTCCAGCACGTTCTTCAGGTTCGCGCCGGTCAGCGTGATCGTCTGCATGATGTTGGCGAACGGCTGGACGGTGAACGCCTCGCCGTAGGTCACCACGCCGTCGCCCTCGTTGTTCGGGGACGACTTGTAGGTCAGGTCGGCGCGAATGCCGCCCGGGTTGGTGATCGCGATGACGGCGTTGTTCGACTGCGTGCCCGCGAGCTGCGCGTCGGCGATGACGTCGCCGAGCGGGGACTCACCGGCCGCGTTGCCCGCCGCCGGCAGGTCCGCGGTGATGGTGCCGACCTGCTTGTTCGCGATCGGGCCCGACTTCGTCTTGGCGTCGGCGACCAGCGCCGCGACGGCCGGGTCCGGGGTGACCGTGCGGGTGACGATCTCGTTGAACGCCTTGGTCTGCGACCGCACGACGTCGCGGGTCTTGGTGCTGATCTTCAGGTCCACCACCGAAAGCAGGCGGCCGAAGGACGAGCCCTGGATGACCGGCCGCGGCTGGCCCGCCGGGTCGTTGATCACGCAGTTGTACTGCTGGTGGCTGTGCCCGGTGAAGAACGCGTCGACCTTCGGCGTCACCGCGGCCGCGATCGCGGCGGCCGGGCCGGGGCGCAGCTTGCAGTCGTTCGGGCCCTCGACCTCGGTGCCGTCACCCTGGTGCATGAGCACGACCTGGGCCTTGACGCCGAAGAAGTCGAGCAGGTTCGAGGTGCGGTTGATCGCCTCGACCTCGTCGCCGAACTTCAGGCCCTTGATCGCCTCCGGCGTGACGACGGACGGCAGGTCCTTCAGCGTGGCCCCGATGACGCCGACCGGCACGCCGCCCTCGAACTTGACGGTGAACGGCAACAGCGCGGGCAGGCCGTTGGTGAAGTACACATTGGACCCGAGGAACGGGAACTTCGCACCCTTGAAGGTCTTCTCGAACTGGCACCCGTCGGTCGGGTGGCAGCCGCCGAACTGCATGCGCTGCAGTTCCTTGTAGCCTTCGTCGAACTCGTGGTTGCCGACGACGGACGCGTCGACGCCCAGCATGTCGAGGAAGTCGACGGTCGGCTCGTCGTGGAACAGCGCCGAGACCACCGGCGACGCGCCGATGTTGTCCCCGGCGGACACGACGAACGAGTTGCGCACCTGCGCGCGGAGCTGCTTCACGTGCGTGGCCAGGTAAGCGGCGCCACCGGCGTCCACTGTGGTCCCGTCCGACTGCACGACCCGGCCGCTGGAGCCGGACGGCGGCTCGAGGTTGCCGTGCAGGTCGTTGAACCCGATGATCCGGACGTCGGTGGTGGGGTCCGGGCGCTGGCCCGCGGACGCGGGTGCGGTGGTCACCGCCGTCGTCGCCAGCGCGGCCGCGGCGAACACCGCGAGCCGGGTTGAAAGCCTCATGAGTGTTCTTCCTCCGATTCGCGCCCAGGGTCCCCGAACGGGCGCACGGCGGAGGATTCTGCCTCGCGGAGGAGTCAGCTACCAGGGTCAAAAGACGGACGTAAAGCGAATGTCACCTAACGGCTTCCGTCGAGCAGCACCCTCGCGACGAGCGCCGGGTCGTCGTTCATCGGCACGTGCCCGCAGCCGGGCAGCAACCGGAACGTCCCGTTCGGAGCGACCTTCCGCAGGTCGGCGACGCGGGGGCGGGCGAGGATCCGGTCGTGCGCGGCCCACGCGATCGTCACCGGGACGCCGGTGACCGGGCCGGTGAAGCGGAAGTCCCCGCGGGACTCGGCGGCGGTGGGCTCGAAGCCGGGCGCGGACGCGAGCGCGTGGGCGTCCTCGACGACGGCGTCCGGGGTCAGCCGCGCCGGCTTCCCGACGATCATCCCGGTCAGCGCCTTGCGCCCGGCGGCCGTCGCGGCGATGCGGCGCACGACGTGCGGCGGGGTGCGCTGGGCGAGCGCGCGGTGCGCCTTGAGCGTGGCGATCGCGTACACCTTCTGACGCCGGTTCCACAGCCCGGCCGGCGACAACGCCGTGACGCTGCGGACGAGCCCGGCCTGGCCGAGCGCCAGCGACAGCAACCCGCCGAGCGAGTTGCCGGCGACGTGCGGCCGGTCGAGACCCAGCTCGGTGAAGAGCTCCTTGAACATGACCAGCGCGGGCTCGACGCCGTAACCGCCGGACGGCTCGGGCGACTCGCCGAAGCCGGGCAGGTCGACGGCGATGACGTCACGGTGCGGCGTGAGCAGCGGGACCACCGGCGCCCAGGCCTGACGGCGGTGGCCGATGCCGTGGATCAGGACCAGCGGCTCGCCCCGGCCCTCGCGGTCGTAGACAACGTCGTCCATTACCCGAGAGTAAGTTGAGCCCGGCGGAAAAGCTACAACCGCCGGTAACAGTTACTCTGCGTCCGGGTGAACCCGCGTCCCGGTGTCGGCCGACCGCTGGACGGCGTCGAGCACCCGGTGCACGCGCACGGCTTGCGCGAAGTCCGGCAGGTCGCCCTTGAGGTGGCGCGCGTAGGCGTGCGCGACGTTGTACGACGGCTCGGCGCTGCGCCCGGCAAGCTGCGGGAGCTCGTAGCGCGCCGGCACGGTCAGCTTCTCCAGCGTGCCGGTCCGGCTGCCCCGCAGCGTCAGCTTCGCGATCCAGAACAGCGGGTCGGCGGCCTCGACGACCAGCGTGCCCTCGGTGCCGTTGACCTCCCAGTGGAAGTCCGTCGCGGGCGACGACCCGCCGCGCAGGTGCACCGACGCGACCGCACCGCCGGCCAGCACCCCGGAGACGGCGATCTGGTCCGGCGCGGTCATCGGGACCGAATCGCCGGTGACCTCGTCGCGCACCCGCGACCGGACGGTCGCCATCGTCGCCGACAGCTCGGTGAACCCGCCGAGCACCATGTCGAGCGCGTCGACGGTGTGCGCGAACGGGATGGTCAGCATGGTGGCGCCGCCCTCGGGGTGCAGCTGGTAGTCCCGCCCGGCGCGGACGCTCGGCCCCCAGTTGCCACCCGAGCCGATCAGCGACGTCGAGAGCACGCGACCGACGTAGCCGTCCTTGATGAGGTCACGCAGGTAGCGCAACGCCGGCGCGGACCGCCCCTGCAGGCCGACGGCGGTCTGCCCGGTCTTCGCGGCTTCGGCGAGCGCCCGCGTTTCGGCCAGGCCGACGCCCAGCGGCCACTCGCTCAGCACCTGCTTGCCCGCGGCCAGCGCGGGCTCGATGAGCGCCCGGTGCTCGGACACCTTCACCGCGACGACGACCAGGTCGACCTCCGGGTGCCGGGCGAGTTCCCCGGCGTCGCCGAAGGTCAGCGGCACGCCGTACTTCTCCCCGGCCACCCGCGCCGACTCGGCGCTGCTCCCGCTGAGCGCGCGCAGCTCGTAGCCCTCCACCGCGGCCAGCGCGGGCACGTGCGCGGTCGCGGCCCAGCCGCCGTTCGCGCTGAGCCCGACGATGCCGACCCGGATCGGTGCCATGAGCGTTCCTTTCGTTGCCCGCACAACACTCCGACGTGCGAAGCGTCGTTGGCATTCCCGGGTCGGCGCAAGACGCATCCGGTTATCCCTGAATGACTTCGGCCACGTCCGGCACCCGGCCGATCGGCCCGTAGCGGGGTCGGCCAAGTGGCCGATGGCGGTCCGGGCCGTCCGGCTCTTCGACCGAAGCGAGGGCCGGGCCAAGATCCATAACGTCGATGGCATGACGAACGCACAGGTCACGGCCCTGCAGTACGGCTTCATCGGCTTTCTCGCGCTGTGGACCGTCGTCCTGGTGCCGCAGCTGCTCACCCAGCTCGCCCGCTACGGCGGCCTGCGCCTGCGCGGCATCGCCACGACCGCGGCGGTGCTGTTCTACGCGTGCATGACCCTGGCGGTCGTCTTCCTCCCCCTGCCCGGCCCCGGCACCCGCCGGCTGACGCAGACGGTGCAGCTGCACCCGTTCCAGTGGCTCAACGACATCCACTCCGAACTGCTCAAGCACGGCGAGCCGCTGTCGCTGTGGTTCGCGACGCAGACGTTCCAGCAGGCGTGCCTGAACGTGCTGCTGTTCGTCCCGCTGGGGGTGTTCGCCCGGATCCTGTGGCGCCGCGGCCTGGTCGGCACGACCCTGATCGGCTTCGCCGCGTCACTGCTCATCGAGATCACGCAGCTCACGGCGAACTTCGGCACCGCGCCGCACGTCTACCGCATCTTCGACGTCGACGACCTCATGAACAACGCGTTCGGCGCCGGCGTCGGCTGGGTCTTCGGAGCGCTCTTGCTCACGCTGCTGCGCGGCCGGCGTTCAACGATCGGCGTGCAGCCGGCTCGGCGCGAGCGGATCCACCTCGCCCAGACGCGTTAACCGGGCTTTCCGCTGGAGCGCGGCTCGTTTGGCGGCTCGGCGATCCTCGAGGACGACGACGAGCGCGGCCACGGCCAGGACGAGCGCGACCAGTCCGAGGATGAGCGGAAGCTGCACGAAATCCTCCTCGGTACGACGCTGTGCGGGAGATCACACAGGGTACGCAGGTCTGTGCGTGATCCGCTACCCCCGGTGGCGAGCCCGGGCGGCGAACCAAGTCCGGTCAGCAGTGAGCCAGCTATCGAAGACGAGATCGGCCGAGGTCAAGGCCGCGTCGAGCGAAAACCGGCAGCAGGTGAACTCTTGCTCCCACCGTTGTCCCCGCGCCGAGTACCGGACCGTCGCCGACAGAACATCGCCATCGCGGACCACGTCGGCCAACTCGACCGTCACCTCGCCGATCACCCCGCCCTGACCGGACGCGACGGTGTCGAACCACCCCGGCGGATGCCATTCGACGATCAGCCGCCCGGCGGGAGCGAGGTGCCGCCGGGCCGCGACGAGCATCGCGCGCCTGTCCGCCTCGCGCGGAGCGTTGATCAAATGACTGCCCAGCACCACCGCATCGAACGACCGCCCGACGTCCAGGTCGCCGATCCGCGCGCACACCGTCTTGGTGCGGACGTGCCGGAGCATCGCCGGCGAGTCGTCCACAGCGACCACGGGATGGCCGAGTTCCAGCAGCGGGTGCGTGACCCGGCCCGGTCCGCTCCCCAGCTCGAGGATCGAGGCGCCGGGCGGGATCGCCGCGTGCACGATCTCCGCTTCGCCCTGAGGCGGCAGCACCAGGTAGAGATCGACGGAACACCCGTCCGCGGTGAGCCCACAACCCAACCGTGCCCGAAACTGGCTACGTGAGCACCCGACCCACCAAGGACCAACTCGCCGCCGCCCAGGACACCACCATCCCCGACGTCATCGCCCCCGGCCTCGACGTCCTCTTCTGCGGCATCAACCCCGGCCTCTACTCCGGCGTGCTCAAGCAGCACTTCGCCCGCCCCGGCAACCGCTTCTGGCCCGCCCTCCACGCCGGAGGCTTCACCCCGCGCCTCTATAAACCCGCCGAACAGGAGCAGCTCCTCGACCTCCGCCTCGGCATCACCAACGTCGTCGCGAGGACCACCGCCCGCGCCGACGAACTCACCAACGACGAGCTGCGCGAAGGCGGCGAGCTCCTCGCAGCCAAGGTGCTGAAGTACCGGCCGGAGTGGCTCGCCGTCGTCGGGATCACCGCCTACCGGACCGCGTTCGGCTTCCCGAAGGCTCGCGTGGGGCCGCAGGAACACCGGATCGGCGATACCCACGTATGGGTGCTGCCCAACCCGAGCGGGCTCAACGCGCACTGGACGCCTACCGGGCTCGGGGAGGAGTTCGGGCGGCTGCGGACCGCATCCCGGGATCGTCGAAATCGTTGAACGACGTGCGGGCCACCCTCAGTAGCAACGACACCCCCATCAGGTCCTCCGGAGAACCACCGCACGAGCTCGGTCGCACCGTTTTCTACCGAGAGTTTGCTGTGACCTGCCGGTTGGGCCATGAGGGGGAATTGGCGTCATGAGCTGCGCAATCGCGACTCGTACCAAGCAGGAGGAGTCACTTTTGGCCCGGTCCCGGCAGGGGGACCGGACGATGCCGGGAGGCGTCCCAGGAGCGACAGCGCAGGAGACGGAGGCCCGCGATGCACAGCATCGAGCCCACCCGCAGGCCCACGGGGCCGATCGGACCCGGCGGGCGCAGTCTCGGCGTGGCGGTCGTCGATCCCGTGCCGATCTACCGGGACGGTCTCGCCGCCCTCGTCCACCGCAGCCAGGGACTGCACTGGGCCGGGCAGGCGGCCAGCCACCACGCCGCGTTGCAACTGTGCGAACAGGTCAAACCGGACGTCGTCGTGCTCGATTCGGCGCTCGACCCGAACTGCCACCTGACCAAGCTGCTCAACGCCGGCGACCCGGCGCTGATCCTCGTCACGCTCATCCGTGACGCGAATCGCACCCAGCAGTACCTGGCGGCCGCGATCGCCGCGGGGGCGCACGCGATCGTGCCCCGGTCGATCGATTCACGGCGGCTCGCCGAAGCGATCCGGAGGGCCCACACCGAACGCCGGTACATCGACCCGGCGCTGGCCGCGCTGACCGCCCGGCCGAAGCGGGCGACCGTGCCGAAGGGCGACCTCGCCCACGACAGCCCGGCGGCCGGGCGCGGCGCGATGCCGCTGTCCAGGCGCGAATACCAGGTGCTCCAGCTGGTCGCCGAAGGTCTCGAGAACTCGGCGATCGCGAAGCTGCTGTTCCTTTCCGTGGAGACCGTCCGGACGCACGTGAAGAGCATCCTGCGCAAGCTGTCCGCACGGGACCGGACACACGCGGTGACCATCGCCTTCCGCGGCGGGATCCTCATCGCCCGGACCGAGGACGGCCACGTCCCGGTGACGGCCGACACAACGGCGATCCCGGGGCACCGCTGACGCCGTTCCCCAGGGACAACGCCACTTTTGTGGGGATTTCCGGTACTCGGTAGTGCGGATCTGCTTGCTCCAGTTACCCGCAGGTAATATCCTGAAGTTACCGGCGAGTAAGGCGAGTATGTGCCCGGCCGGGGAGCCGAACACATTGGAGTGACGACATGGGCCACTACAAGAGCAACGTCCGAGACCTGGAGTTCAACCTCTTCGAGGTACTCGGCGTGCAGGAGCGCCTGGGCAAGGGCGTGCTCGCCGAGTCCGACGAAGAGACCGCGCGCGGTGTGCTGGCCGAGCTGAACAAGCTCGCCACCGGCCCGCTCGCCGAGTCGTTCGCCGACGCGGACCGCAACCCGCCGGTGTACGACCCGAAGACGTTCAGCGTGAAGATCCCGGAGTCGTTCAAGAAGAGCTACCAGCAGCTGATCGAGGGCGAGTGGTGGCGCCTCGGCCTGACCAACGACCTCGGCGGCTTCGGTCTGCCCCCGACGGTGCAGTGGGCCGCCTCCGAGCTGATCCTCGGCGCGAACGCCCCGCTGTTCATGTACATGGCGGGCCCGAACTTCGCGATGATCGTCGACAAGAACGGCACCGAAGAGCAGAAGCACTGGGCGCAGCTGATGATCGACCGCGCCTGGGGCGCGACGATGGTGCTGACCGAGCCGGACGCCGGCTCCGACGTCGGCGCGGGCCGCACCAAGGCCACCCAGCAGGAGGACGGCTCCTGGCACATCGACGGCGTGAAGCGGTTCATCACCTCCGCCGAGCACGACATGAGCGAAAACATCATGCACCTCGTGCTGGCGCGCCCCGAGGGTCCCGGCATCGAGACCAAGCCGGGCACCAAGGGCCTGTCGCTGTTCCTCGTGCCGAAGTTCCACTTCGACTCCAAGACCGGTGAGCTGGGCGAGCGCAACGGCGCCTACGTCACAGGAGTCGAGCACAAGATGGGCATCAAGGCCTCGACGACCTGCGAGCTGACCTTCGGCCAGCACGGCACCCCGGCCAAGGGCTGGCTGCTCGGCGAGGTCCACGACGGCATCGCGCAGATGTTCCAGGTCATCGAGTACGCCCGCATGATGGTCGGCACGAAGGCCATCGCGACGCTCTCGACCGGTTACCTCAACGCGCTCGAGTACGCCAAGGAGCGCGTCCAGGGCGCCGACCTGCCGAACATGCTGAACAAGGCCGCGCCGCGCGTCACCATCACGCACCACCCGGACGTCCGCCGCTCGCTGATGCTCCAGAAGGCGTACGCCGAGGGCCTGCGCGCGGTGTACCTGTACACGGCGTCGTTCCAGGACCAGCTGTGGACCGGCGAGGGTGACCAGAAGGTCGCGCACGGCGTGAACGACCTGCTGCTGCCGATCGTCAAGGGCGTCGGCTCCGAGCGCGCCACCGAGCAGCTCGTGCAGTCGCTGCAGACCCTGGGCGGGTCCGGCTTCCTGCAGGACTACCCGATCGAGCAGTACATCCGCGACGCCAAGATCGACTCGCTCTACGAGGGCACCACGGCGATCCAGTCGCTGGACTTCTTCTTCCGCAAGATCGTCCGCGACAAGGGCCAGTCGCTGGCCTTCGTCGCCGGCGAGATCACCAAGTTCATCGAGTCCGAGGCGGGCAACGGCCGGCTCAAGAACGAGCGCGGGCTGCTCAAGCAGGCCCTCGAGGACACCCAGGGCATGCTGGGCTCGCTGATCGGCTACCTGACGTCGTCGCAGGAAGACCCGCAGAACATCAACAAGGTCGGCCAGCACACGGTCCGCCTGCTGATGTCGGTCGGCGACCTGCTCATCGGCTGGCAGCTGCTGAAGCACGCCGAGGTCGCGATCGGCAAGCTCGACGCGGGCGCGTCCGCCAAGGACGTCCCGTTCTACGAGGGCAAGATCGCCGTGGCGTCGTTCTTCTCGAAGCAGGTGCTGCCGGAGCTCACGGCCCGCCGCGCCATCGTCGAAGCCGCCGACAACGCGCTGATGGAGCTCGACGAAGCCGCGTTCTGATGGTCACGAAACGGGCTCTCCTCGCGTGAGGAGGGCCCGTTTCGCGTTTCAGGGCCGAGCAGGGCGGGCACTCCGCTCACCGAGTCCGACGGACCCGAGTGGCCGGGTCCGCGGATCCTTGAGAGGAGAAAGTGATGACTGTCGCGGGCATCGTCAGCGCCATCATCGTCGGGCTGATCATCGGCGTTCTGGGCCGTCTGGTCGCACCCGGCAAGCAGAGCATCCCGATCTGGCTGACCATCGTGATCGGTATCATCGCCGCCTTCATCGGCACGGCCATCGCGCGCGGTCTCGGGTACGCCGACACCAACGGCATCGACTGGCTGGAGATCCTGACCCAGGTCGTCCTCGCCGCCATCGGGGTGAGCATCGCCGCCGGCGCGTACGGACGCCGAGGCGTGACCAGGTAACCCCTTCCCAGGCCGATCCGGCCCGGTTCGCCGTCGGGGGCGAACCGGGCCGGATCTTTTTGCGCTCACTCCATCGGGGGTCTGCGCGGGCGCTCCGCCCGGATCGGTGCGACGGTGGCGCTCAACGCACTACCCGAGGAGGCACCTGTGCTCGGCGGACTTTGGGGCATCATCTCGACCATCATCGTGGGCCTGATCCTGGGCGTGCTCGGGCGCTTGTTCGCGCCGGGCGACCAGAAGATCCCGATCTGGCTGACCATCGTCGTCGGCATCGTGGCCGCGTTCATCGGCAACTGGCTGGCCGGGGTGTTCGGCGTGCGGGACACGTCCGGCATCGACTGGATCCGGCACATCTTCCAGATCGTGGCCGCCGTCGTCGGCGTCATCGCGGCTTCGGCGATCTACGCCAAGGTCAAGGGCGGCAGCCGCACTACCGCCTGAGCGCCAGACCTGCGCCGCCGAGCAGCAGCACGGCGGCGCAGGTCATCGCCGTGGTGAGGGCGGTCGCGGACGACGTCGCGGCCAGCGTCAGGAACACGCTGCCGAACGTCGCCACGCCGACGACCTGGCCCAGCTGCAGCGTGGTGGTCAGCAGGCCGCTGACGTCCGCCGCGCGCTCGAGCGGGACGTGCGTCAGCGCGTTCACCATCAGGGAGCCGAACGCGGGCCCCATCGACAGGCCGAACAGCAGCAGGGCCGCGAAGAACAGCGTCCCGCCGTCCCGGCCCACCGCGAGCAGCGCGTACGCGATGGCGGATCCCCCGTAACCGCACGGGGTCAGCCAGGCGTGCACGCGCTGGGGCAGCCGGTTCCAGAAGAACCCGCAGAGGCCGAAGACGATCCCGCCGGGCGCCATCGCCAGGCCGGCGGCCATCGCCGTCTTGCCGAGGCCCGACTGCAGGTGCAGCGACACGCAGAAGAGGAACCCGCCGTAGGAGGCGACGCCCGCCGCGAGCGTGGCCAGACCCGGCGCGACGCCGCGGATCTTGAGCACGGCGAGGTCGACGAGCGGGTCGCGCACCCGGCGTTCCACGACCACGAACAGCACGGCCAGCAGGAGACCCGCGGCGATCGAGGCGTACGTCCAGGCGGGCCGGCCGGTTTCGTGCCCGAGCACCAGCGGCAGCACGACGAGCACCACGGCGGGTACGGCGATCGCGAGGCCGGCGAGGTCGAGCCGCCGTCCCGTCTTCGCACCGCCGCCGGGCACCAGCTTGACCGCGAACACGGCCACGACCACGCCGATCGGGACGTTCACCAGGAAGATCGGCCGCCAGCCCGCACCGAACAGGTCCGCGCCGACGAGGACGCCGCCGAGCACCTGACCGGCCACGAAGGCGACCGAGATGACCGCGGTGTACGCGCTGAGCGCCTTGGCGCGAGCGGCGCCGGTGAACCGCGCCTGGATGAGGCTGATGACCTGCGGCATCATCAGCGCGGCGCCGGCGCCCTGCGCGATCCGCGCGACGATGAGGACCGCTTCGCCCGGCGCCAGGCCGCAGAGCGCGGAGCAGACCGTGAAGGCGATCGTGCCGGTGACGAAGAGGCGGCGCCTGCCGAACAGCTCGCCGAGCCGGGCGCCGGTGATCAGCAGCATCGCGTAGCCCACGGTGTAGCCGGAAACGACGAGCTGCAGGGCGGCGCCGGACGCGCCGAGGTCGGTGCGGATGTCGGTCATGGCGACGTTCACGACGGTGACGTCGAGCAGCGCCATGAACTGGCCGAGCAGCAGGACGGCCAGCATGAACCACGGCCGCCGGTCGGGCCGGGCTTCCCGGTCCACGGCCGGGGCAGGGGTGGTCAGAGTCATGGCTCCGAGCCTGCTTTTCCCGGGCTGACCTCGGAGAGAGCCTGGTGGTGCTGGTGCTGGGAGTACCTGCTTCGCGGCTGAGCCGGCCAAAACTGTCGTACCCCTCGGGCACCATGTCCGCATGACCCGGACACAGGTCCACGCGAACCGCCGAGAGGAACTCGGTCAGTTCCTCAAGGCGTGCCGGGCGCGGATCGGCCCGGCGGAGGTCGGCCTCGCGCCCGGCCCGCGCCGCCGGCTCAGCGGGTTGCGCCGCGAGGAGGTGGCGCTGCTCGCCGGTGTCGGCGTCACCTGGTACACGTGGCTCGAACAGGGGCGGCCGATCAACGCGAGCTCGCAGGTGCTCGACGCGGTGGCGCGCACCCTGCGGATGGACCACCCCGAGCGGGAGCACCTGTACCGGCTGGCGGAGCTGACCCCGGCGCGGCTCCCGACGCCGGCCGAGGTGGTGCCGGAGGCGGTGCGCGAGGTGCTGCGCGCGCTGGATCCGTTGCCCGCCACGGTGGTCAACGGCCGGTTCGACGTCCTGGAGTCGAACGCCGCGCAGGAGGAGATGTTCTGGGAGTGGCACAGCATGCCGTGCCTGCACAAGAACCTGCTGTGGTGCTGCGTGACCGAGCCCAACGCGCGGCGGTTCCTGCTGAACTACGACGAGGAGGTGCCGCACATGGTCGCGCGGATGCGCGCCGAGTACGGCAGGCACGTCGGCGATCCGTCCTGGGAGGAGGACATCCGCCGGCTTTCGGCGCTGAGCCCGGAGTTCGTCGAGCTGTGGGCGCGCCACGAGGTGGCCGAGCCGCGGGCGCGGCTGCGGCGGATGGACCACCCGCGGGCCGGGCGGCTGAACCTGCGGCTGACCGAGCTGGCGGTGTCCGAGGCGCCGGGGCTGCGGATCCAGGTGTCCACTCCGGACGACGCGGCGACGTGGGCGCTGTTGCCGTCGACCAGGCGGTCGTCGTGACGGCACTCGATCTGAGCGGCCAGGAGCTGACTTCGGTGCCTTCGCTGCCGCCGGGGTTGACCCGGCTCGACCTGTACCGGAACGCGCTCACGGAGGTGCCCGCGTCGCTGTGGTCGCAGACCGGGCTGACGGTGCTCAACCTGGCGGCGAACCGGATTTCCTCGCTGCCACCGGGGATTTCGGCGTTGAAGTCGGTGCACACGCTCGATCTGGCGCACAACCGGTTCGACGCGTTGCCGGACGAACTGGGTGAGCTGGCCGGGCTCACCGAATACCTGTACGTCAGCGACAACCGGCTCACGGCGTTCCCCGCGGCGTGGTGCTGCCTGGGCCGCTTGCGGTACCTGGGGTGCACGGACAACCGGCTCACGTCGCTGCCCGCCGACCTCTCGGGGTTCACGTCCCTGCGCGAACTCCGGCTCTACCGCAACGAGTTGACGGCGTTGCCGGAGTCGATCGGCGCGCTCGGCGCGTTGCGGGAGCTGCACCTGCGGGGCAACCGGTTGACGTCGCTGCCGTCGTCGATCGGCTCGCTGGGCGAGCTGCGCCAGCTCGACCTGCGGGAGAACGCGCTGACGACGTTGCCCGCGTCGATGACTCAGCTGTCCAAATTGGACAAGCTGGATCTGCGGTGGAACAAGCACTTCCGGGAGCCGGCCTGGCTGCGCGACTTCGAGGAGGCGGGGTGCATGGTCCTTCGCTGACAACTCAACAGAGGATGGTCGGGCGCGGACCGTAGGTCGCCGTGTGCGACGTCCGGCGGACTTCGGCTCCGCTGGCGGCGTCGTAGAGCACGCGCGTGTCGGTGACGCTGAAGCCGGGCGTGCCGATCGACGGCTGGCACGGCGCCGTCCCGCCGGCGCCGAACTGGACGGGTGGCGGCGCGCCGGGCGTCTGGGCGCCGGTCTGGCCTTCGACGCGGTAGTGCCGGGTGCCCCAGATCCGGACGGTCACCGAGTCGCCGGAAACGACGGCCTGGATGGCGATGCCGGTGGGCGCGTCGTTGGTCAGCTTGAGCTCGACGGCGCTGCCGTCGGCGTTGACGGCCTTGGCGTCGCGGCCGGCGGGGTAGCGGTCGAGGTACTGGTCGTGCTCGAGGTGCCCGGCGTCGGTCAGGCCGGCGAGGTAGCCCGCGTTGTACAAAGTGGACGCCAGCTGCGAGACTCCACCGCCGACGACGGTGGCGCCGGTGCCGTCCTCGTTGACCGGCGCGGGCACGTAGCCGGCGTCCGCGGTGCGCGGACCGGAGCGGCCGCCGAGGCTGAACGTCTCACCGGGCTTGACGATGGTGCCGGAGACGCGATCGGCGAGCGTCCGGTTGTTCGTCGCGGCCGGGCCGGCGAGGCCGCCGGTGGTGAACTCGCCGATGACCTCCTTGATGCCGAGCGCGCTGGCGGCGTCGGTGGTCACGCCGGGCTTCGACCCGCTGTAGACGACCGGGAGGTCCCGCCCGCCGGTCTTCTTGAGCACGTCGATGAGCGGCAGGAAGGTCTTCTCCCAGTTGATCTTCCGGGTGTCCTCGGAGGGTTCGACGGCGGGCTGGTCGCCGGTGAAGACGATCTGCGCGTCCTTGCCGTCGGTCTCGGTGCTCGCCAGGGGGTCCTTGAGCGCGCCCTGCAGCTTGCCCTGGTCGATGCGCACCTCGACGGCGCCGCCCTCGACCGCGGCGAACTGGAAGGACGCCGCGATGGCGTCGGGCTTGAGCGGCACGTCCTTGCCCTGGCCGTGCACGACGACGGGCTTCGCGACGGCGGGCACGACGATCTGCTGGTAGGCCGCCATCACCCCGGCCGCGGTCGCCTTGACCGGCGTGATGGCCATGGCGAGCCGGACCCCGCCGGGGTCGAGCCAGTGGTCGGTGACGGTGTGCACGGCGCCGGCCAGGTCGAGCAGCTGCTGCCCCTGCCGCGGCAGGACGGGGTAGGGGTTGACGCCGCCGTCGCTGCCCGGGATCGCCAGGAACCCGACCGCCCCTTCGGTGGCCAGGTGGTCGAGCTTGCCCTGGGCGAGCTGCCGGACGGCGTCGGTGATCTGCCGTTCGTCGGTGCGCGTGGCGACGCCGACCTCGCGGCTGCTGAAGAAGGACATGATCCGCGTGATCGGGCTGAGCGGCTGGTGCCCGGCGAGCCCGAGGGTGTTCGGCCAGTCGAGCCCGAGCCCCGACCGCGACGGCACGAGTTCGGCCTGGACGTCGCCCCCGTGCACGACGACGGGCCGGATCAGCCGCGGCTCGAGTTCCCTGCGCAGCTTGGCTTCGGCGTCGGCGTGGCTCAAGCCCCCGACCTCGATCCCGGCGACGGTCACCCCGCGCGGAACGTCACCGGCGCTGACGACCAGGTCGATCGCGTAGAGGATGACGAACAACCCGAGCGCGAGCCCGACGGCCATCATGGCCCGCGCGACCCCCTTGCGCAGCTTCCGCGCGGGCGTCTCGGGCGGCGGCGCGAGGACGGGGGTTTCGAGCAGCTCGCCGAGCAGGTCATCGGCGAAGAGATCGGTGGTGACGGCGGCATCGTCGCGCCCGGACCCGGCCGCGGCGGCCGCGGGTTCAGGCTCCGCGACGGCCGGCGCGGTTTCGTGCTCAGCCGGCGCGGCGGTTTCGAGCGGCTTCGGCTCCAGCGCGGCCGGTCCTGGCTCGGCGACCTCGTCCGGCACCGACTCCGGCTCGGCAGGCGGCGTCCCGCGCTCCGCGGCGGGCGTTTCCGCGCGCTCGGTCACCTCTTCGTCTGCCACGCCCTCGCCCTCCGCGGGACCCGACTCGCCTACCGATCTCGCCTACAGGTAGAGCCCCGTACCCTGCTCGGTTCGCTCCGTCGCCACCGCGTGGATGTCGCGTTCGCGCATCACCAGGTGCCCTTCGCCCTGGATTTCGACCTCGAGCTGGTCCTCCGGGTTGAAGAGCACGCGGTCGCCCGTCTTCACGTTGCGCACACTGTTGCCCACGCCCAGTACATCACCCCACGCGAGCCGGCGTGCGACCTGCGCCGTCGCGGGGATCACGATGCCGCCGCTGCTGCGGCGCTCGCCTTCCTCCGGGGACAGCCGCACGAGGACGCGGTCGTGCAGCATCTGGATCTCGAGTTTCGCCCCGTCAGACACGGCGTGCATGTTACCCGTCGGTCCGCGGTGCACCGGCCATGACCAGGCTCAGTTCCCGCGCGCCGCCCGGCTCGAGCCGGACCGGGACGCCCCAGTCCTGCCGCGTGATCCGGCACGCCGGGTGCTCGCCGCCGTCGTCGCAGCTCGCGGCCTGGGCCACGACCTGCAGAACGCCCTCGGTGACGCCGTCGGCCAGGCGGATCTTGCGGGTCAGGTTCGTGCCGGTGCCGGTGCCGTCGGCCAGCAGCTCGGGCGGCGACGCGCTGACCTCCAGGCGCGTCGACGGGCCGAAGCGGTCGTCCAGCTTCTCGCCGGGCGGGGCCGTGAACACCACCGAAAAGTCGATCTCGCCCGGCGCGAGCACCGTCGGCGGGCGGCGCACGGCGTGCGCGTCGCCGGTGACGACCGTCGCCTCGCTCGCCGGCAGCGGGCCGACGCGGTGGCCCGCGGACTCGACGACCAGCAGCTCACCCTCGTGCACCAGCAGCCCCTGCGGCTCGGCGAGGCCGGTCGCGATCGTCGTCACCTCGCGGGTGAAGACGTCGAAGGAGCGGACGGCGCCGTTGTAGGTGTCGGCGATCGCGATCTTGTCGCCGGCCAGCACGGCGAGGCCCAGCGGGTGCTGCAGCAGCGCCTGGTCGGCCGGGCCGTCGGTGTGGCCGAAGGAAAAGAGGTCGACGCCGATGGCCGTGTGGACGGTGAAGGACTCGCCGTCCGGCTCGATCCAGCGCAGCGCCGACGTCTCCGCGTCGACGAGCCACAGCTTGTCGCCCTCCACGGCCAGGCCGGACGTCTGCGCGAAGAACGCTTCGCCGACGTCGCCGTCTCGAAGGCCTTCGACGGTCGTCCCGGCGAAGCGGCGGATCGTGCCCGACACCGGGTCGAACACGCCCAGCGTGTGGTTGCCCGCCATCGCGACGACGACCCCGCCCGCCGGCCCCCACCAGGCGACGTCCCACGGACTCGTGAGGTCGACGTCGGCGCCCTTGCCCGAGTCCGGCCCGGTGCGCCACTGGGCGCCGGTGCCGGCGACCGTCGTCACCTCGCCGGTGATGAGGTCGAGGCCGCGCAGCCGGTGACCGGCGGTGTCGGCGACGACGGCGTGGTAACCGACGCGCTCGGCGACGTCGTACGGCAGGAGCGCGACGCCCGACGGCTCGGCGAAGGTCGCGACGTCGAACGGGCCGTCCTGCCCGCCGCGGGCCCCGCTGCCGAAGCGGCGGATGACGGTCTCGCCGTCCGAAGCGAACTCGACGATCGAGTGGTGCCCCGTGTCCGCGACGAGGATCCGGCCCTCGGCGGTGGCGACGGCCTTGCTCGGGAACCGCAGCTCGCCGGGCTGCTCCTCGACCGGGACGTACGGGCTGCCGCCGCGGCGGAGCGTGCCCTTGGCCTCGTGCTTCGCCACGAGGTCGGCGATCACGCGGCGAAGGGCCTCTTCGTGCCCCTCACCAGCGGCGACGTGCACGACGTAGCCCTCGGGGTCGACGACCGCGAGCGTCGGCCACGCGCGGACCGCGTACTGCGACCACAGCTCCATCTTCGGGTCGTTGACCACGGGGTGGTGCACGTCGTAGCGCCGCACGGCGGCTTCGATCGACGCGCGCTCGCCCTCGTGCAGGAACTTCGGCGAGTGGACCCCGATCGTGACCAGCACGTCCGCGAACTCGGCCTCGAGCGGGCGCAGCTCGTCGAGCACGTGGAGGCAGTTGATGCAGCCACTGGTCCAGAAGTCCAGCAGCACGATGCGCCCGCGCAGCTCGGCGAGGGTCAGCGCGCGGCCGCCGGTGTTCAGCCAGACGTCGCCGCGCAGCTCGGGGGCACGCACGCGGCTCTGCGGTCGTGGGGAAGTCACGGCATGAGTGAACTACACGCGCTCACGCTCTGTTCCGCGGTCCGGCCGATGAGAGAACAAACTCACCCCTTGTGGGTGCCTCTGGTGGGGTCGAAAAAGGACGCGCGTGCCGGTGAGCCGCCGCTTAGGCTCGCCCCATGACCCCAGTCCAGCCGGCCGGTGCCCTCACCCCCGAGGAGGCACGGCACCTGCAGGAGAACCTCCGGGAACCCGTGCGCCCGGGGCTGAGCGAAGCCGAACTCGACGACGTCGAGCACCGGTTCGGCTTCCGCTTCGCCGCGGACCACCGCACGTTCCTGTCCGCCGGCGTCCCCATCGGCGACCGCTGGCCCGACTGGCGCTGCGGCAACCCGGAGCAGCTGCGCAAACGTTTGGCGTGGCCGGTCGACGGCGTGCTGTACGACGTCGAACACAACGGCTTCTGGCTCCCCGACTGGGGCACCCGCCCGGTCGGCCCGGAGGACGCGGTCCGCGAAGCCCGGCGGCGCCTGACCGACGTGCCGCAGCTGGTGCCGGTGTGCGGCCACCGCTACCTGCCCGGCGTGGCGGGCACGGTGGGTTACCCGGTGCTGTCGGTGTACCAGACGGACATCATCGTCTACGGCAGTGACCTGCGCGATTACCTGCACCGCGAGTTCGCGACGGGCGGCATCTCGACCGCTCCGCCGGACGGCCCGCGGTACATCCCGTTCTGGTCCCGCTTCCTCGACTAGCCACGGCGGCCCGTCGGCACCAGCACCGGCTCAGCTCTCCCGGCGCAGCATCCGGCTCACGCCGGCCGCCACCGTGGTCGCCAGGATCCAGCCCGACGCCGTGAAGCCCGCCGCCACCCAGTTGTCGGGGCCGTGCATGTACCAGCGGCTCTTGTTGCCGAAGTCCACGATCGGCACCAGCAAGTCGGCCGTGTAGATCACCGGGTTCCACTGCAGGCCCGTGTCCTGCTGGTTCACCACGCACCGCGGGCCGTTCGCGATGATCTGGTGGGCCGGGTCCGAGGTCGCCCAGTGGATGCAGTCGTCCGTGCCCAGGCCGAACCACAGGCTGCCCAGGACCAGCAGCGTGAACAGCCAGCCGAGGGCGCGGACCGGGCGGTAGCCGTAGCCGACCATCGATCGCTGCAGCCAGCTCCACAGCCGCACGCCCGGGCCGAAGAACTTGAAGCCCCTGGCCAGGGCCTCGTACCGGAACTGCTGTTTGCGCAGCGCCACCGTCGAGGCGTGCTCCTCGTTGCCCGCCGCGCGGAGCATGTGGGCCAGCTGGTCGTACGGGCCCGGCCGGTACCCGCGCATCGCTTTTCGCAGGAGCTCGATGCGGTGGTCGAGGGCCGTGTCGTCGTCGAGGGGGATGCCTCGGCCGAGGGCGTCGTAGCGGAAGTCCTCCAGCTCGATGCCGTCGGACGCGGCCCAGAACTCGTCGTTGTCGGTCAGCGTTCCGCAGTGCGCGCGGCGCAGGACGATGCGGCCTTCCGGGGGCAGGTTCGGGGTCAGCGTGAACTCGTCCGCCGCGACGTCGCCCGCGTCCAGGGCCACGTGGAACGGGGGCAGCGACCGCAGCTCCGAACCCCGCAGGTCGACGCGCCGCGCGACCTGGGCGCCGTCCAGGTTGACGCCGCCCTCGGCGGTGAACGGACGGCCGTTGTTGTCGCGGAGCGTCAAGTCGCGGCCGATCCGGCCGGTACGCACATCCAGGGAAAAACTGCTGGTCGCGCGCAGGCCCGGCTCCGTCAGGCGGGTGCCCGCCAGGTTGATCGAACCGCCGACCTCGACGCCTTGCAGCCGCAGCGTGCCGTGGATGGTGGCGTCCGTCAGCTGGAAGTTGCCCGCGATCTTCGACCGGCGGGCCGAGAACACGTCACGGCCGGGGTGGCGGAACATCGAGTTCGACGCCAGGAAGTTGCCGCCGACCGTCACATCGGCCAGCCGGAGCTGACCGGCGGGCACGCGCAGGCTCGTCGCCTCGATGTCGCCGCCGATCTCGGTGCCGTCCAGGTGCAGCGCGCGATCGTAGTACGGCTGCGACTTGCCGCGCTCGACCCTGATCTCGGCGCCGGCCAGCCGCAGCGAGCCGCCGATGCGGGCGTTGACCATGCGCAACGTCCCCAGCGCCTGGAGGCCGTCCGAGAGCTCGACGTTGCCGTCGACGCGCAGGCGGTCGGCGACCAGCGCGGGCCGCGGGTCGAGGTACGGGTCGTTGGACTTCCACGCGTCGACGGCGATCGGCCCGTGCTGGGACACCGTCAGCTTCGCTTCGCGCAGCACGATGTCGCTGTCGACCGTCGCGCTCGGCAGGTAGACGATGCCGGTCGCGGAGAAGCGTTTGCGCTGGCTGGCCGGGCCGTAGTTGTCGACTTCGCAGAGGAGACTGCCGCCGATGTGCAGGCCGTTGCCGTTGAGCGCGAAGCCGTCCGGGTTGTTCAGCGTGGCGCCGGAGAAGTTGACGTTGCCGCCGGTCCGCAGGCCGGGGAGCCGGACTTCGCCGTTCGCGACCATCCGGTAGGCCAGCAGCGCGCCGGTCAGCACGAGCCGGTCGGCGTGGATCGCCTTGCCGTGCGGGTGCGAGATGACGGTGCGGGTGAGCACCATCGACCCCTCGATCACCGCGTCGGTGAAGTTGACGGCGGCGTTCGGCATCCCGCGTTCGCGGTCGTCGCCGCGCTGGACGGTCGTCTCCTCGATCTCGCGGTCGGCGCCGTCGACCTGCACGACGCTGCGGATCAGCCGGACGTCGTTGCGGCTGCGCATGTTGCGGGCCTTGAGCCCGGGCAGCCAGCACTTGCGGAACACCAGGCCGAGCAGGTTCGCCTCGCGCACGTCCGGCGGGTGCTCGAACCGGCAGCGCTCGAACCGGAACAGGAACTTGAGGTCCGCGGCACGCAGGTCGAGCGTGCCGGTGATGTAGGCGTCCTCGACGTAGACGGTCGGGGCGTTCGTCGCCTGCCGCCGCCAGCGCAGCAGCCCGGCGTTGCCGGGTTTCAGCAGGTCTTCGGCCTTGACCTCGTACCGGCGATCGGGGATGCCGGCGAAGGGGTCGAGAGGGGGCAGCGCGCTTTCGGTCGTCAAACGCCCAGCCCCCCTCGCTCACCCGCTTTCAAAATAGCGAATCCGCACGCTTTCGTCAGGCGTTCGGGTTCAGCACCCGGGCGAGGAACGACTTGGTCCGCTCCTCGCGCGGGCTCCCGATGACCTGGTCGGGCGGGCCCTCTTCGACGACGACGCCGCCGTCCATGAACAGGACCTTGTCCGCCACCTCGCGCGCGAACTGCATCTCGTGCGTGACGACGACCATGGTCATGCCGTCCTTGGCGAGCTGCTTCATCACGCCCAGGACGTCGCCGACGAGCTCCGGGTCCAGCGCGGACGTCGGTTCGTCGAACAGCATCAGCTTCGGCTTCATCGCCAGCGCCCGGGCGATGGCGACGCGCTGCTGCTGCCCGCCGGACAGCTGCGCCGGGTAGTTCTTCGCCTTGTCGCCGAGGCCGACGCGGTCCAGCAGCTCCAGCGCGCGCTGCCGCACCTGGGACTTCGGCTCGCGCCGGACCTGGATCGGCGCCTCCATGACGTTTTCGAGCGCCGTCATGTGCGGGAAGAGGTTGAAGCGCTGGAACACCATGCCGATGTCCTTGCGCTGGAACGCGACCTCTTTCTCGCGCAGCTCGTGCAGCTTGTCGCCGCGCTGCCGGTAGCCGACCAGCACGCCGTCGACGTAGAGCCGGCCGGCGTCGATCTTCTCGAGGTGGTTGATGCAGCGCAGGAGGGTCGACTTGCCCGAGCCGGACGGCCCGATCAGGCAGAGCACCTCCCGCTCCTGCACCTCGAGGTCGATGCCCTTCAGGACGTCGACGCTGCCGAAGCTCTTGCAGATCCGCTGCGCGGAAACGACCGGAGCCACTACGCCACCCCTCGACTGCCACCCGAGCCGAACCGGAAGCCCAGCATCCGGCCTGCCCACTTGGTCTTGTTCGCCTCGCCCCGCGAAGTGCCGCGAGCGAACCGCTTCTCGATCTGGACCTGGATCACCGTCAGCACGGACGTCATGAACAGGTACCAGGCTCCGGCGGTGAGCAGCAGGGGCACGGTCTTGTAGTTCTGCGCGTAGATGGTCTGCACCGCGACCATCAGCTCGTAGTAGCCGATGACGACGACCAGCGCCGTCGTCTTCAGCATGGAGATCGTCTCGTTGCCGGTCGGCGGGATGATCACCCGCATGGCCTGCGGGAGGATGATCCGCCGCAACGTCTTCGTCCGGCTCATGCCGAGCGCGCTCGCCGCCTCCAGCTGGCCGTCGTCGACCGACTGGATGCCACCGCGCACGATTTCCGCCATGTACGCGGCTTCGTTGAGGCCCAGGCCGAGCAGCGACGCCGTGAACTGCGTGATCAGCTGGTTGGTGTCCCAGCTGACGAACTCCGGCCCGAACGGCACCCCGAGCCCGAGCCGGGGGTAGGCCAGGGCCAGGAAGTTCCAGATGATCAGCTGCGTGATCAGCGGGGTCCCGCGGAACAGCCAGATGTAGATGGCCGCCGCGCCCGACGTCAGCGGGTTCGGCGAAAGGCGCATGACGGCCAGCAGGATGCCGCCGACGATCCCGATGACCATCGAGATCACCGTGAGGATCAAGGTGTTCTGCAGGCCGCGCAGGATCCGGTCGTCGAAGAGGTAGTCCCCGACGACCGGCCACTGCAGGGCATCGTTCGTGATCACGCTGCGGACCACGATGAACGCGACGAAGAGGATGACCACCCCGGCCACCCAGCGCCCGTAGTGGCGCACCGGGACGGCCTTGATGGGCTCGGCGTCGATCGGCGCCTCGGCAGGAGGCGCTTCGGAGGAGCTCACGAACTCAGTCCTTAACTCAGGAGGCCGGGTTGATCTCCGACTTGGTGACCGCGCCGGTGGCGTTCAGGCCCCACTTGTCCAGGATCTTCTTGTACGCGCCGCTGTCGATCAGCTTCTGGATCGCGCCCTGCACGGCCTTGCCGTAGTCGCCGCTACCCTTCGGCAGCACGATGCCGTAGGGCGCCGTGTCGTAGGGCGCGCCGACGGACTCGAGCAGGCCGTTGGTCTGCTTGACCGCGTAGTCGATGACCGGGGAGTCGGCCAGCTCGCCCTGGACGCGCTTGGCGGTGAGGGCCAGGTTGACGTCGGTCTGGGCCTGCAGCTGGGTGACCTCGATGGCCGGCTTGCCGCCGCCGGTGCACGCGGCGTTCTTCTTGTCGAGGTCCTCGACCTGGGTGGTGCCCTTCTGGACGGCGATCTTCTTGCCGCAGAGGTCGTCGACCTTCAGGCCGTCGGGGTTGCCCTTCAGGACGGCCAGCGAGGTGCCCGCGCTGTAGTAGGAGATCATGTCGACCGACTGCAGCCGGTCGGCGTTGATGCTGAAC
Source organism: Amycolatopsis sp. NPDC049159 (assembly GCF_040648295.1). NCBI lineage: Bacteria > Bacillati > Actinomycetota > Actinomycetes > Pseudonocardiales > Pseudonocardiaceae > Amycolatopsis > Amycolatopsis sp. NPDC049159. The sequence goes on from NZ_JBEZDL010000018.1 coordinate 112,944, forward strand.
GACGACATCCCCATCTCGTACTTCTTGGCGCTGATGCCGGGGATGATGCCGTCGAACGAGGAGTTCTGGAACTCCATCTGCACCCCGAGCACCTGGCCGATGGCGGTGCCGAGGTCGACGTCGAAGCCGGTCGCCTTGCCGCCGTCCTGGAACTCGTTCGGCGGGTAGCTCTGGTCCTGGCCGACCACGATCTTGCCGTCGGTCTTCACGGCGGCGGGCACCAGCGCGGCGAGCGCGTCGTCCTTCGCGACGGCGCCGGTGTCACCCGACGAAGCACCGGGCGCCGCGCTGCTGGACGCGACGTCACCCGCACCGCTACCACCGGCACCGCAGGCCACGGTCAAGCCGACCAGGGCGAACGCAGGCAACAGGGCGAGCGCCTTGAGTTGGGTTCCTCGGGCCACGTCGTCACTCCTCGTAGTTCTCAGTTCGTGAGAGCACGCATATTGCCACTCATCCATACCAAAGCACAGCACTGTCGAGTTACAGCGACGTTTCGCACCGCGTCCACCCCGGCGCGAGTGTCGCGCACGAAGGGGCACGTGCGTCAGGATGTCGTTCATGAACGCCACCCCGCCCCGGCTGCCCCCGTCCGGTCGACGCGCGAGGAAGGCGACGACCAGCCGGATCACCCGGCCGGGAGCCCGGTTCGAGGGCTACCTCTCCCCGGAACGGCCGCACGCGGGCGCGTACGACGAGATGTTCGCCGCCGACGGCACGGTCCGCGGCCCGTACCGCGCGTTGTACGAGTCGATCGCGGCGCTCGACGCGCACGACCTGAACTCGCGCTCGGCCGCGCTGGACCGGGCGATGGTCGACCAGGGCATCACGTTTTCCCTCTCCGGGCAGGAGCGGCCGTTCCCGCTGGACCTGGTGCCGCGGGTGCTCCAGGCCGCCGAGTGGACGAAGCTCGAACGCGGCGTGGCCCAGCGCGTCCGCGCGCTCGAAGCGTTCCTCGCCGACGTCTACGGCGACCGGCAGATCCTGCGCGACGGCGTCCTGCCGCGGCGGCTGATCACGTCGTGCGAGCACTTCCACCGGGAGGCGTTCGGCATCACCCCGCCGAACGGCGTGCGCATCCACGTGTCCGGTGTGGACCTGGTGCGCGACGAGGAGGGCACGTTCCGGGTGCTGGAGGACAACCTCCGCAACCCGTCCGGGGTGTCGTACGTGATGGAGAACCGGCGCACGATGGCCCGGGTCTTCCCGGACCTCTTCGCCCAGCACCGCGTGCGCCCGGTCGGTGACTACGCGTCGCACCTGCTGCGGGCGCTGCGCGCGGCGTCCGCGGCGAACGTGGCCGACCCGATGGTCGTCGTGCTCACGCCGGGCGTGCACAACTCGGCGTACTTCGAACACTCGCTGCTGGCCCGGCTGATGGGCGTGGAACTGGTCGAAGGCCGCGACATGTTCTGCCGCGACAACGTCGTCTACCTGCGGACCACCGAGGGCGAGCGCCAGGTCGACGTCGTCTACCGGCGGATCGACGACGAGTTCCTCGATCCGGTGCACTACCGGCCGGACTCGGTGCTCGGCGTCGCCGGGATCCAGAACGCGGCGCGCGCGGGCAACGTCGTGGTCGCGAACGCCATCGGCAACGGCGTCGGCGACGACAAGCTCGTCTACACCTACGTGCCGGAAATGGTGAAGTACTACCTGAACGAGAAGCCGCTGCTGCCCAATGTGGACACGTTCCGGTGCTGGCTGCCCGACGAGTTCGACCACGTGGTGGCGCACCTCGACGAACTGGTGATCAAGCCGGTCGACGGCTCCGGCGGCTACGGGATCGTGTTCGGGCCGGACGCGTCGAAGAAGGAGCTGGACACGCTGCGGCGCAAGCTCCGCGCGCACCGGCGCGGCTGGATCGCGCAGCCGGTGGTCCAGCTCTCGACCGTGCCGGCCAAGGTCGACGACCGGCTCGCGCCGCGGCACGTCGACCTGCGGCCGTTCGCGGTCAACGACGGCAAGGACATCTTCGTGCTGCCCGGCGGCTTGACGCGGGTGGCGCTGCCGGAGGGCAGCCTGGTCGTCAACTCCTCGCAGGGCGGCGGCTCGAAGGACACGTGGGTGCTGGCGTCCCGCGCGTCGACGGCCGAGCGGGAACTGGAGCAGCCCGCGCTCGGCGCGATGTCCACTGTGGACGGCCTGGTCGCCGAGCAGGGGCCGGAGCTCTCCACGTCCCAGCAGCAGCAACAGCAACAGCAACAGCAGAGCTAGGGAGGTTCGAATGCTGGCACGCAACGCGGAATCGCTGTACTGGATCGGCCGGTACGTCGAACGCGCCGACGACACCTCCCGCATCCTCAACGTCTCGGTCCACCAGCTGCTGGAGGACGCGACCGTCGACCCGGACCACGCGAGCCGGCAGCTGCTGGCCGTGCTGGGCATCGACACCCCCGACGGCGAGCCCCTCGACGTCTGGAAGCTGACCGAGCTGGTGGCGTACGCGAAGGACAACCCCGCGTCGATCGTCGGCTCGATCAACTCGGCGCGGGAGAACACCCGCGGCGCGCGCGAAGTCGTCTCGACCGAGCTGTGGGAATGCCTGAACGCGACGTGGAACGCGGTGCCGGACCGGCAGCGGTACGCGCGGCGCGCCGGGCCGCACGCGTTCCTGTCGTTCGTGGAGGAGCGCGCGGCGATGTTCGCCGGCCTCGCCGACTCGACGATGAGCCGCGACGACGGCTGGCTGTTCATGGTGCTCGGCCGCTCGATCGAACGCGCCGACATGGTCGTGCGTCTGCTGCTGTCCCGGGTCGCGGACCGCGCGTCTTCGCCCGGCTGGATCACGGTGCTGCGCTCGGCCGGCGCGCAGGACACGTACCTGCGGACCTACCGGGGCGCGCTCGACGCCGGCCGCGTCGTGCAGTTCCTGTTGCGGGACACGCTGTTCCCGCGTTCGGTGTTCCACGCGCTGCGCCAGGCCGAGGACTGCCTCCAGCGGCTCGATCCGGGCGGCGGCGCGCGCAGCAACGAGAAGTCCGAGGCGCTGCGCGAGCTCGGCCGGGCCCGCAGCGAGCTGGAGTTCCTCCGCCCGTCGGACCTGCTGACCGACCTGCCGCGGCGGCTCGGCGCGTTGCAGACGTCGATCCGGGAGATCGGCGAATCGGTGTCGTTGCAGTACTTCAGCACGTCGCCGTGGGTGGCGTGGAGCGGTGCGGAGGTTTCGCTGTGACGTGGCAGCTGCGCGTGGCGCACCGGACCGGCTACCGGTACGCGACCCCGGCGACGCAGTCCTACAACGAAGCCCGGCTGACCCCGCGCTCGGACCGCCGCCAGACGACGGTGGCGACGCGCATCGAGACGACACCCGCGACGCGTGCGTACCGGTACACGGACTACTGGGGCACGGTCGTGACGTCGTTCGACCTCCACGCGCCGCACACCGAGTTCACGGTGCTCGCGACGTCGGTGGTCGAGACGGCGGACGAGGCCGAGCCGATCCACACGGCGTCGTGGCGCGACCTGCGTTCCGACACGGTCGTCGACCACCGCACCGAGTACCTGACCCCGACCGACTACACCCCGCGTGACGTGACGTTGGCCCGCGAGGCTCGTTCGCTGCGGACCGGCCTGGACCCCGCCGAGTCGGTGCTGGCGGTGTGCGAGTGGGTGAACAAGCAGCTCAAGTACCAACCGGGCACGACGGGCGTCCACTCGACGGCCACCGACGCCTGGCAGGCGCGCGAAGGCGTGTGCCAGGACTTCGCGCACGTGACGCTGGTGATGCTGCGCGCGATCGGCATCCCGGCCCGGTACGTCTCCGGTTACCTGCACACGAAACCGGACGCGAAGCTCGGCGAGGTGGTCGAAGGCGAGTCCCACGCGTGGGTCGACGTCTGGACCGGCGGCTGGTGGGCGTACGACCCGACGAACGCGATCCCGGTCGGCCCGCGCCACGTGTGGGTGGCGATGGGCCGGGACTACGCGGACGTGGCGCCGTTGAAGGGCATCTTCACGGGTGGCGGCCAGTCCACTTTGGACGTCTCGGTCCAGCTGACCCGGCTCGCCTAGAGCAGGAAGGTCCCGCCCGCGGCTTCGGCCACCTCCGCGCCCAGCGCCGACGTCGGTGTGTGCGCGCCCGGCTTGCCCTCGCCGCGGGCCAGGCGGGCCGCGACCTCGGCCACCACCGACGTCGTGAAGTCCATGCCCTCGCCCGCGCGGAGCCAGCCTTCGCGCGTCGTGCCGTCGGGCCAGGTGACGACCGCGTGGCCCCACGAGTGCGCACGTGGGCGCGGGGCCGCCTTCGCCTGGATCCCGGCGAGCCGCCCGATCGCGAACCGGCGCAGCGCCGCGATGGACAGCACCCGGCCGAGCAGGGGCAACACCGCCCGGACCGCGGGGGAGGTGGGCGCGAGGCCGGACGTGATGGTCACCGACGGCGCGCCGCTCGCGCGCTGGGCGGCCACCAGCTCACCCGACGGCACACTCGCGGACTTCGCCGTCTCGCCGTCCGGGAACTCCAGCGTCCGCGCGTTCGCGCCGAGCCGCGCGGGGACCAGGCGGCCGTTCCGGTATTCGCGGCCGCCGGTGGTCAGGGCGTCGACGATGCTGGCGGCCAGCGCGACACCCAGTGCTCCCGCTTCGATGGCGACCGACGCCACCGCGTCGACGTGCACCGCACTCGGCGTCGCGCGCCCTTCGCACAGCTTCGCGACGACGGCTTCCGTGGCCAGGACGCCGAAGCCGGCGCCGGTCACGAACGTGCTGCCGCCGGCGAGGGCCGCCTCGTGCAGGTCCAGCAGCCGCGGGACGGCGACCAGGTCCGCGGCGAGGTCGACGTAGTGGCCGCCGGGCAGGCAGGCGCGCGCGATCGTCCCGGCCGTCGCGGCGTACTCGCCGATCGTGTTGACGACGACCGCCGGCCGCTGCCGCCGGATCTCCGCCGCGATGGCCTCGGCGCCGTCGGCGACGACGAACTTCGAGCCGGTCGCCGCCAGCCGTTCCCGGTTCCGCCCGACCAGCACCGCCGGCACCCCGCGCGCCGCCAGCTCGGCGGTGATGCCGCGACCGGTCCGGCCCAAGGCCCCGAGTACCCAGATCTCCATGTCGACCTCCAGTGACGTCTCAGTGTGTCATCACTGACGCTAGCACGTGACGACACACTGAGACATCGCTTGTAGGCTGGGGCCGTGGCCAGATGGGATCCCGGGACCGCGGACCGGCTGCGGAAAGCCGCGCTGGAGCTCTACGCCGAGCACGGGTACGACGCCGTGACCGTGACGCAGATCGCCGAGCGCGCGGGGATCACCCGCCGCTCGTACTTCCGCTACTTCCCCGACAAGCGCGAAGTCCTCTTCGCGGGCTCCGAGCAGTTGCCGCCCGCGATCGCCGAAGCCGTCCTCGCCGCCGACGACGCCGGGTCCCCGCTGCGCACGGCACTCGCGGCGCTCGCCGACGTCGGCACGCAGGTCACGCGGCTGGTCGACCCGTCACCCGAGCGCCGGGCCGTCATCGCGGCCACCGCGGAGCTCCAGGAGCGCGAGCGGACCAAGGGCGCCGCGATCACCGCCGCGCTCCGCGAAGCCCTCGAACGCCGGGGCACCCCGCCCGACCAGGCGAAAGCGGCCGCACAGGTCGCGACGATCGTCTTCGGCGACGCGTTCGACCGGTGGATCGACGCGGCCGGGAAGCAGGACTTCCCGGACTACCTGGAGACGGCCGCCGCAACCTTGCGCGAAGCCTGCCGCTAAAGCCGCACTTTCACGTGAAAGTGATCTGGAGGGACGACCTCCGGATCACTTTCGTAGGGAAAGTGGCGCGCTTCAGCCGCGGGCGTGGGCGTCCAGGATGTGCGCGACGGCCTCGGTGACCTGCTGCGCGTAGCCCAGGTGCAGCCACTCGTCCGGCACGTGGATGTTCGAGTCCGACCCGCACGCGCCGGTGACCAGGAACTGCGCCTCCGGGTACTTCCGCGAGAGCAGGCCCATGAACGGGATCGACCCGCCCATGCCGGTCGCGCGGTGCGGCTGGCCGAAGACCTCGTCGCTGACCGTGCGCAGGGCCGACGTCAGCCACGGCGCTTCGGTCGGCGCGTTCCAGCCGTCCTCCGCCTGCGGGTTGTCGCCGAAGGAGACCTTCGCGCCGTACGGGACGTCGGTGGTCAGGGCTTTCTTCACGGCTTCGAGCGCCTTCTCGGCGTCGGCCGTCGGCGGCAGCCGGAAGCTCAGGGTGAGCGTGGTGCTCTCGCGCAGGACGTTGCCCGCGTCGGCCGGCTTCGGGAAGCCGTCGGCGCCGATCACCGACAGCGTCGGGCGCCACGCGTTGTTGAGCATCAGCTCCAGCGCGTCTTCCGTGATCACGCGCCCGCCTTCGACCAGCGGGAACGCCTTCGCCAGCGCGTCGGGGAAGTCCTTCGACACGGCTTCGAGCTCGGCCAGCCGGTCCGCCGGGACGTCGACCTTGAGCTCGTCGAGCAGCAGCTCGCCGGTCTCGCTGTCCTCGAGCCGCTCGATCAGGCGCCGCAGCACGCGGAACGAGCTGGCGACCACGCCCGAAGCGACGCCGGAGTGCTGCGCCGAAGCCAGCAGCTGCACGGTGACGTCGAGGTGCAGCATCCCGCGCAGGCTCGTGACCAGCCACAACCGCTCGTAGTCGCTGCCGCCGGCGTCCAGGCAGACGACCAGCGAGACGTCGCCGATCCGCTCCGCCAGGTGCTCGACGTAGGCGGGCAGGTCCGGGCTGCCGGACTCCTCGCCGGTCTCCAGCAGCACGACCGTGCGGGCGTGCTCGCCGCCGGCCGCGTGCACGGCCTCCAGGGCCGTCGTCGCCGCGTAGCCGGAGTAGCCGTCGTCGACGGACCCGCGGCCGTACAGGCGGCCGTCGCGGATCACCGGCGTCCACGGGCCGAGGCCCTCGGACCAGCCGCCGACCGGGGGCTGCTTGTCGAGGTGGCCGTACATCAGGACGGTGCCCTTGTCCGCCGCGCCCGGGGTCGCCGGGACGTCGACGAGCAGCAGGGGCGTGCGGTCTTCGAGCTGCACGACCTCGATGGTGGCGCCGGGCAGGTCGCGCCCGGCGATCCAGGCGCGGACGTGCTCGACGGCGGCGGCGAGGTGGCCGGTCTTGGCCCACTCGGCGTCGAAGGCCGGCGACAGGGCGGGGATCGCCACGAGCCCGGACAAACTGGGGGTGACCTCGTCGGTCCAGGCGGTGACAACGGACTCACGAACGGATTTCTGCTCCACGCCGCCATCGTGCCACGGGGGTCCCGGCGTGCGGCACGTCACAACGTCGCCACCGGTGGTGCGGAAGCGCTCACGCACGGCTGAGTGATCACCCCGCCGTACCAGGTGAACGCCCGGACCGGCGCCCGACCCTCGCAGGTCCGATGCTCGGGCGTCCTAACGTTTGCCCTGTTCAGCGCCTGTTTCTCAGCAACAAATAAGTATCCGTGACTCACCAAAGGGCGGACCATCGTGCCAGGATGTCCGCGTGAACCGTCAACGCCGACGGCGACCGAGCGCTTCGGACCCGATGCGCTGGTCCCCGCCGGTGCAGTCGCTGTGGTCGCCACAAGCGGCCGCCAGAGGCACCGACACGAGGAGTACTGCGCATGCCGTCCGAACAGTGGACGCACCCGGAACCCGGGGACGGGCCCGCCGCCGTGGCGGCCCAGCCCTCCCCGGAGCAGGTCATCGCCGGATTGCGAGCAACCAGCGAAGGTGGCGCTGAGCTGACTCAGCTGCTCACCCCCGAAGGCGAACGGGTGCCGTCGCCCCAGTTCGACAAGTACGTCGACGACATCGACGCCGAAGCCCTGCGCGGCCTGTACCGCGACATGGTGCTGGTGCGGCGGGCCGACCGCGAAGCCAACGCCATGCAGCGCCAGGGCCAGCTCGGCATCTGGGTCCCGCTGCTCGGCCAGGAAGCCGCGCAGATCGGCTCGGGCCGCGCCCTGCGGGCGAACGACATGGCCTTCCCCAGCTACCGCGAACACGGCGTCGCGTTCGCGCGCGGGGTCGACATGAAGGACCTGCTCGGCATCTTCCGGTGCACCGACCACAGTGGCTGGGACTACCAGCGCCACGGCTTCCACCCGTACACGATCGTGATCGGCAACCAGGTGCTCAACGCCGCCGGTTACGCGATGGGGCAGAAGTTCGAGGGCAAGGTCGGCGACGACGACGGCGAAGCGACGATCGTCTACTTCGGAGACGGCGCCACCTCGCAGGGCGACGTCCACGAAGGATTCGTCTGGGCCGCGGTCTACGACGCGCCGCTGGTGTTCTTCTGCCAGAACAACCAGTGGGCGATCTCCGAGCCGACCGAGCGCCAGTCGCGCCTGCCGCTCTACCAGCGCGCCCGCGGCTACGGCTTCCCCGGCATCCGCGTCGACGGCAACGACGTCCTGGCCTGCCTCGCGGTGTCCCGCTGGGCGCTCGACGAGTGCCGCCACGGCAACGGACCCGTCTTGATCGAGGCGTTCACCTACCGGATGGACGCGCACACGACGACCGACGACCCCACCCGCTACCGGCTCTCCGACGAGCTGGAGGAGTGGAAGCTGAAGGACCCGATCGAGCGCGTCCGGGCGTTCCTCGCCCGCGGTGGCGGCGCCGACCAGGCGTTCTTCGACAGCGTCCAGGAAGAGGCCGACGCGTTCGCGGCCGACCTGCGCGAGTACACGTTCAACATGCCGGAACCGCCGCCGGACCGGATCTTCAGCAACGTCTACGCCGAGGGCAACCCGGTGCTGGAGTCGCAGCGCGAAGAGTTCCTGTCCTACCTCGACGGTTTCGCCTCGGCGGGTGAGCACTGATGACCGACCTCCAGAAACTCACCATCGGCAAGGCGCTCAACCTCGGCCTGCGCCGCGCGATGGAAGAAGACCCCAAGGTCCTGATCATGGGCGAGGACGTCGGCAAGCTCGGCGGCGTCTTCCGGATCACCGACGGCCTGCAGAAGGACTTCGGCGAGCAGCGCGTGCTGGACACGCCGCTCGCGGAGTCCGGCATCATCGGCACCGCGGTCGGCCTGGCCGTGCGCGGCTTCCGGCCGGTCTGCGAGATCCAGTTCGAGGGCTTCATCTTCCCGGGCTTCGACCAGATCTCCTCGCAGCTGGCGAAGCTGCACTACCGGACGCAGGGCAAGATCAAGATGCCCGTCGTGATCCGGGTGCCGTTCGGCGGCGGGATCGGCGCGGTCGAGCACCACTCGGAGTCCCCGGAGTCGCTGTTCGCGCACATCCCGGGCCTCAAGGTCGTGTCCATTTCGAACGCCGTGGACGCCTACTGGGGCATCCAGGAAGCGATCAAGTCGGACGACCCGATCCTGTTCTTCGAGCCCAAGCGGCTCTACCACTCGGGTGCGCTGCGCGCGGAGATCGACGTCGCGGGCACGCCGCAGCGGATGTTCTCGTCGCAGGTCGTGCGCGAGGGCACGACCGCGACGGTCGTCGCGTACGGCCCGTCGGTGAAGGTCGCGCTCGACGCGGCCGCCGCGGCGGAGGACGAGGGCAAGTCGCTGGAGGTCATCGACCTGCGCACGCTCTCGCCGCTGGACCTCGGCCCGGTGTTCGAGTCGGTGCGCAAGACCGGACGGCTGATCGCGCTGTCGGAGGCGCCGTCCGAGTCGTCGCTGACGTCGGAGATCGCCGCGCGGGTGCAGCAGGAGTGCTTCTACTCGCTGGAAGCGCCGGTGCTGCGGGTGACCGGGTTCGACACGCCGTACCCGCCGGCCAAGCTCGAGGAGCACTACCTCCCCGACCTGGACCGGGTGCTGCACGCCGTCGACCGTTCACTGGCCTGGTAAGGGGGATCCCGCGCAATGCCGACGTACAAAGAGTTCCCCCTGGCCGACACCGCCGAGGGGCTGACCGAAGCCGACATCCTGAACTGGCACGTCAAGCCGGGCGACACGGTCACGGTCAACCAGATCGTGGTCGAGATCGAGACGGCGAAGGCGGCCGTCGAGCTGCCGATCCCGTGGGCCGGCGTGGTCACGGAGCTGCACGTGGAGCCGGGGCAGACGGTGGAGGTCGGCACGCCGATCCTCACCATCGACGTCGACCCCGGTGGCGCGGCGGCGCCCGCGCCTGCTGCCGCCGCTCCCGCTCCGGCTCCGGTCGAAGAAGAAGAGATGAAGCCGCTGGTCGGCTACGGCTCCAAAGCCGTGGTCACGCAGCGGCGGGCCCGGAAGGGTGCCGCTCCGGCTCCCGCACCGGCCGCGGTGGCCGTCGCCGCTCCACCCGCTCCGGCTCCCGTGGCCCCGGCAGCCCCGGCTGCTCCTCGCGGCGGGTACGTTCCGCTCGCGAAGCCGCCGGTGCGGAAGCTCGCGAAGGATCTCGGCGTCGACCTGCACGCGCTCACCGGCACCGCCGATGGCGGCGTCATCACGCGTGAAGACGTCGAGCGCGCCGCGAACGGGACTGCAGTCGTGCCTCCCGTCGCGGTTGCCGGCAACGGATCGCGCGAGCGGCGGGTGCCGATCAAGGGCGTCCGCAAGATGACCGCCGCGGCGATGGTGCAGAGCGCGTACACCGCTCCGCACGTCACGGAGTTCCTGACCATCGACGTCACGCCGATGATGGAGTTCCGCGAGAAGCTGAAGAAGTCGCGGGAGTTCACCGGGGTCAAGGTCACGCCGCTGACGTTCGCCGCGAAGGCCGTGTGCCTGGCGGCGAAGCGCACGCCGGACATCAACGCGGTCTGGGACGAAGCGGCGCAGGAGATCGTCTACAAGGACTACGTGCACCTGGGCATCGCGGCCGCCACGCCGCGCGGCCTGATCGTGCCGAAGGTCCGCGACGCCGACTCGTTGTCACTCAAGGAGCTGGCGCAGGCGCTGACGAAGCTGACCGACGTCGCCCGCGAGGGCAAGACGTCGCCGGCGGACATGGCGAACGGCACGATCACGATCACCAACGTGGGCGTGTTCGGCGTCGACACGGGCACGCCGATCATCAACCCGGGCGAGTCCGCGATCCTGTGCCTCGGCGCGATCAAGGACCAGCCGTGGGTGGTGGACGGCGAGATCAAGGTCCGCAAGGTGCTCCAGCTGTCCCTGAGCTTCGACCACCGGGTGGTCGACGGCCAGCAGGGTTCGGAGTTCCTTGCCGACGTCGGCGCCCTCCTGGCCGACCCGGCAATGGCGATGACGTACTGAGTTTTCGCAGGTGGAGGGCCGTCCCGGAAGTTCCGGGGCGGCCTTCCGCGGTGACGGCCCCCTGAGGACGATCTTCCCGGCGTCGAGGTCGACGCGAGTGCCGCCAGCGGCTTGGTGATCGTCGACCAGCATCAGCTGGACCTGGCGCTGCTCCAGTTCGTGCTGCTTGGTGCCGCCGAGGATCGCCTCGACCTCTTCGGTCGCGACCGCGCTGGCCATCCGCCGGCCGTCGCCACGGCGGTGCCACGGCAGGAACCGGCGACCCCAGAGCACGCCCATGGCGTCAACCTATCCTCACTTGACGGAGTGAGCACTCACTCCGCAGACTGGTGGCATGACACCAGCACCCGAAACCCGGCGGAGAGCGCCGGGCATGAGCCCCGAAGCGCGGCGCGCCATGATCGTGCACGCGGTGCTGCCGCTTCTCATCGAGCACGGCGCGAACGTGACGACCAGCCAGATCGCCCGCGCCGCCGGCATCGGCGAGGGCACCATCTTCCGCGCGTTCAAGGACAAGGACGAGCTGTTCGACGCCTGCACCGCCGAAGCGCTGCGGCCCGACCACGTGCTCGACGCGATCGCCGAGATCCCGGTCGACCAGCCCCTCGCGGACCGGCTCGTCGAGGCCGCCGAAGCGCTCGGCGCGCACCTCGAGCGGATGGGCGCGCTGATGGGCGCCCTGCACGCGTCCGGCCGGGTCCGGCACCGCGACCCCGAACAGCGCCTCAAGGACCAGCGCAAGACGTGGAAGGGCGGCCGCCGCGAGTCGATGGCCGCCATGCGCGGCGCGATGGTCGAGCTGTTCACGCCGGAGAAGGACCGCCTGCGCCTGCCGCCCGAGCAGCTGGCCGGCCTCTTCCTGACCTTGCTGTTCGGCGGCCGGATGGCCCCGGACGGCGACGTACCCACCCCGCGCCAGGTGGTCGACGTCTTCCTGCACGGCGCCGTGGAGGCCCCGTGATCCCGGGTGGTGGGGGCGGGATGGAGTTCATGATGGCCCGCCGCGGCCGTCGCCGGCACGCGTCGACCGTGCCGGAGAGCGGGCTCACGGGCCCGGTCGACATCCCGGAGCCGAAACCGGAAGACCAGCCGAAGGACCTGCGCTCGCGGCTGAAGCGCGCGAAGACGTCCGTGGCGGGCACGGTCCGCGGCCTGCCGAAGGTCGCGAAGCTGACGTGGCAGGCGAGCCCGCCCCTGACGATCGTGCTCGCGCTGATCACGCTGTTGTCGGGCCTCCTCCCGACGGTGACGGCGTACATCGCGAAGCTGCTGCTCGACTCGGTCGTCGCGGCGATCCAGGGCAAGGGAACCACCGGCGACATCGTGAACGTGGCGCTGTTCCAGTTCGCCGTGCTCGCCGCGACGGCGATCAGCAGCGCGCTGACGTCGATCGCGCAGGCCCTGCTGCAGGAGCGCATGACGCTGACCATCCGCCACCGCGTGATGGCCCACGCGAGCGAACTGCACCTGGCGTACTTCGAGGGTTCGACGTCCTACGACATGCTGCGCCAGGCGGCGCAGGAAGCCCCGACCCGTCCGCTGTCGATGATGAACTCGGCGCTCGGCCTGGTCCGGACGCTGATCACGTTCGGCAGCATGATCGCGCTGCTCGTCTCAATCAGTCCGCTGCTGGCGCTGGTCGCGCTGCTGGCGCCGATCCCGGCGTTCATTTCGCAGTCCAAGTACGGCTCGCGCGCGTTCTGGCTGACGTTCCTGATGTCGCCGATCAAGCGGCGGATGGATTACCTGTCTTCGCTGGTCACGACGGACACGTACGCCAAGGAAACGAAGCTGTTCGGCCTCGGCCCGTACTTCGTCGACCGCTTCCGCCGCCTCGGCCTGGTGTCGTACGAGCGGCAGCGGAAGCTGACGATCAACCGCAACATCAGCTCGACGTCCTGGGGTCTGCTGAGCACGTTCGCGGGCTCGGCGATCGCGCTGTACATCGCACTGGAGGCGGTCGGCGGCCGGCTGACCCTGGGCGACCTGGCCCTCTACACGGCGGCGGCAACGTCCGTGCAGGCGTCGGTGTCCGGGCTGTTCACGGCGTTTTCGGGGATGTACGAGAACAATCTGTACCTGGACACGCTCTACCGCTTCCTGGACACGAAACCCGAGATCGTCGCACCTCCGTCGCCGCGGAAGTTCCCGTCCGTTGTGGACGGTCACATCGAGTTCGATTCGGTGACGTTCGCTTACCCGGGCGCCGAGGAACCGGCACTGGAGGACGTCAGCTTCGAGATCCGCCCGGGCGAGACGGTGGCGGTGGTGGGCCGCAACGGCGCGGGCAAGTCGACGCTGTTCAAGTTGCTCTGCCGCTTGTACGACCCGACCGCCGGCCGCATCCTGTTGGACGGCGTGGACATCCGCGAGTACGACCCGGTCGAGCTGCGCGAGCGGATCAGCGCGATGTTCCAGGACTACGTGACGTACCAAGGAACGGCGGCGGAGAACATCGGGCTGGGCGACCTTTCGCGGTTGGAGGATCGCCCGCACATCGAGGATTCGGCCCGCCGAGCGGGCGCGGACGAGCGCATCGAGCGCCTGCCGTCCGGCTACGACAGCCCGCTGGGCCGGTGGTTCGACCAGGGCGTCTCACTGTCCGGTGGCGAGTGGCAGAAGATCGCGCTGGCGCGGGCTTTCCAGCGGGAGGCACCGTTGTTGATCCTGGACGAGCCGACGTCGGCGTTGGACGCGCAGGCTGAGCACGATCTGTTCGCGCGGCTGCGCCAGCTGTCGGAGGGGCGGACGACGCTGTACATCTCGCACCGGTTCTCGACGGTTCGGCAGGCGGAGCGGATTTTGCTGCTGGACCGGGGGAAGGTGGCGGAGTACGGAACTCATGAGGAGCTGATGGCGGCGAAGGCCGGGTACGCGGAGCTGTTCACGCTCCAGGCGCGGGCGTACTTGGACGAGGTGCCGAGCTAAGGATCCGGACGAACTCCGCGGGGATCTCGGTGCCCCCGCGGAGTTCGACGTTCCGCAGGTTCAACCAGGCTTTGGCGCCCTCGTCCGCGCGAAGCTGGACGGCCACGGTATCGAGCACGCAGTCCCGCAGCCAGACCATCCGCTCGCGATCGCTCCACAGCTCCAGCCGCAGACGGGAGCGCAGGAACCGCACGTCCTCGAAGGTCAGCCGCGGAAAGCCGCCCTCGTCATCGCGCCATCCGGCGTAGAGGCCTTCGAAGTCCACATCGGTGTCGGCCAGCTCCAGCTGCTCGAAACGGAGTTCCCCGGCTTCGATGCTGAGCTGCGTGAAGTCCAGACGCGTGCACGCGACCCGGCACCGGTAGAAGTCGGCCGTCTTCCCTTCGACGGTCGCACCGGCCCAGCTGAGTTCCCGCCCGGTGAACTCGGTTCCGACGAACTCGACCGCGCCGTCGAAAGTCGCCTTCGCGAAGGTTGTGCGCTCGGCGGCGAAGCGCGTGCCGTGGCAGCTGAGGCCGCCGCTGAAGCGCGCGCGGTGGAACGAGGCCGACTCCCCGGTGAACTCCGCCCGGTCGAGGATCAGCCGCCCGCGGAACCGGAGCCCGGAGAAGTCGGCGTTCTCGAACGCGACTTCGGTGAAGTCGAAGTCGATCGGCTGCCGCCACCACCGGAGGCCGGTGAGCCGATCGCGGAACATCCGGAGGATCGCTTCCCGCACCACGGACTCGCCAGGCGTCATGGCCGGCGGCTGAAGCCGCAGGTAGCCGCAGAGGACGTCGACGCAGACCTGGCGCTTGTCCTCCCAGTCGTCAGCGAGCCCGGCAAGGGCGTAGACGCCGGTCAACCGGACCGCGGGACTGTCGTGGGCGAGTTGTTCGGCGGCGGCACCGAGCCGTTCGTTGAACCCTTGAACGGTCTCGCGCCCGGCCTTCTCGACAGCGAGGGCGTGCTCGTTCTCGGTGACCCGCTGCTTCCGGTAGTTGACGGCGAGCAGCACCACCCCACCCAGCCCGGCGACCACGGAGAGAGCGATCTTGAGCAGGTCGAGCAACTGGGCGACGTCGAACGCGGCCGTGGTGGGCAGCCGCGGCCAGCCGAGGAACCAGAGCAGCCCGCCCCCGGCACCGCCCGCAACGACGACGGCGATCGCCAGCCAGACGAGCACGGAGACGGCAATACCGGCTCTCACCTGGGGGAACGCGGGAAGCCGCAGCCGTTGACGCCCGGTCAGTGCGACGACGCCGAGCACCGCGAGCGCGATCAGGAGCCAGCGGAACCAGTCGGGCACGAGGTGTGACCCTAGCCGGTGAATTTCGGCCGCGGGAGCAAATCGGACAGGTCGTTCGTTGTCCCGGTATGGCTGTCGCGTTCCTGCTCTACGTCATCGCCGAGATCGCCGCGATCTGGGCGGTGGGCTCGGCTGTCGGCATCCTCGGCACACTCGGCCTGCTGCTCGGTGGCGCATTCCTGGGCTCGTGGCTGGCCCGCCGCGAGGGCGGCAAGGCGATGCGCGCGTTCGTGGAGTCGGCCCGGCTGGGACGCCCTTCGGAGAAGGAGCTGACCGACGGCATGCTCGTCGGGCTCGGCGGGGTGCTGATCCTGGTGCCGGGGTTCGTGAGCGACGTGCTCGGTTTGCTGTTGATCCTCCCGCCGTCCCGCGCGGTGGCTCGGCGGTTGTGGCTGAAGCGGATGGAGAAGCGAGCGGTCCGGTTCGCGAACCAGCGCCGAGGTCCGGTGATGGTGGTGGACAGCGAGGTTGTGCCTCCGCAGGAGCCCCGGGGTGACCGCCCCCAGCCGACGGTGATCGAAGGCCGCGTCATCGAGGGGTAGTCTCCCGCTGGGCTCGAACCTTGTCACAATGTGCGCGTGGAGCGCTTGAAGACCACATCCGCGGTACGCATCCGGATGAGCAAGCAGAAGTCCCGGAACACCGGGATCGAGATGTCTCTGCGCAGACTCCTCCACGGCGCCGGCTTTCGCTACCGCGTGCACCGGCGACCGGTCGAAGGGGTGCGCCGAGAGGCGGACCTGGTCTTCGGTCCCGCCCGCGTCGCCGTCTTCGTCGACGGTTGTTTCTGGCACGGATGTCCGGAACACGCCACTTGGCCGAAGAACAACGCGGAATTCTGGCGCGAGAAGATCGAAACCAACCGCAGACGCGACGCCGACACCGATGAGCGACTCCGGGACGCCGGTTGGCTCGCTCTCCGGATCTGGGAGCACGAGACCGCGGAGGCAGCTGCCGACCGAGTCATCGCCGCGATCCGGGAACGACGCTGAGTCTCAGCTGTCCTCCGTGTCGATCAACAACCCGGCCACCCCGCCGCGAGTCTTCTCCCAACTCTGCTTGACGCACCGGTCCAAGACCTTCTCGTCAAGCTTCTTGCCCAGAGCCGCGGCGAGGACGTGGGCGGCCAAGCGCGGCGGGATGGCGTTGCCGATCTGCTGAGCGATCGCACGCCCGGACCACGGGTAGTCATGCGGGAACGTCTGCAATTTTCCTGCCTCGTGGTCGGTGAAGCGATCCGACATGCCCTTCGGCCTGTCCACCAGCCGGTTGCGGGACACCTTGCCCGTCACGGTGAACGCCGGCTGCGTCGACAGCCGTTCCCCCCGCGCCTTCGGATCCCCGCCGGTGCCGTAGTTGGACACCACTTTGAACCGTTCCGACCAGCCGAGTGCTTCGCCCATCGTCTTCCACGGGCGGAGGCTCGGATCACCTTCTCCTCGCGCCGACTCTTTGCGGTAACGTCGGTGAGTCGGCTTCGGCAACTCGACCTCGTGGCCGTGCCGCGCGATCAGAATCGCACGCCGTCGTGTCTGTGGGACCCCGAATTCTTCGGTGTGCAAGATGCCGCAGTCGACGCTGTAGCCGCGCTTGCGGAGCACCTCGGCGTACGCCTGCCAGACGGGAAGTACAGCCGGAACCTGCTCGAGCACGATGGCTTCGTAGGGAACTCCGGCATCGATGACCCAGCGCAGAGGTTCCAGAACCAGTCCGGTGCGGACGTCCTCACTCAGACGCTTGAGGTCTTCGTCGGAGATGGGGGTGCCCTTACCGACCGCCTTGATCAGATCGACCACCTGGGTGATGACGCGTCTGCCTTCTCCCGGTCCCGCCACTGTGTACGTTTGGCACGGCGGGCCCCCGCTCAAAATCCGAGCCTGCGGATAGTTGGCGGGCTTCGAGAGACGCACGTCGCCCTGCTTGGTATGCAGGCCCGCGTTTTCCCGCGTCACGCAAGCGTCTTGGTCCCATTCGATCCCGACGACGGAGACGCCGAGCCAGTGAGCAGCGACGTCGAGTCCCCCCGGACCTGCGAAGAGGTCCACCATCTCGACCTGCACAGGCAGGGGTAGCGGTGACTGTCCGTCGGTCATGAGTGGGCAGTCTATAAGGCGCCCGATTGCAACGGATTCGACACGCCGGCCGCTTCCCCGCGCGGCCACCCGGACCTGTGTGATGCATCTGTAACCACCACACGGAGTAACGAAAGCCGCCATCAGGGCGACGTGATCGAACGCGGAGTGGACGCGTCCGGTGCTGAGTTACACCGGTCGAAGGTCACCCGTTCGATCTACCTGACGGCACGGCCGTCAGGTTCTACCGTGGATCGGGTCGATGGAACAGGCAGTTGGAGGATTCGGTGACCGACAAGTTCGACCAGCAGTACGCCGCGTTCCTCGACCTGGTGGACTCCGGCACCCCGGAAACCGCCATCAAGAAGATGGAGCTCTTCGGCGCAGAGGACGAGCTCCTGCAGCGGATCGCCGAGCGGCACGAGCGCGAAACCATCAGGATCAGGGAACGTGAGGAGCCGCGCAGCGTCATCCTCGACAACCGCTACACCTGGTACACCGGACCACGGCCACGCGACAGGTACTGGCCGGCGCTCGAAGAGCTGCTCCGGAAGTCGGGCTGGTCGGAGCAGAGCCTCGATGACCTCGACGGTGCTTCGACCAAGGTCGTGTCCCTGCTGAGCCATCCCCAGGTCACGAAATTCTCGACCAAGGGCTTGGTCGTCGGCTACGTCCAGTCCGGCAAGACGACCAACTTCACGGCGGTGACGGCGAAGGCGGCCGACCGCGGCTACAAGCTGTTCATCGTGCTCGCCGGCATCCACAACGGTCTGCGCCGCCAAACCCAGCTCCGCCTGGTGGACCAGCTGGTCAAGCCGAACCCCTCGCGCTGGCTCCAGCTCACCGACCCCGACAAGGACTTCACTCCGCCTGCCAACGCGGCCGCCTATCTGGCCAAGAACAACAAGCAGCACGTCCTGTGCGTCATCAAGAAGAACCCTCGTGTTCTCGAGAAGTTCTCGGCATGGCTCGAGACGGCTTCGGAGTACCTGGCGGACTGCCCGGCCTTGATCATCGACGACGAGGCCGATCAGGCGACGGTCGCCACCGAAACCATCAACCCGCTGATCATCGAGATCCTCGGCCGCCTGCCGAAGTCGGCCTACGTGGGCTACACCGCCACCCCGTTCGCGAACCTGTTGATCGACCCTTCGGTGAAAGATCTGTATCCCGAGCACTTCATCGTCAACCTGCCCAAGCCGAAGGGGCACTTCGGGACCGAGGTGTTGTTCGGCCGGGAGGTGATGGACGGTGAAGATCCCGAGGAGGTCTTCGACGGCTACGACATGATCCGGCAAGTACCCGATTCCGAGGTGGAGTTCGTACGCCCCAGCTCACGCTCCGACGCCGACGGATTCCAACCTGTTTTGACGGAGACGATCAGGACGGCGATTCGGTACTTCTGGCTGAGCACGGCGGCGCGTCGAGTGCGAAACGCAGGCAATCCACACTCGACGATGCTGGTGCACACGAGCGTCAACACCGCCGTCCACAACAGCTTCAAGCACCCCCTCACCAAGCTCCGCAACCAGAGCGAGGCCCTGCTGCGCGCCGGCGACGCCGATCTCCTGGCCGAGCTACGCAAACTCTGGGAGAGCGAAACAGCACGGGTACCGGCGGAGCTGTTCGGCGAGCAACCGGTCGCTTTCGACGAACTGGCACCGCTACTCCCCGGCGTTCTGCACGACTGCCGGATCATCATGGACAACTCCGGGAGCAAGGATCGTCTCGACTACGAGAACGGCCCGATCGTCGCCATCGCCGTCGGCGGCAACACTCTCTCCCGCGGCCTGACGCTCGAAGGCCTGGCCGTGAGCTTCTTCGTCCGATCCGTGTCCGCATACGACACGTTGCTGCAGATGGGGCGGTGGTTCGGTTTCCGCAACGGCTACGCCGACCTCCCCCGCATCTGGATGACAGACGAGCTCCGCGACTGGTTCCGCCACGTTGCGACCGTCGAGAGCGAGATGCGCCGCGACATCGACGTCTACATGGTCGAAGACAAGACGCCGATGACGTTCGCCGTACGACTGCGCACGCATCCCTCGCTGCGCGTGACGGCGGCCGCCAAGATGACCAACGCCATCCCCTCAGCCTCGGCGTACGGCGGTCAGCGCGTACAGACGCGATACTTCCGCACTGACCACGACTGGCTCGCCGCCAACCAGGCAGCCGCTCGCCGGCTCGTCGAGAAAGCCGTGCTCGAGGGCAGTCCGGAGGAGGACAGGCAAGACGACAACGAGCTGATCCGCGGCGTCCCGCACGAGCTCGTGACGGACTTCCTGCGTGAATACCGGTTCCACGAGAAGTCGCAAGAGTGCGATTCCAGGCTGTTGACCGACTACATCGCGAGGCGCATCGCCAAATCCGGCGCGCTGCGGGGCTGGAACATCGCCCTCATTGCCGGTTCGGCGGGCAAGGAGGCGCCGAAGGAGTTCACCTACGCCGACGGATTCACCGTTCGCATGGCCACTCGTTCGGCGCTGCCCGGCGACGACACCGACACCGTCGACATCAAGACCCTGATGAGCCGTCGGGACGCAGCAATCGATCTCGACACCTCATCCGTGCAGGGCGAACTGACCGAAGAGAAAATCAAAGGACTGCGCCTTCGACAAAGCCCGGACACGGCCCTCTTGGCGCTCTACGCGGTCGACAAGGACTCGGAACCCGAGACCCGCCGCGCACACAGTCGCCGAGCGCTGAACGCCGCCGAAGACGTCATCGGGGTCGGACTCGTCTTCCCGCCGCCTTCATCGGACGACTCGACAGTGGAGTGGCAGTACGTAGCCACCAACCTGGCGAAGGTGCGGATCGAAGACGAGGACCTGAGCGGTCTCGACGCGGTGGACTACTGATGGCCGTGGGATTGCGCGAAGTCGTCGACGACCACTGGGGGCGCCTCGACGAAGAACAGGTTTCCAGCCCTCAACGGGTGCGCACGTCGAACCTCCCGGTTGCAACCCCACTCGGCCCCCTGCTCGCAGCGGTGGACCACACGGGAAACCGCCACCTCCTCGTACCGCTGACGGCCCACCAGCACGTACGACTCGATCGCGGTGGCGCAGCCCTGACCGTCCGAGAGAGGCCGCTCGAGAACGAAGAAGTCTACGAGCGGTACGCCGACCTGGGCTGTGATCGGAGGGACCTCGACGGTGTCTTCACCGGACTCGTGGTCGACGTCCTCGATGCGGTCGGTGAAGCGCCTGATCGACCGCTGAAAGCGCTGTACACGGTGGTCAGTCAATGGCGCGCGTTGTTCCAGCATTCACCGGCGCCGCTGAGTCCCGATCGATTGGCGGGCCTCTTCGGTGAACTGGTGGTCCTGAACGAGCTGCTCGCAGGGGAGAGCACGGCCGTCGACTTCTGGACGGGCCCCTCCGGACACCGCCACGACTTCACCGTCGGCACGCACGGGATCGAGGTGAAGACGTCGACCGCGGCGACCGGACGCAAGGCCCGCATACACGGTGCCGAGCAGCTCCAGCCGCCACCGGAGGGCACCCTGGACCTGGTGTGGATCCGAGTGGAACGGGTCGTGGAACAGGGAAGCACCATCTCGGACCTCGTAGACCACGCGCGCCGCACCGGCGACGACGACACCAGGTTGCTCTTCAAGCTCGCGGAGGCCGGGTACCGGCCTGCCGACGCGGACCTCTACGAGGACGTGCGCTTCGTCGTCCGCGAGCAACGTTGGTACGAAGTGGACAGCGAATTCCCCCGCATCGCCCCTTCTTCCGCTCCGCCGGGTGTCTCCGATGTCGACTACACCGTCGACCTGGATCAACAACAGCCGCAGGTCACCGACCCGTCCGAGATCCGTGATCGGACCTTCCGGATCACCCAGGAGAGCAAGTGATCGCAGCAGCCTGGCACTCACAGGTGTTCCCGCCCGAAGGGGCGAGTACTGCCGAGGGGATCCGCAACCAACTCGGCAGGCCTGAGTTGGACCTCCTGACGATACTGATCCGTGAATCGGCTCAGAACAGCTGGGACGCGCGAACGGGCGACACGGCGGTCGACTACCACCTGGACCTGAGGGTGGTCAGCCCGGCGCACGCGCCGGCGTGGCGGGAGCTGCTCACCCGCAATGTGCCGACACACGACCACCTGCCGTTGCGGCAGTCGATCTTGAGCCCGGGGATCCGCATCCTGACGGTTTCGGACCGCGGGACCACCGGCTTGGGCGGGCCGACCCGCGCCGACAACGCGGTGGTCGAGAACCACGACTTCGTCTCGTTCATCCGCAACATCGGCGAGCCGCGGGACACCGAACTCGGTGGCGGCACTTATGGCTTCGGCAAGGGGATCTTCTACCTGTTGAGCAAGCCGGGGACCGTGCTCGTGCACACACGATGTCGGGTCCCGGACGGGTTCGAGACCCGGCTGATGGGCTGTGCGTTGTGGAAAAGCTACGCCGAAGGGGAGGGCCTCTCGGGTCGGCGGTTCACCGGACGACATTGGTGGGGGGCCCAATCCTCGGACGAAGTGGTCGAACCCTTGATCGGGACGGAAGCCGACGCCACGGCGGAACGGCTGGGCTTGCGCGGCTTCGGCCCGGAGGAGACCGGCACGACGGTCGTCGTCATCGATCCCGATCTCGGCGAGCGCGAGATCCAGGAAGCCGGAAGCTACCTCGCGGAGACGATCGCGTGGAACCTGTGGCCGAAGATGCTGACCGACTCCGAGGACGGCGCTCCTCCGATGCGTTTCTCCGTGCAGTGTGACGGCATCACGGTTCCGGTCCCGGACCCTCGTGAGACGACTCCACTGGACATGTTCGTCGCAGCGCACGAGGCAATGCGGTCGAAGGAGAATCGCAAAGACGTCTGGTACCTGGGACACCCCAAGACGAATCTCGGAGCGCTCGGCCTGGAGAAGCGGTTCCTCGCGCCCTTCGACGGGACTCCCGCAGCCGAAGCGGCAGGCATCGGCAACACCGTTCACCACGTCTGTCTGATGCGTACGGCCGAACTGGTGGTCACTTACCACGCCGGACCCAAACCTGCCGCGGAGTACGTTTCGTACGCTGGCGTCTTCCGTGCGGATGTCGAACTCGACAGTGTGTTCGCGTCGTCCGAACCGCCCACCCACGATGCCTGGAACTGGCAATCGCTCGAAGGCTTGCACAAGCGATTCGTCAAGATGGCCTTCACCCGGATCAAGGACGCCATCGAAAGACTGATCGAGATCGACGGTCGGGTCCGGGCTCCCTCATCGGAGATTTCGCTGGGTGCAGCGAGCCGCTCGTTCTCCGATCTGGTCGCGGGCGCTTGGGGCAACGGCGGCTCGTCCGACTACCGGCCGGCCTTCACTCCGGTGAAGCGCACCGCACCAGTAGGCACCGTTCAGCTTTCCGGCGACCTTTACGACGCCGGGAATAGTGGCGAAGGCAGTAATCAGCCCAAAGTGAGCGGACCCGAACCCGCCATCTCGAACGGTCGCCGTCCTCGAGTGGAGTACCTGGACGCGCCGTACTACGAGGTCCGCGCCGGCGACGTTCTGCTGATCCAGAAGTTCCGGGTCACGGCCCTCGGTCTGTACCGGTGCGTCGCAGACCTCGGCGTCGCATTGGCCGGCACGAGCAGCCGGGAAACCGATCCGCCGAAAGGGGCTGCCGAACCGCACCTCGTCGGCTGGGAGGGGCCGGACGGCGCGCTCCACACCGAACCGACGCAGACGCTCGAAGGCGGCGAAGACGTGTGGCGAGTCCTCGTTCGCCCGGCACCCGACACGACGACCGAGATCGCGGTATCCGCTCGACGTGAGGAGGCCCTGCGATGAGTATGCAGGCACCGCCGTACCGGATGGCCCCGGCGGAGGCCGTGTTGGCCGGGCCGTGGCAATGGCTTATCGACGACATTCCGACCGAGTTGCCGGACGCACTGAGCGACTGGGACTACCGCATGGACTTGTCGTTGCGGCAGAACGTGACCGTCGACGTCGACCTGGTGCGGCAGGCCACCGGGCTTCCTCCGTCGGCGAAGTTGACACTCGCGATGATCTGGACTGCGACCGGCTCAGGGTTGAAGTCCGCAGGCGACCGCGTTGGTCTACCCGAATCCGGCATCACGAACGTCGAGCTGAGCGCGGTCTTGTCCGGGAACCAACTCGGTGGCGTGCTGGGCCTGGAAACCACCTTGGTTCTGGCCGAGTACTGCGAAACCGCAGCTTTGGCGTCGCCGCGCCGAGCGGGTTCGATCTTGTGGACCGCCGAGTACCGGACTCGACTCCAGGGTGATGCACCGCTGTTTCCCATCGCCGTGGTCGACTTCTCCAAAACTCAGTACCCCGAAGACGCCGCCTGGCACGTCGAAATCGGCGGGGACTTCGAAACGGCCACCATGGGCGCCCTGCTCCTGCTGGTCAACGAACGTAAGCAAGTGCTGGTGGATGCCATGCGCAACGCAGCCAAACCGCGACCCGTCGACCGCGTCGTGTTGTCCAGCGTGCACGCGGACGTCGCCCGCACGCTGATCGACTACGCACTGCAAGATCAGGACTTCAGCCTGGAGGCCGACTACGGCGAAGAGAGCATCGGCAGCACGCTGCAGGCGCTCGTCGGCAGATTCTTCCCCGGTCAGACTCTGGCCCACTTGCGACGCCGACGCGAGCAGTCGCCGACATCGTTCGCCACTGAGCTACAGCACGCCGTGCGGATCTTCGGAGAGTCCTGATGAGCATCTTGTACCCGCGTCTCCTGCCGCGACAGGCTCACAAGCTGTACGAGCAGTACAAGTCGATGACGCTCGAGGAGCTCGCACAGCAGGCTGCGCTGCGCCACGACTCGGCCGTCTACGCTGCAACGGGCGGCGACCGAGTCCGGGAGAAGGACCTTGATCAGCTGCGCCAGGCCATCGTCGCCATAGCTCGCGAAGCCGGGTTCCCGAATCGCTCGACGCCTGCCACCAAGAACGAATTCGATCGAAAGGTCGCAGAGCTGCTTCACCGAACCACGGGACTCGCACCCGCCGAGGCGGCTGCCCGTGAGATCTGGGTGTTTCTCGCGCTCGTCGTTCTTCCGGACGTCTCGTTCTGGCGGTTCGAGAAACGGACGGATGAACGTTTTCTCGCCAAGGATCTGACGCGGCACGTTTTCGGTCGCCTCTGGTGGCGGGCCCACTTGGTTCACGAAACCGGCAGCGCTGATCCTTATGCCGCCCTCAACATCCTCGGCGAAGGTGCGTTCGACCAGATCTACGCACGACGGCGGGCGCTCGGCGGCAGTCCTCAGCTGGTTCGCTCGATCCTGCACGTCTGGCACGAGGTCGAGACTGGCGGACTGAACGAGACCGACCTGCTCAAGGATTTCCTGAAGCGCCTGCTCCGGCTCGGCGCGTTCATCTCCTTCGAGACCCTCCACGATGAGGAGTTGGATGCCGAGGTACGCCGCGCAGCTCAAGATTCGCTGCATGCGTTCATTGCAGAACGCCGCCCAAGACACGCGCTCGAACACGCTCACGAGTGACGGCTGGTTGTAGTGCCCTGTGAGGTTGGGACGCGGCTGGCGGGTGGCTGACCGGCGAGTGAGGTGTCGCCGCGGTAGGGGCCGGCTGGAGCCCATTCTTCGAGAAAAGTCCGGTTGAACCGCTCGACCTCGCCGTTGGTCTGCGGCCGGTAGGGCGCGTGCCCTTTGTTGGTGAAGGCCCCATTGTCGGTCAGTTCTGCGAGGGGATCCGGATTGCCGGTGCAGATGTCGCAATCCACACCGACCACCGGCGGCCCCCTCACACAAGATCATCCGGTCACGTGTCGCACGGATTGCAACGTCCCCGGACAGAACAGCTAGTCCGCGGTTGGTCCAGAGAACCGTCGCCTGGTCGCGACTCAGGTCAGGCACCGGGCTCACGCGGAACCTTTACTCCTCAGCGAAGGCTTTGGTTTCCCGGCGATAAGCCTGGTGCACCGCACCAAGGCGGTGTTTGGGCCAGATGTCGTCGCGCTCGTTCAGCGTCAGCTCACCCTTGTGACGCATCAGCCAGATGACGTCCATGCCGGAGAACACCGCATCGCCGGTGATCCGCTCCAGCAGACCGGAAACCACTCGGACCATGACGTCCTGCTGCTCAGGGATCTTGTCGTGCTTGTAGAGGCTGAAACCCACCGCCACCGTGGGGGTGATTCCGAAGTCGGTGATGATCGGCGCCCAGGCCGCGGGCTGGCGCTCGTAGACGCGAACCCAGGTGCGAAGGGGGGTAACCGCTCCGTCACGGACCACCTGGTCGGGTGTGACCGATGCGTCGAACAGCTCCAGCGAGCGGCCGACGGTGAGCAGTTCACGCGCGACTTGCTCCGGCGACGAAGAAGTCGCCATTTCGAGATCGTAAGAGATAGCCATTCGAACAGGTCCTCGCGTGCTAAATCACGGGTAACGGTGGAGTATATTGCTTTGTTTGTCGATCGCGATGGCCTCCTTGAGGCCGCCGATCGGGTAATCGTGCAGTTGCGCACGCATCATGTTGAGGTCCACCGGGCTGTCGGCCAGGTTGAGAACGATCCGATCCGTCTGCTCCTTCGCGACCTTCTTCGCCATTTCGTCGGCGATGTTGCGCGCGCGGCCGGTTGACGGCGCGTAGTTGTCGAACACCTTGCCGTCGATGAGGTAGTCGGGGTCTCGGCCGTTCGGCAAGGTTGGCGGGTTCTGCTCGACGTCATAGCCCGATCGGGAGAGGGTGGCCGCCGATTCGTTCTCGCGCTGGAACGAGCGGTTTCCGGGTCAGCCCCCTTCGGGATGTTCGTCGGGTGGCCACCGGGGGCGGCGTGGCGGTCCGGGACTCGGGACGGTTCGGTGTGCCCACTGATCTCATCGCTGATCTTGCCGGCGTCGACACCTTCCACTTCCGGGTTCGGCGTGCCGCTCATGGCCGCCTGCATCGCGGGCACCACACCTTGGGTGATCGCGACCGCCCCACCGGCGGCGACGAGGATGGTTTCCGCGGTGGCGACGACCTCGGCGATGGGAATCGCCAGCGTGGCGCCGGCTTCGACACCGAAGTAGTCGAGCGCTTCGATCACGCCGACGATGAGCGCGTCCAGCCCGCCGTCGGTGAGGACGCTGATGACGAGGACCAGACCGACGATGCTCAGATCATCGATGATCGACTTGATCTTCTCCTGGGTGTCGTTGTTCCAGATCCGGAAGTCGACAAGGCTGTTCGCGACATCGTCCAGGGTCTGCGGCAACCCGGTCAGGATCGAGTTCTGACCGGCAGCGCACTGCCAAAACTGCTCCAGCTCCTCGAGGTCATCGGAATTGTTGTTGCCGACCAGCCCCTGCAGCTTCGAGTGCAGATCGTTGACCAGACCGCGGACAGCGGCCGTCGCGTCGCGACACGCCTGGGCGGCGCTGTCGATCCGGCCGGTGTCGGCCGTGGGGATGTACTTCTCCAGGAAGTCCGGCATCCACCACGGGGAATCGCCGGTCAAGGTCACGAAGTCGGTGTTGCCGGGCCAAGCGTTCGGCACGACCGGCGTCCACGGCGGTGTTCCGCCAGGCTTGCCGGGCACGCTGCTCCGATCGGCGCTCGCGTGGTTGAGGGCGGAGACGTCGATGCCCTTGCCGATGGCGCCGAGCAGGTCGAACGCCGTGCGGAAGCCCTCGTTGAGAATGCAGTCCAGGGCACTGGCCCAGCCGTCCTGGTACTTGTGCGCACCATCGCTCGCACCGGCCGCTCCGGCTGTCTGGTCGAGGTGGTTGAGCAGATCCTGCCGGATGCGCTCGAGACTGTTCTGCGCGTCGACGAACTGTTGCGCGACGAAATGGAAGTCGGAGAGTTCGACCTTCATGGGGTTGGTCGGACCGCCGTCCGGTCCACGTTCCGGTGCGACCACGTTTCAGCTCCGCCAAATCCGGACATTTGTTTCAACTGCGGCAGCGTGGTTGTCGTGCGCATTGGTCACGACGGCGCGAATCCAGCGCAGCTGATCTCGTAAATCGCGGGCGATGAGAACCACTCGGTGATCGATTCCTGGAACGAGTAATGCCCAACCCTGTCCAAGACAGTTGCCAGATCAGCCACGATTTCGTCAACCGCGCCATTCAGCCCCTCAGTAAACAATCGCCTACAGCCCGACTCGGAAGGGTAGTCGAAATCTAATCCACCGTCGGCTTGGGGATGTCGAAGTAGCTTGAGAACCGCACCGCGGGGGCGTACTCGCCCTTCACCTTCACCCGGCCGGTCACGAACATCGCTGCCACCGCCGCGTTGCCCGTTGCCATCCTGATGAAGTCGTCCACCGACAGCGTGATCGTCGTGTCCGGGGATCGCGACAGGTCCGCCGAAGAAACGCACACCCCGTCCTCGATCACCGTCTGGAAGCGGTCGTACCCGTCTTCTCCGGAGCCCTCCGAAAAGCGCCACGAAACCACGAAATCCACGTGGCGTGCCTTCTCCGGCAAGAAATGCTCCGACATCCTGCGGAAAATCTCGTCCAGGAACACCGGGCGCAACTCGGGATGCTCCGCGATCGCCTTCAGCTGCTCGCGAGACGCCCGGCGGACCACGTCGACCAGGACGTCCGTCGACAGCGAGCTCAACTCGATGCCCGCTCCCGCGGAGCCCAGCATGTGCAAGGTTTCCAGGACCTGAATGAACTGCGAAGCTGTCAGGTTGCCGATGACCAGCTTCTCCGCGAACGCGTTCACCACGTGGCTGCTGCGGATCGCTCGGGGCCGGGAAAGGCGCCACTTCGCTTTTCGGGGCACGGATACTGACTATACGGGGTGGGGGAGGTCGAAGAATCCGATCAGGCCCGCCGCGAAGGCCAAGTCGCCCTTGACCTTGATCTTTCCCGTGACGAACAGCACCGCCGGGGTTGCCTGGTGCGTGATCAGCCGGAAGAAGTCGGCCGGCGCTATCGTGATCGTGACTCGGGGGGTGGCGCGCGTCTCCCGGCTGACCGTGCACGAGCCGTGGGAAATCACCGTCTCGTAGCGGTCGTAGCCGCCTTCGCCCGCTCCGCCCGACAGGCGCCAGTGGACCACCGCGTGCAGGTCGCGGGCGCGGTCCGGCCTGATGTGGGCACCCATGCGGGCGAAGATCTCGTCCAGTACGCGCTCGCGCAGGGGGCGCTCCGCGACGACGCTCTCCAGCTGCGCGCGTGACGCCGAGGACACCAGGGACGCGAAGCGGGCCGGCTCGACCTTGCTCAGGTCGAACGCCGGAGCGCGGGCCGCCAGCCTGAGCAGAGCGTTCAAGAGTCTTCGGAAGTCGTCCTTGCCGAGATCGCGCGGGTTGAGCGCGTCGGCGAGGGCGTTCACGTCGAGGGCGTGCGCCTCGGGGCTCAGCGGGTCGAGGCGCTCCAGCGCGTCCAGCAGCGCCGCCCCGCGGAGGGTCGCGACGCGATCGGCGCTGGTCATCCCGGCGTTGTCGGCCATGGTCACTCCCTCTCCGGTTACCCACGCGTAAGGCTACCCGCCAGTAGGTAGGCGGGCAAGCGTGCCGAAATCACCCTGCCGTGGTCGCGCCCGGTACCGTCTCCGGGCAGCAACGAGGAGGTCCAGCGTGTCAGAGGATGATCAGCGTCCGCCCGAACGGGCAAGGCGGCTGCCCCGTGCCGTGCGCGAGCGGCAGATCTTGGACGCGGCCGTCCAGGTCTTCTCGCGCCACGGCTACCACGCGGCGTCGATGGACGAGATCTCCGACGTCGCCGGTGTCTCGAAGCCGATGATCTACACCTACCTCGGCTCCAAAGAGGACCTCTTCGGCGCCTGCATCCGCCGCGAGGCAACGCGGCTGCTCGAGGCCATCCAGGCCGGTGTGCAGCCCGACCTGCCACCCGACATGCAGCTCTGGCACGGCCTGCGGTCCTTCTACCGCTTCGTCGCCGAGTACCGCGAGTCGTGGACGGTCCTGCACCGCCAGGCCCTGACCGTCGGCGGGACCTTCGCCGCGGAGATCACCGACATGCGGGCGCGCGCGATCCAGCTGGTCGCCGCGCTCGTCGTGTCCGCCGGCACCCGCAAGGGCGTCGGCGAGCAGGCCGAGTTCTCCGGCGAGGGCCTCTCCGCGGCCTTGGTCGGGGCGGCCGAATCCCTGGCCGACTGGGCCCTCGACCACCCCGACATCTCCGACGGCGTCCTGGCGTCGTGGCTGATGAACCTCGTCTGGCTCGGCTTCAACGACCTCATCGAGGGCGAGGTCTGGAAGCCTTCGGAATAACGCATGACCACGCTCACGGTGAAAATAACCCTGACCGACAGCGAGCCGGCGATCTGGCGGCGGGTGGCCGTTCCCGACGACTTCTCGCTGGCCGACGTGCACGAGCTGATCCAGGACGCCTTCGGTTGGGAGCGCAGTCACCTGTGGGTGTTCGAGACGGCGGACGGCGTGTACGGGCTTCCGGATCCCGAACTCGGCCACGCCGATGCCCGGTCCAAGCGGATCGGCGAAGTGCTCCGAGCTCCCGCCGACGCACTGAGCTACCAGTACGACTTCGGCGACGACTGGTTTCACGAAGTGACGCTCGAAGCCCGTGAACCAGTACGCGGCCGCCCCCGCTGCCTCGACGGACGCCGGGCCGGACCGCCGGAGGACTGCGGCGGCATCGGCGGCTACGAAGAGCTGCTCGACGTGCTCGCCGACCCCAGCCACGAGGATCACGACGAAACCCTGGAATGGCTTGGCCTGACGGCGGCCGACGAGTTCGACCCGGCGGCGTTCGACCTCGCCGCGGTCAACCGGACGCTCGCCGGCCGATTCCCGTCAGAGTGAGGTGATCGTGCCGTCCAGGTGGGGTTTCGTCTTGCTCCACAGCTCGAACGCCCAGCCCTCCGGAGTGGACCACGACGTGAAGCCCGCCTTGCCCGGCAGGAACACCGGCTGCTTGAAGCGGACGTCCACCGTGAACGCCTCCGGCAGGCGGCCTTCGAACGAGGCCAGTGCGTGGGCCTTCGTCCACATGCCGTGGGCGATCGCCTTCGGGAAGCCGAACAGGCGGGCCGTCAGCGGGTGCAGGTGGATCGGGTTGCGGTCGCCCGAAACCTCAGCGTAGCGACGGCCGATGTCGCCCGGGATCCGCCAGATCGCGTCCGGGGTCGGCGAGGCCAGCTGGTCACGCCGCGAGGAAGATCCCGACGACGAACCCCGCCGCAGGTACGTGCTCACGTCGACCCACACCAGGTCGTCGCCGGCCCAGGCCTCGCTGACGACGTCGAACTGACGCCCGCGCTCGTGCGGGCGCAGGTTCTCCGCGCGCACGCGGATCGTGAGCGGCTCGCTCAGCCGCAGCGCGCGGTGCTGCGTGATCCGGTTCGCCACGTGGACCATGCCGAGCAGCGGGAACGGGAACCCCGGCTCGGTCATCAGCGCCATCTGCAGCGGGAACGCCAGCATGTGCGGGTACGTCGCCGGCAGCTCGTCGCTCAGCCGGAAGCCGCACACCGTGTTGTACGCCGCCAGGTGCGCCGGGTCGACGGTGACGCCGGTGCGGACCAGCTCGGTGTCCGGCAGCGACGAGCCCGTTTTGCGAAAACCGAGCAGCGCCTTCGGGTACAGCGTCGCCAGGCTCGGCGTGCTGTCGAGTTCGCGGATCACCACGTCAGGCCCCCAGCAGCGCCTGGCCGCAGACGCGGACCACGTTGCCGTTCACCGCGGCCGACGCCGGGTTCGCGTACCAGGCGATCGTCTCGGCGACGTCGACGGGGAGGCCGCCCTGGCCGAGGCTGGAGAGCCGGCGGCCGGCCTCGCGGATGAACAGCGGGACCGCCGCCGTCATCTTGGTCTCGATGAAGCCGGGCGCGACCGCGTTGATCGTGCCGCCGTACGCCGCGAGCTGCGGGGCGCCGACGTTCACCATGCCGATCACGCCCGCCTTCGACGTCGCGTAGTTCGTCTGGCCGACGTTGCCGGCGATGCCCGCGATCGACGAAACACCGATGATGCGGCCGTTCTCGCGCAGCACCTTGTCGGCGAGCAGCTTGTCGTTCACCGCCAGCTGCGAGGCCAGGTTCACCGCGATCACCGAGTCCCACGCGCTCTCGCTCATGTTGCCGAGCGTCTTGTCGCGCGTGATGCCCGCGTTGTGCACGACGATGTCGACGCCGCCGTGACGCTCCTTCAGGTACTCCGCGAGCTTCGCGGGCGCACTCGGCGAAGTGATGTCGAGCTGCAGCGCCGATCCGCCGACCTTGTTCGCGACCTTCGACAGGTCGCCGCCCTGCGCGGGGATGTCGAGCGCGACGACGTGGGCGCCGTCGCGGGCCAGCACCTCGGCGATCGCCGCGCCGATGCCGCGGGACGCGCCGGTGACCAGGGCGACCTTGCCGTCGAGCGGCTTCTCCCAGTTCGCGGGCGCGGAGGCTGTCTTGCCTTCGGCGCCGATGCGGATGACCTGCGCGTCGACGAACGCGGACTTCGCGGAAAGCAGGAAGCGCAAGGTCGACTCGGTCGCCTCTTCGGCGCCTTCGGCGACGTACACGAGCTGGGCGGTCGCGCCGCGCTTCAGCTCTTTGCCGACCGAGCGCACGAAGCCCTCGAGCGCGCGCTGCGCGATCCGCTCGCGGCCGTCGACCTGCTCCGGCGGCGTACCCAGCACGACGACGCGGCCGGACGGCCCGACGCTGCGGATCACCGGGTGGAAGAAGTCGTAGACCTCGCGCAGGCGGGCGGGCTCGGTGATGCCGGTGGCGTCGAAGACGAGCGCGGCGTGCCGGTCGGTGGCCGAAGTGACGACCTCGATGCCCGCGTCGGCGAGCTGGTCACGAAGGGTCTTTTCCAGCCGTCCGCCGGGCGCGGCGCCGAGAAGTGCGGGACCCTCGAGGGCGGGTTGCCCGGGCTGGTACCGGCGCAGCGTCGCGGGACTGGGCAGGCCGAGCTTCGGCACCACGAACTTCCCCACCGGGGTTTTCGTGAACTGCTGGTACCTGTCAGCCATCGGTTGCCTCCCGTGCAGTCTGCGTCACGTCGCAGTCTAACCTACTCCCCAGTAGGTTACAGTGTGAGAGACACGACCAGAGAGGTGAGTTCATGCCGCCGAAGCCGAAGCAACCAAAGCAGGCGCCTGCCGTGCGCAAGGTCGCGATCATCGGGGGCAACCGGATCCCCTTCGCGAGGTCGAACGGCCCGTACGCGAAGGCGTCGAACCAGGACATGCTCACCGCCGCGATCGACGGTCTGGTCAGCCGGTTCTCCCTGCAGGGCGAGGTGATCGGCGAGGTCGCGGCCGGTGCCGTGCTCAAGCACTCGAAGGACTTCAACCTGGCCCGCGAGAGCGTGCTGGGCAGCAAGCTTTCGCCCGCGACACCCGCCGCCGACGTCCAGATGGCGTGCGGCACGGGTCTGCAGGCGATCGTCAACGTCGCCAACAAGATCGCGCTCGGCCAGATCGACTCGGCCATCGCCGGTGGCGTCGACACCACGAGCGACGCGCCGCTGGCCGTCAACGAGGACCTCCGGCAGATCCTCATCCAGCTCAACAGCGCGAAGACGCTCGGCGACCGCCTCAAGCTCGTCGCGAAGATCCGCCCGGGCCACATCGTCCCGGCGATCCCGCGCAACTCCGAGCCGCGCACCGGGCTGTCGATGGGCGAGCACGCGGCCCTGACCGCGAAGATCTGGGAGATCACCCGCGAGGCGCAGGACGAACTGGCCGCGGCCAGCCACCAGCACCTCGCCGCGGCCTACGACCGCGGGTTCTTCGACGACCTCGTGACGCCGTTCCTCAAGCTCGCGCGCGACCAGAACCTGCGCGCGGACTCGACCGCGGAGAAGCTGGCCAAGCTCAAGCCGGCCTTCGGCGGCCCGGACGGCACCATGACGGCGGGCAACTCGACGCCGCTGACCGACGGCGCGTCGACGGTCCTGCTCGCCACCGACGAGTGGGCGAAGGCGCACAACCTGCCGGTGCAGGCGTACCTGACGTTCTCGCAGACCGCGGCCGTCGACTACGTCCACGGCGAAGAGGGCCTGCTGATGGCGCCCGCGTACGCCGTGCCGCGGATGCTCGCGAAGGCCGGGCTGACGCTGCAGGACTTCGACTTCTACGAGATCCACGAGGCGTTCGCTTCGCAGGTGCTGGCCACGCTGAAGGCGTGGGAGGACCCGGCGTTCGCCAAGGAGAAGCTGGACCTGGACGCGCCGCTGGGCTCGATCGACCGGGCGAAGCTGAACGTCAACGGCTCGTCGCTGGCGGCCGGGCACCCGTTCGCCGCGACCGGGGGCCGGATCGTCGCCACGCTGGCGAAGCTGCTGCACGAGAAGGGGTCCGGCCGCGGCCTGATCTCGATCTGCGCGGCCGGCGGGCAGGGCGTCACCGCGATCCTCGAGAAGTAGCTTTCATAGGGAAAGTGCCGCCTCCGGGAGTTCCGGGGGCGGCACTTTCCCTATGAAAGTGTCAGCTGGGGAGTTTCTTCTGGGCGCGCTTCGCGAGCTTGTTCGCCCGCTTCTGGCCCCGGCGGGTCAGCCGCTCGGCGCTGCGCCCGACGTCCTTCGCGGCGTTGCGCGCGCGCCAGGCCGCCGAGGGCTTGCCGTGCGTGTCGCTGACCGCGAGCAGGAGGCCGCCGGCCAGGCTCGCGTTCTTGAAGAACTGGATCTGCTGCTGCTGGCGCTCGCCCGGGTCCTTGATGGTCCAGAAGCTGTGCGTCGCGAGCGTCGTCGGCACCAGGCTGCCGAGGAGCAGCCCCGCCGCGAGCCGCGGCGCCTTACCGGCGGCGAACGCGAGGCCGGCGCCGATCTTCACCGCGGCGTCGATCCGAACGAGCGTCACCGGGTCGCGCGGGACCTGCTCCGGGATAACGTCGCCGAACTTGTCCAGCGTGGTGTTGAGGAACGGTTCCGCCGCCTTGGCGTGGCCCTCGGCCTGCCTCAGCGCGTTGATGCCGCCCGTCACGAAGATCGTGGCGAGCAGGGGACGGGCCACTCGACGGAGTATCACGGTCGTTGCCTTCCTCGTACGGGCCGCTGCCTGGTCGAACCTACTCGCTGAGTGCCCGCTCGGCTTGGGCTCGAACCCTCATCGGGCTTTCTGGGTAAATATCGGCCTGACGCTAGAAAGTCGTAGAGAGCTTTAGCGGTTGACCTTGACGCTGCGTCAACTTCTATCGTCGACGCCATGGAGTGGTCGATCCAGGACATCGCCCGCTCGGCGGGGACCACGAGCCGGACCCTGCGCCACTACGGCGCGGTCGGCCTGCTCGAGCCCAGCCGGATCGGCGGCAACGGCTACCGCTACTACGACGAGCACGCGCTCGTCCGGCTGCAGCGGATCCTGTTGCTGCGCGAGCTCGGCCTCGGGCTGTCGGCCATCGCCGAGGTGCTCGACGGGCAACGCGACAGCGAGGCCGCCCTCGAGACGCACCTGGAGCTGCTCGAACAGGAGCGGCGGCGGATCGGACGGCAGATCGAGTCGGTCCGGACGACCCTCCGGAAACTGAAGGGAGGTGAACGACTGATGGCAGAAGAAGTTTTCGACGGCTTCGACCACACCCGCTACGAAAAGGAGGTCACCGAGCGCTGGGGCGAATCGGCGTACCGGACGGGCGACGAATGGTGGCGCTCGCTGTCGGCGGACGAGAAGCAGGCCCACCAGCAGGAGCAGCGGGACATCGCCGCCGCGTTCGGGTCGGCCCACGCGGCCGGGCTCACGGTGGACTCCGACGAGGTCCAGGCGATCACGCGCCGGCTGCACGCATGGCTGAAGCCGGCGGTGTCGTCGGTGTCCGCGGGGTACTTCGCGGGCTTGGGTCAGCTGTACGTCGACGATCCGCGTTACGGGTTCGAAGGTGCGGGCGCGGAATTCGTCCGCGACGCGATGAAGATCTACGCGGAACGGAACCTGAGCGACTAGCGCGACGTCGTAGTGCGCGCTGGGGGTAGGGACGAGCAGGGCTGCAGACCTGTTCGTCTCTATGTACGGCCATCCGGTCGAACCTCGGCGACACGCCTAGCCGTCTATGGCGGAATATCGGGCTCGCGCTAGATACGCCGATAACTTGGCAGAGTGGACCCCATCCGCAACCCCTTCGCGCCGGGCGCCGGGCAACGGCCGCCCGAGCTGGCCGGTCGTGAGCGTGAGCTCAAGGCCTTCGAAGTGGTGCTGGAGCGCGTCGCGCGGGGGAGACCCGAACGCAGTCTCGTGCTCACCGGGCTTCGCGGGGTCGGGAAGACCGTACTGCTCGGGGAGCTGCGCGCGATGGCCGTGCGGCACAAGTGGGGGGCCGGGAAGATCGAGGCGCGGCCGGACGCCGAGCTGCGGCGGCCGCTTTCCGCCGCCCTGCACCGGGCCATCCGGGACCTCGCCGTGCGGCACCGGGCGCCGGACCGGGTCGAAGAGGTACTCGGTGTCCTGAAGGCGTTCGCGCTTCGAGCCAACAAGGCCGACGCGAAGCTGCGTGACCGCTGGCAGCCGGGCATCGACGTGCCCGCCGCGCAGGGGCGGGCCGACTCCGGGGACATCGAGATCGACCTCGTCGAGCTGTTCACCGACGTCGCCGAGCTGGCCGCGGACGTCGGGACCGGCGTCGCGGTGTTCATCGACGAGATCCAGGACCTCCAGCCCGACGACGTCTCCGCGCTCTGCGCGGCCTGCCACGAGCTGTCGCAGTCCGGGGCGCCGCTGGTCGTCGTCGGCGCCGGGCTGCCGCACGTGCCCGCCGTGCTCTCGGCGTCCAAGTCGTATTCCGAGCGGCTCTTCCGCTACGCGCGCATCGACCGGCTCGAGCGCGAGGACGCCGACTTCGCCGTGATGGCGCCGATCGAACGCGAGGACGCCGGCATCGAGCCGGAAGCCCTCGACGCGCTCTTCGACGCCTCCGGCGGCTACCCCTACTTCATCCAGGCCTACGGCAAGGCGGCCTGGGACGCAGCGCCGTCCGACCCGATCACGGTCAAGGACGTCCAGGTCGCGGCGCCCGAGGCGGAGTCGGAGCTGGCGGTCGGCTTCTTCGGTTCGCGCTACGAGCGCGCGACGCCGGCCGAGCGCGAGTACCTGCAGGCGATGGCCGAGCTGACGCAGGGGCGCGACGAACCCGCCGGCACCGCCGACGTCGCCGTCTTCCTCGGGCGGAAGCCGTCTTCGCTGTCGCCGGCCCGCGACAGCCTCATGAAGAAGGGCCTCGTCTACTCCGCCGAGCGGGGGCAGATCGCCTTCACCGTGCCGCACTTCGGCCACTACCTGCTCAGCCGCGACTGACCTGGGCTTTCTCCGTTGTCTCGCGCTCTATGAGCGTCCCTAAGGCTTTATTGCCTATTCGCTAGACATGGCTAGATATCGGTAGCGGGTTGCCTACACGTGACCGCGGCCACCCCCAATCTCTCCGGCGCATACCCACGTTTGCCGATGATTCATCGGCGAGTGCGCCACATCACCGGACATTCGTTGGATTCCTTGTGAAAAAAGGTGCATACTAGAGGCACAACCACCGAGACCCTCCGAAGGGGATGCAGAAACCGATGAACAACATCGCCGCCAAGCTCCGTGCCCGTCGCGCCGAGGTTCGCACTCGCCGGGCGCTGAACCGGGCGATCGACACCGCCGCGACCGCGACGGTCCGTCAGGAACTCATCGCGATCGCGCAGGCTCGCTCGGGCTACATGCGCTGATCTCTCACCCCGTGGCGGTCGCCCATTCGAGTGACCTATGCCACATAGTGCTCAACGTGTAACGACGTGCGAAGTGCCGTCGATACCCAGTACGACCCCGTGATGCTGGCGGACCCCCGACCTGGCAGCATCGCGGGGTTTCCCATTTCCCCGGTAAGTCACTTGCCGCCGCGGACCTGTCGAGTAATCTTTGACTTCGTCAACGAACTTGTTGAGGTGGTCAATGAACAACGACCGGGTGGCCGCGGTCCGCGCTTTCAACCGGCTCTACACCGGCGTCATCGGGGTGCTCGACGAAGGCCCGGCGGACGCCGAGTACTCGCTGCCGGAAGCCAGGGTGCTCTTCGAACTCGCCCACCAGGACCCACTGCCGGTCACTGAACTGCGGAAACGCCTCGACCTGGACGCCGGCTACGCGAGCAGGCTGCTCGCCCGCCTCGAGTCGCGAGGACTGATCGCGCGGGAACGCTCCGAGGAGGACGCCCGCCGCCAGCTCGTCCGCCCGACGGAAGCCGGCCGGGCCGCGTTCGCCGTGCTCAACCAGCGCTCGACCGACCGGATCGGCGGGCTGCTGGGCCGGTTCGCCGACGAAGACCAGCAGCGCCTCCTGGCCGCGATGCGCACGATCGGCGACCTCGTCGGCGAGCGCCGCCGGGACCCGGTGCTCGTCCTGCGCCCGCCACGACCGGGGGACCTCGGCTGGGTGGTGGAACGGCACGGCTCGCTCTACGGCCGGGAGTACGGCTTCGACGACCGGTTCGAGGGGCTCGTCGCGCGCATCGTCGCCGACTTCGTCGAGACCCGCGACGACCCGCGGCAGGCGTTCTGGATCGCCGAGCTCGACGGCGAGCGCGTCGGCGGCATCGCGTGCACCCGCGGGCCGGACGCGGACACGGCGAGGCTGCGGTTGCTGCTGCTCGAGCCGTCGGCCCGCGGCCACGGCGTCGGCAAGCGCCTGGTCACCGAGTGCGTCGAGTTCGCGCGGGCGCACGGCTACCGCGGGATGGAGCTCTCGACGGTCTCCCTCCTCACGGCGGCGCGCTCGATCTACCGCGCGGCCGGGTTCGAGCTCGTCCGCGAGGAGGATTTCGCCGACTGGGGCCCGAAGCTGACCGACGAGACCTGGCGCCTGACGTTCTAGCGCGGCACGCGGCCGAGCAGGAAGAACTCCGGGTTGGGGCGCAGCGCCGTCAGGTGGGCGAGGCGGTTCGACATCGCGAACAACGCCGTGATCGCGCCGACGTCCCAGATCTCGTCGTCGGTCAGGCCCGCGTTGCGCGCGGCTTCGAGGTCGCCCTCGCCGAACAGCGCGGAGTCCTGGGCGAGCGCCAGGGCGAGGTCGACGATCGCGCGACCGCGTTCGTCCAGCTCCACCTGCCACGGGTTGCTCGACACGCGGTCGGCCAGCTCGGGGTCCTTGGCGCGGATGCGCAGGATGGCGCCGTGCGCGACCACGCAGTAGGTGCAGTGGTTGGCGCCGGAGGTGGCGACGACGACCAGCTCGCGCTCGGCCTTGGTGAGTCCTTCGGACCGTTCCATCAGGGCGTCGTGGTAGTCGAGGAACGCGCGCAGCTCGGCGGGGCGGTGGCCGAGGGCGCGGAAGATGTTGGGCACGAAGCCCGACTTCTCCGCGATGGCGCCGACGCGCGCACGGAGGTCGTCGGGCAGGTCTTCGAGTTCCACGACCGGGAACCGGCTCACTTCGCTCATGGGCTTCACGCTAACTTCCGCTGCTCACCGGGGAAACTCCGGAAGCGGACGACGGCGGGCCCGCACCGGGCCCGCGCTGTCGGCGTTCCACATCGAGGCCGCCATCGCGTGGTGCCACACCGCGCCGCGACGACGATTCTCGCGCGGCGGCTGGCTGCGTGCGGCCGATTCCTGGTTGGCTGGACCCGTGACGGACTACGTCGACGGGTACTGCGAACGCGTCGGGCCCGGGCTCTGGGGAGAACCGCTCAACAGTCTCAGCAACCTCGCGTTCCTCGTCGCCGCCGTGCTCGTGTGGCGGCTGGCCGAGGGGGACCGGACCGGGCGGGTGCTCGCCGCGTTGATCGGGCTCGTCTTCGTCGCGAGCAGCGGCTTCCACCTGCTCGCGACGCGGTGGGCGGCCGTCGCGGACTCGGGGGCGATCCTCGTGTTCCTGCTGGTGTACGTCGTGGTGTTCGCCCGCCGCCGGTGGAGCCGGCGGTGGGGGTGGGTGGCCGCGCCGGCGTTCCTCGCGCTGACCGCCGGTACGGCGTTGCTCGGCGGCGGGCTCTACCTCTCCGCCCTCATCGCACTCGGCGTCTTCGCCGCCGTGCTCGCCTTCGCGCGTGACGCGTACTGGACGCACTACGTCGTGGCGGGGGCGGTGTTCGCGCTCTCGCTGAGCTTGCGCACGCTCGACCGGGACGTCTGCGCCTACGTCCCGGCCGGCACGCACTTCCTCTGGCACCTGCTCAACGGCGTGGTGCTCTACCTCGTTTCCCGGGCGCTCATCCGTCCACAGAGGACACAGCGGACTCAGTGAGCGCCGATCGGGCGCAGGTCCTTGTCGTTCTCGTCGGCCAGGTAGTCCGCCGGGTTGGTGTCGTCCGTGCCGTTGAACACCTTCAGCTGCCGGGCGATCACCGTGACGATCGCCGCGACCACCAGGTTGGCGATCAGGGCCACGAAGCCGACGTAGATCTGGACCAGGGAGCCCGAGAACGGGTGCCAGCCGAAGATCGACATGTTGCCCAGTGCCAGCGCCGAGCCGCCGAAGTGGAGTTTTCCGTTGGCCGGGTTGGGGATGCCGTACAGCATGATCAGGCCCCAGCCGATGCCGACGACCCAGCCCGCGATCAGGCCCCAGCGGTGGAACCAGCGCGTGTACAGCGCGAGCGCCACGGCCGGGAGCGTCTGCAGGATCAGCACGCCGCCGATGAGCTGGAGGTCGATCGAGAACTGCGGGTCGATCAGGATGATCACGGCCACCGCGCCGAGCTTCACGACCAGCGAAGCGAGTTTCGCCTGCTTGGCCTCGTCGGCCGGGGTCGCGTTCTTGCGGATGTACTCCTTGTAGATGTTGCGGGTCCACAGGTTCGCCGCGGCGATCGACATGATCGCGGCGGGCACCAGCGCGCCGATGCCGATCGCGGCGAACGCGATGCCGGCGAACCAGGACGAGAACTGGTTGTCGAACAGCACCGGGACGATCGTGTTGCCGTCCGGCTTGCCGGTGGCCGCGTTCGTCAGCGGCTTGACGCCGGCCGTGATGGCCACGTAGCCGAGCAGCGCCAGCAGGCCGAGCACCAGCGAGTACGCCGGGAGCGCGACCATGTTCCGCTTGATGACGGTGCGGCCGCGGGAGGCGAGGACGCTGGTCAGCGAGTGCGGGTAGAGGAACAGCGCGAGCGCCGAACCCAGCGCCAGCGTGGCGTACTGCAGCTGGTTGTTGGCGGTCAGCAGGATCGAGCCGGCCGGCTTGCCGGTGGTCGGGTTCGGCGTGCCGAGCTTCTTCGCCGCCGTGTCGAAGATGTGCGACCAGCCGCCCAGCTTCGAGGGCAGGTAGATGATCGCCACGAGGATGACGATGTAGATCAGGATGTCCTTGACGAACGCGATCAGCGCGGGCGCCCGGAGGCCGGACTGGTAGGTGTAGACCGCCAGGATGACGAAGGCGATCAGCAGCGGCAGGTGCCCGACGATGCCGGAGCCGTTGATGCCCATCGTCCGCAGCACGGCTTCGAGGCCGACCAGCTGCAGCGCGATGTACGGCATGGTCGCGACGATGCCGGTGATCGCCACCAGCAGCGCGAGGATCGGCGAACCGAAGCGGCCGCGCACGAAGTCGGCCGGGGTCACGTAGCCGCGAACCCGCGAAACCGACCACATCCGCAGCGCCGGCAGCAGGACGATCGGGTAGACGACGATCGTGTACGGCAGCGCGTAGAGGCCGAGCGCGCCGGCGCTGAACACCAGCGCGGGCACCGCGACGAAGGTGTACGCCGTGTAGAGGTCACCGCCGAGCAGGAACCACGTGATCCACGAACCGAACTTGCGGCCGCCGAGGCCCCATTCGTCGAGGTGGTCCAGCCCGCCGCCGCGCTGCCAGCGCGCCGCCATGAAGCCGAGGACGGTGACCAGCGCGAACAGGATCGTGAAGATGATCAGTTCGGGCCACTGCAGGTTGCTCATCGAGCGTCCCCTTCGTCCAGGTCGTCGACGCTCAGCCGGTCGGGGGCGTCCGTGGTGGGCTTGTCCCGCGTCATCAGGTAGACGATCCAGGTGCTCAGCACCCCGACCGCGACCATGAGGAACTGGAACCAGTAGAAGAACGGCATCCCGAACAGCCGCGGACCGTCCACGTTGAACAGTGGCGTGACCAGGACCAGCAGCGGGACGATCAGGAGCAGGTTCCACGGGTTGAACCGCGACCCGCGCACCTTTCCGTCGTGCTTCACAGTCGACATCGACCTCACCTAACACTCCCGTAACCGACCGCCTGACCTTAGAACCTGGGTGACAGGGAGTCACGTCTGTCCGATATCGATTTGATCGCCGCGGCCGCCGTTGCCGACCAACGTCGGTTGCCCCGCCTCCGCGAGCCCTATATCAATAGCCGGACTCCGCACGTGAAAAGCCAAAAAGGGGCAACCGTATGACACGACTCCGCTACGCGGTGGTGATCCCGGCGATCGCCGGCACCCTGCTGGCCGGGTTCACGCCGGCCTTCGCGGGCCAGGGGGCCGCGGCCGGCAAGCAGCCGCTGAACTCCTCGAACATCCCGCAGCAGTACGCGAACCAGAAGCTCGACTGGCACAAGTGCGCCGTCCCCGCCGAGCTGCCGACGGCCCCGCCCGCCGGCGCCGAGGACATGGAGTGCGCGACCTACAAGACGCCGCGCAACTGGTACCAGGCGAACGCCCAGATCGACCTGACCATCGCCGTCAGCCGCCTGAAGGCGACCAAGGACGCGACCGCCAGCGTCGTCACCAACCCCGGTGGCCCGGGCGCGCCCGGCCGGAACTTCCCGGCCCGCCTGCGCAACCAGCCGAAGCTGCGGGAGCACCAGGAGATCGTCGGGTTCGACCCGCGCGGCACCGGCAAGAGCACGAACATCACGTGCGGTGGCGCCATCGGCACCGGCTCGGACCTCGACCCGCGTGACCGCGACCGGCAGAACCTGAACCTGATCG
Source organism: Amycolatopsis sp. NPDC049159 (assembly GCF_040648295.1). Taxonomy (NCBI): domain Bacteria; kingdom Bacillati; phylum Actinomycetota; class Actinomycetes; order Pseudonocardiales; family Pseudonocardiaceae; genus Amycolatopsis; species Amycolatopsis sp. NPDC049159. Next base: position 155,038 of record NZ_JBEZDL010000018.1, read on the forward strand.
TCGCGGCGACGAAGTACGCGGCCCTGTCCTGCCAGCAGAAGTCCGGCGAGCTGGGCCCGCTGATCAACACCGACCAGACGGTCAAGGACATCGACCTGCTGCGCGTGCTGCTCGGCCGCGACAAGATCAACTGGGTCGGCTACTCGGCGGGCACCTGGATGGGCGCGCACTACGCGCAGGCCTACCCGACGCGCACCGGCCGGTTCGTGCTCGACTCCTCGACGGAGTTCACGACCACGTGGCAGAAGTCGTTCGACTGGCAGCCGCTCGGCTTCGAGCGCCGCTTCCGCTCCGACTTCCTCCCGTGGGTGGCGAAGTACGACAAGCTCTACCACTTCGGCACGACCGGTGAAGCGGCCCGCCAGACCTACGAGCAGGTCCGCTACGCCCTGACGCAGGGCGCGGTCACCCTGCCCGACGGCTCGACCGTGTCGGCCAACGGGCTGGACGCCTTCATCGCCTCGAGCATCTACTCGAAGCGCTCCTTCCCGGGTCTCGCCGACTACCTGGTCAGCGTCCGCACGCTGACCCAGGGCACGGCGTCGGCGCAGGCGAAGTCGTCGGCCGCGCAGAAGGTCAAGGCCGCCGACAAGAGCACCGAGACCTCCGGCGCGCAGCCGCTGATGGTCCCGACCGACGGTGACTCCTACGACGCCAGCTTCTGGACCATCCCGTGCAACGAGGGTCCGTGGACCGGCACCGTGAACAGCGCCATCAAGGACTCGCAGAAGCTGATCGACAAGCAGCTGCCGCTCCTGGGTGCCGGCTGGTTCATCCAGCCGTGCCTGTTCTGGAAGAAGCAGCCGGCGCCGCTCCCGGTGCTGGACGGCAAGGGTGTCCCCCCGGTGCTGATCGTCGAGTCGGAGCACGACCCGGCGACGCCGATCGAGGGTGCGCGGCGCGCGCACAAGGCGTTCGCGGGTTCGCGGATGCTGACGATCACCGGCGAGGGTGACCACGGCATCTACGCCGGCGGCAACGCGGGTGTGGACAAGGTCGTGGAGGCCTACCTGGTCGACGGCGTCGTGCCGAACGACCAGAGCCTGCCCGGCATGCCACTTCCGGTGCCCGCGGGCGCCTGACACCACAAGGTGTAGTGGAAGCCCCGCCGAACGGACGTTCGGCGGGGCTTTTCCACACCTGTGCACAGAGTTGTCCACAGGCAGTGGACAACTCAGGTGGTATTAGTATTGGGTTCATGGTGCGAGTACCGCTGACAGACGACGAGCGCGAGCGCGGCGAACGCCTCGGCCAGGCGCTGCGGACGGCGCGGGCCGGCCGGAGCATGGTCGACGTCGCCGCGGAGGCCGGGATCTCGGTCGAAACGCTCCGGAAGATCGAAACCGGGCGCATCCCGACGCCGGCGTTCTTCACGGTCACGGCCATCGCCGACGCTGTGGGCCTGCCGCTCGACGAGCTGCGCGCGGCGGTCGAGCCCGTCGGGTCGCCGACGCTCAGCCAGGCGAGTTAGACCGGGCGCAGCTGGTTCAGGATGTGCTCGCGGTCGTTGAGGAACGCGCAGCCCGCCACCGGCAGGTCGTAGCTGTTGAGCAGCTTCTCGAAGTCGGAGTACTCGTCCGCCGAGAAGCCGAAGCCCAGCTTGACCGAGTGCGCGGCCAGCACGTCCGCCAGTTCCTCCCACTCGCCGGACCACAGCAGCGTCCGGTAGTGCGTGTAGTCCTCGGGGGACAGCCGGTCAGCGACGCTGGTCAGGATGCTGTCGGCGAAGAAGCTGATGCGGTTGCTCTGGAGGTCGGCGACCGTCGGGTTCGCCGGGTCGCGGGCGGTGTCCGGGTTGCGGACGACGCCGGGGCCCGCCACCGGGTACGCGGTGTGCACGTGCCCGTTCTCCTCGACCAGGACGATCAGGTGCACGTTGTACCGTTCGCCGGCGCAGCGCCAGCGGCCGTTCGGCTGCCGCCGCCGGGCCTCGCTGGGGTCGTTCGCGACGTCCTTGACGACCGAGATGATGTGCTCGTCGGTCCAGCCGGCCGGGAACTCGCTGGTCGCCCGCCGCCCGACGCCCGGTGCGTGTCCACCGCCCACTGGTTGCTCCCTTCGTCGGAGCGAGCGTAGGTCAAACGGCGGCGGAGAGCAGCACGATCCCGATGAGCTGGAGGTCGAGGCCGCGGAAGAGCTGGCGCACGAGGTTGGCGGGCATGGGGCCCATCGGGGTGTCCACGAACGCCGGATTGCCGTAGTCGACGGCGGTCCGGGTGACCGTGCGCAGGATCGAGAGCACCGACAGCGGCACCGCGAGCCACGCGCCCGGCCCGAACGAGGTCCCACCCGCGAGGGTGACCACGGCGAGCAGCGCCGCCCAGCCGATCCCGGCGCCCGCCAGCGCCAGGCCGTGGGTCAGCACCAGCTCGCGGTTGCCCGTCCCGAGCCACCGGCGGCGGCCCGGGTTGCGCCAGAGCTCGCCGAGCCCGCCGGCGAACGGCGTCAGCGCGACGTACGCGCCGATGCCGACGAGGACCGCGCCCGGCACGGTCGGCAGGGCGATGTGGGCGACGACGACCGCGAAGCCGACCAGGGCCGCCGCGCCCGCGTACCGCGAGCGGCCGAGCGTGCCCGCGAAGGCCAGCCGGAGCGCGGTCGGGCGGCGCAGCGGGAAGCGCCCGACCGGGGCCGACGGCGGGAGCAGCATCATCGGGTCGAGGAACGTGACGGCGACCGAGCGCAGCACCCGCCCGTCCCACCCGGCGAGCAGCGCCGCCCGGCCCGCGCGGTGCACCGGCTCGCCGCCGAACGCCAGCGGGAGCGCCGCGACCAGCACGCCCGCGGCGACGAACTGCACGACCACCGGGCCGAGGTGCAGCGAGGCGATGAGCAGCCCGGCGACGGCGAGCGCGAGCGGGCCCAGCGCGTCCAGCCGCAGCGCGGTCCGCCGGGCGGCGGCGACCGCGGCGACGGCGGTCGCGACGACCATCGCGACCGCCGCACGCCACTGGTCGAGCCCGGCCCCGCCGACGGCGAGCAGCAGCGCGGCCAGGTAGCCGGTGACCACCAGGACGCCGGTCCACGCGCCGAGCAGCCGCAGCGTGACGACGCGGCCGCGGTCCACCGGGGCGAAGTCGAGCCAGGTCAGCTCGGCCGGCTCGACCCAGGCGAAGCCGCGGCGCAGGAGGCCGCGCCAGCCGACCGCGCAGCAGAGCGTGAGCAGGCCGAGGACGGCCGGGAAGTCCACGTGCGACGATCCGTAGAGCGCCGGACGCCAGCCGTCGACGTGGAAGAACGCGGTGAACAGGAACCCGAAGCCGAACAGGAAGACGAAGCTCGCGGTGTCGCCGCTGAAGATCCCGCCGAACCGCTTGCGGCCCGGGATCCGCATCCGGCGGGGTGCCAGCGTCACCACAGTTCTAGGACGCTGTCCGCGGCTTCGAGCAGCGGCGGGTGGTGCGTGGCCACCACGACCGCCGCGCCGGCCGCCGTCGACCGGGCGATCACCTCGACGAGCCAGTCCTTGCCCGCCGCGTCGAGCGCGCGTTCCGGTTCGTCGAGCAGCAGCACGCGGTGCGGGCGCGCGGTGACGCCGAGCATGAGCAGGCGGCGGCGCTGGCCCGCGGAGAAGTGCCCGGACGTGACGCGCATGCGCTCGCCGAGCCCCGCGTCGCGCAGCAGCTCCTCGTGGTCGCCGAGGTCGGCGCCGAACGAGCCGGCCAGGAGTTCGAGGTGCTGCAACGGCGTCAGCTCGGCGAAGAAGTCGGAGTCGTCGAACAGCACCGACACCTTGCGGCGGAATTCGACGTCCCGCTCGTCCGGCACCTTGCGGTCGATCAGCACGCGGCCGCGCTGCGGCTTCTGCATCCCGTAGAGGCAGCGCATCAAGGTCGACTTGCCGACTCCGTTCGGCCCGACGATCGCCGCGCACTCGCCGGGCTCGACGGCGAAGTCCAGGTCGTCGAACAGCCAGTGCTCGCCGGCCCGGACGCCGATCGCGGTCGCGTCGATCATCGGAGCGCTTCGAGCACCGGGGCGAACTGGTCCATGTTCTGTTCCAGGATCGTGTAGTAGGTCAGCCCGAACCGCTCGCGGTGGGCGTGGAGCTGCTCGGCGACCTCGGCGGGCGAGCCGATCAGCGCGGTCGGCAGCACCGCCAGCTGCTCGACGCTCAGGACGCCCTGCACCCGCTTCTCGAGCTCCGCGAGCGCGCCCGCGCGGTCGCCGGTGATGTGCACGAAGTGGCACAGCAGGTTGAACTCGACCTCCCGGCCGCCGAGCTTCGACCGGACGAACCCGACCCGCTCCTCGATGCCTTCGGCGGTCTCCGGCATCAGTGCGCCGCCGTCCGGCGTCTTCGCGGCACCGGTGAAGCCGATGACGTCGGCGTGCTCGGCCGCGAGGGTCAGCAGCCGGTCGCCGCGGCCGGCGAGCAGCAGCGGCGGTCCGGCGGGGCGCACCGGCGCCGGCTTGTGCTCCGGGTCGGCGTAGGCCCGCTTGAGCTCGAGGATCGACCGCTCGAGGTGGTCGACGCGCTCGCGGGCGGACGGGAACGGCAGCCCGGCGGCCTCGAACTCCTCCTTGACGTACCCCGCGCCGAGCCCCAGCTCCAGGCGGCCGTCGGTGAACTGGTCGGTGCCCGTGACGTCGCGGGCGAGCAGCACCGGGTTGTAGAACGGGGTGTTCAGCACGAAGGTGTTCAGCTTGACCCGCTCGGTGACCTCGGCGGCGAGCACGAGCGCCGGGAACGGCGGCGCCATCCCGAGGTGGTCGGCCGCACCGATGACGTCGAAGCCCAGGTCCTCGGCCTTCCGGCACTTCCCGACCCACCCCGCGCGGTGGTCGGGCACGTGCATGTTGACCCCGAAGCGGAAATCCCCAGTCATACCGACAAGGTACTCAGCGGAGCTTTTCGATCACCGGAGCCAGCCTCGGCAGGTCGTCCTCGATCACTGTGAAGTAGCTGATACCGAGCGTCTCGCGGGTGCGCAGCAGCTGCTCGGCGACGGCGCCGGGGGATCCCACGAGGACGGTCGGCAGCTCGCCCAGTTCGTCGACGCCGAGGTCGGGGACCCGCCGGTGGACGGCTTCCAGCGTGCTGCGGCGGTCGTCGGTCACGCGGGTGACGTGCACCAGCAGGTTCAGCTCGGCGTCCCGGCCGTCGAGGGCGGTCCGCGCGAACTCGACGCGCTCGGTCAGCTCGCCGAGCCCGGCCAGGGACATCCGGCCCTCGACCTTCGTCGCCGCGGTACCGGTGAACCCGACGATGTCGGCGTGCTTCGCGGCCAGCTTGAGCACGCGGTCGCCGCGTCCGCCGAGCAGCAGCGGCGGCCCGGGTTTCTGCACCGGTTCCGGCTTGTGCGACGGATCCGCGTACAGCCGCTTCAGTTCCAGCACCGCGCGTTCGAGCCGCGCGTACCGCTGCCCGGGCGTACCCCACTCGATCCCGGCTGCGTGGAACTCCGCCTCGACGTACCCCGCGCCGATGCCCAGCTCCAGGCGGCCGCCGGTGAACTGGTCGGTGCCCGTGACGTCTCGGGCGAGCAGCACCGGGTGGTGGAAGCAGGCGTTGATGACGAACGTGTTGAGCCGGACCCGCTCGGTCGCCTCGGCCGCGAGCACGAGCGCGGGGAACGGCGGCGCCATCCCGACGTGGTCGGCCGCACCGACGACGTCGTAGCCGAGGTCCTCGGCCTTGCGGCACTTCGCCACCCACTCGGCCCGTGAACCGGGCACCACCAGATCGACGCCGAAGCGGAACGGTCTCATGGTCGCGAAACTACCTGGAACAAAAGAAGGAGACGTCTCCCGGATGCGGCCGGGAGACGTCTCCTTCTGTCTCAGGGTGTTCAGCTCAGGCGCTGGGCCAGCGCGTCGAGCTCGTCACGCAGCGAGGTGGGGACCTCGCCGATCTTCTGGAACCACTCCTCGATCAGCGGCAGCTCCGCGCGCCACTCCTCGGGCTTGACCTCGAGGGCGGCCTGGATGTCCTCGATCGGCTCGGTGAGGCCCTCGGTGTCGAGGTCCTCGGCCCGCGGCACGAAGCCGACCGGCGTCTCGACGGCGTTGCCCTTGCCCTCGACGCGCTCGACGACCCACTTGAGGATCCGCGAGTTCTCGCCGAAGCCCGGCCACAGGAAGCGGCCGTCGTCGCCACGGCGGAACCAGTTGACGTAGAAGATCTTCGGCAGCTTGTTCGCGTCGGCGTTCTTGCCCAGGTTCAGCCAGTGCTTGAAGTAGTCACCGGCGTGGTAGCCGAGGAACGGCAGCATCGCCATCGGGTCGCGGCGCACGTTGCCGACCGCGCCGGCCGCGGCCGCCGTGGTCTCCGACGACATCGTGGCACCCATGAAGACGCCGTGCTGCCAGTCGCGGGCCTCGTTCACCAGCGGCACCGTCGTCTTGCGGCGGCCGCCGAACAGGATCGCCGAGATCGGCACGCCCTTCGGGTCGTCCCACTCGTCGGCGAGGATCGGGCACTGCGACATCGGCGTGCAGTAGCGCGAGTTCGGGTGGGCGGCCTTCTCCTCGGAGTCCGGCGTCCAGTCCTGCTTCTTCCACGACGTGGCGTGGGCGGGCTTGTTCTCCATGCCCTCCCACCAGATGTCGCCGTCGTCGGTGAGGGCGACGTTCGTGAAGACCGTGTTGCCCTGCTCGATCGTGCGCATCGCGTTCGGGTTGGTGTGCCAGTCGGTGCCCGGCGCGACGCCGAAGAAGCCGAACTCGGGGTTGACCGCGTACAGGCGGCCGTCTTCCCCGAAGCGCATCCACGCGATGTCGTCGCCGAGGGTCTCGGCGCGCCAGCCCGGGATGGTCGGCTGCAGCATGGCGAGGTTGGTCTTGCCGCAGGCGCTCGGGAACGCGGCCGCGACGTAGTGGACCTTCTCCTCGGGGGAGATCAGCTTGAGGATCAGCATGTGCTCGGCGAGCCAGCCCTCGTCGCGGGCCATCACCGAGGCGATGCGCAGCGAGTAGCACTTCTTGCCCAGCAGCGAGTTACCGCCGTAGCCGGAGCCGTAGCTCCAGATCGCGCGCTCTTCGGGGAAGTGCGAAATGTACTTCGTTTCGTTGCAGGGCCAGGAAACGTCCTGCTGCCCCGGCTCGAGCGGCGCACCCACGGAGTGGAGTGCCGGCACGAATTCGCGCTCACTGCCATCCGGCGCGACGAACTTCTCGAGGGCCGCCTTGCCCGCGCGGGTCATCACGCGCATCGAAGCGACAACGTAGGCGAAATCGGTGATTTCGATACCCAGCTTGGGATTCTCGTCGGCGAGGGGACCCATGCAGAACGGGATGACGTACATCGTGCGGCCGCGCATCGAGCCCCGGAAGAGCTCGGTCATGGTGGCCTTCATCTCGGCCGGGTCCATCCAGTGGTTGGTCGGACCGGCGTCCTCGGGACGCTCCGAACAGATGAAGGTCCGGTCTTCGACGCGGGCGACGTCGTTGGGGTCGGAGGTGGCCCAGAAGGAGTTCGGCTTCGACTTGAGCTGCACGAACGTGCCGGCGTCGACCAGCTCCTGGTTGATCCGGGCGGCTTCTTCGTCAGACCCGTCGACCCACACCACGCGGTCCGGGTTGGTCAGCTCGGCGACCTCCCGGACGAAGGACAGCACGCCGGTGTGCGTCGTCGGCGCGGTGTCCAGTCCGGGGATGGCGACTGCGGTCATCTCTACTCCTGACTTCCGACGACAAATGAGCCCGCACCGGGAACGACGCTGTTCCGGTGCGGGCTTCATTGCCTGCGGCCGAATGGCTTCGCACACCGGCTGACGACCGGTGTGCGGGTTTTGGGATTCTTCGAGAGTAACCGCATGACCGGCAGGTAACAGAGAGCTGACGTGTACGTTCTCTCACAAGACCGATAAGGGAATCGATTCAGAAGCCGCCTTTTCTTTCATTGACGACATGAAAAAAGCCCGAAGCCGAAGCCCCGGGCTTTCAAACTGAGACGTGGGTCACCTCAGTTGGGGGATATCCACTGTCCCGTGCCGGAGTCGATGCGCGCGACGCCTTCCAGCGTCTGCGTGCCGGCTTCGCCCCAGGCGGCGTCGGCGGCCAGGTCGCCCTCGCTGCCGGAGTCCACCAGTCCACTCGAGACCTCGGTCCACTGGCCGGGGCCGGAGTGCTCGAACGTCGTGGTGGTGCCGTCGGCGCCGGTCTGGATCGCGATGTCCGCTTCGCCGTCGCCGTCCTTGTCGGTGAAGGCGATGGTGCCGCCGCTCTTCGTCTCGACGATGGCGGTGTCGTTGTGGCCGTCGTGGTCGGTGTCGATGGTCGCGACCCCCGCGTCCACCTCGCCGTCCGGCAAGTCGGCGTGGATGTGCCCGCCGGAGCTGTCGTCGCGGCCCCCGGTGTCGGAGTCGTCGTGGCCGCCGCCGTGGGACTCGACCCATTGGCCGCTGGCCTCGTCGTAGACGGCCTGGTCGACGACGTGCCCGGTTTCGTCCAGCACGGCGTACTGGTCGGCTTCACCGTCGTGGTTCGTGTCGATGAACGCCTGCGAGGTGCCGTCGTCGTGCTCGATGATCGCGGTGTCGTTGACGCCGTCGTCGTTCACGTCGTAGTTGACCTCGGCCTGGTACTCCTGACCGTCGACGTGGACGGTCATCGCGTTCGTACCGCTCGCGTCGGTGTCGCTGCCGCCACTCTCGTCGACCCACATGGGAACTTCCCCCTTTTGACCGGGTACCGCCGTCTCTGACCTGCTGTCCGAGGGTATGACTCACCGTATGCCGGTTCGGTTCCGCTCCACAACCGGACGGGGGTCAGGCCGTCTTGTCCCGCAGCGCCCGGATCCTGGTCAGGAAGGTTTCGGCGCGGTCGCGGCCGTCGCTGACCTCTTTGAGCCGCTTCGACACGACGGCGATCTTCTTGGCGCGCTCCTGCGCACCCATCTTGATCGTCTTGTCGACTTCCTTCAGCTCGGCCTCGATCGCGTCGATGCGCCGGCCCAGTGCTTCGTCCAGCGCCATCGACAGCTGCTGCTCGGCCTCGATCAGCTGCTCGGCGACCAGCTGGTCGAGCGTCGAGCGGGCGTCCGCGATCGCCTCCACCAGCCACTGCTTCATGTGCTGCTTGTCGGCCGCGTGCTTGCGCGTGCGGGCCATCCACCAGCCGGCGCCGAGGCCGATGATGATGGTCGCGGGCAGCACGACGGGGTTGAGGATCGCGACGCCGGCCAGCGGCAGCGCGGCCACCTTGCCGGCCCCGACGCCGCCGGAGATGCCCATGAAGACGAGCAGTTTGTCCTCGGCCGTCGGCGGCTTCTTGTCCGGCGGGCGCAGCACCACCGGCGGGCCGCCGGCCCGGGCGAACTGCGCGCGGATGACGTCGAGCTCTTCGGGCGAGAACAGCTCCGACAGCGAGACGTTGGTGACCTGGTTCAGCCGCTGGGAAAGCAGCATCGAGACCCGCTGCGACGTCGTCTGCAGCGCGATGTCGACCTGCTGCGGGAGCGCGGCCAGCTCGTCGCGCTTCGCCGCGTCGATCAGCTGGCGGAAGTGGGTCTGCGCGTCCCGCATCTGCCTGCTGGACTCGTGCCCGACCTCGACGCGGGTGCGCTGCACCTCGCCGCGCAGCTTGAGCTGCCAGCCGCGGGTCGAGGACCGGCGCTCGGCCTGCAGCTGGTCACGACGTTCGCGCAGCTGCTCGGCCTCGGCTTCCCCGGCGGACAGCGCGCGGCTCTCGGCCTGCAGCTTCGCCTTCAGTTCGCCCAGTGCGCTGGAGAGCGCGCGCAGCGTGTTGGCCTCGCCGAGCATCGCCGAGCGGCCCACGAGCAGCTCCTGCAACGCCGTCTGGATCGCTGCGACGCCGGACTTCTCCCGCAGCATCGCGGCCATCTGCTCGTTGGGCGCCTTCGCCGCCGTCTCGAACATCCGCGCCGACACCGGGTGGAACACCGCGTCGGCGAACCGGGGCGCGTGCTCGCGCAGCAGCTGCCGGTCGGCCTCCATGACCTCGCGCCAGCCGCGGAACATGTCCACCTTGGTCAGCGCGAACACCACGGTCTCGACGCGCTCGCCGACGTCGCGCAGGAACTGCAGCTCGGTCGAGGTGAACGGCGCCGAGGCGTCGACGACGAACAGCAGCGCGGTCGCGCCCGCGGCGGCTTCCTTGGCGAGCTCGCCGTGCAGCGAGTCGAGCCCGCCGACGCCGGGGGTGTCGACCAGGGAAAGCCGCATCAGCAGCGGCACCGGCCCGGTGACCTCGACGTACCGCGGCGGGATCTGGCCGGGCGGCAGCTCGTGCGCGGCGGACACCCAGTGGATCAGCTGGCCCAGGTCGATCGGCACCGGCGCGAGCTGGCCGGGGTAGCAGGCCTGCGCGCCCCACGCGTCGGCGTGGTCGAACACCAGGTAGGTGGCGGTGGCGACGTCGGCGTCCACAGGGGACAGTCCCGGCCGCGCGAGCAGCGCGTTGACCAGCGAGCTCTTGCCGCGGTTGGTCTCGCCGACGACCACGACGGCCGGCTTCTTCGGCCGGGTCTTCCGGATGTCCTCGACCCACCGGGCGGCGGCCGGGTCGGCGTCGCGGACGGTGGTCAGCAGCTGCTCTCGCGCGGCCGCGACCTGCGCGGGCAGGCTCGGCGCGGTGGGTGCGCTCACGGGGTCTTCTTCGCGTAGACGGTGACGATCGGGGCGCGCAGCAGGCGGTCGTGGTCGGCGAACCCGGTGACCTCGGTTTCCGCGACGATGCCCTCGAGCGCCGGGTCTTCGGTGGCCACGGCGCCGCCGGCTTCGTGGCAGGCCGGGTCGAAGCGCTCGCCGTCGGGCCGCAGAGCTTGGACGCCGATCGCGGCGAGCCCCTCCTCCAGCCGTTCGACCACACCGCCGCTGCGGGCGCGGTCCAGGGCGTACAGGCACATCTGGATCAGTGCCTGGCGATCCGCGAGAGCGCGCTCCAGATCGGTGTCCTGCTGCTGCAAGGGGTGCACATCGGTGTCCGACGCGGGGGAACCGCGGTCGGTTCCGTCCTTGCGAAACCACGCCATGCCGACAGTCTGGCGGATTCAGCCGCCCGCCGGGGGCGGAACCGGGCGAAGGAACCGGATCAGGATCGTCCGGAGGATCGCTTGCTCGGCGGGCAGATCGAGGCCGGGGTCGAGGCTCGCCCGCGAAATCATCGCGTCGATCAGCCCGGCGACCCAGCCGGCGGCCGCCCGCGGTGCGACGCCCGGGTCGATCAGCCCGGCGGTCCCGGCCCGTTCGACCAGGACGGCCAAGCCGTCACGCAGGGCGCTGTCGTTGCGGTGGATCAGCTCGGCGAACTCGTCGTCGCGAGCGGCCTGCGCGGCGGCTTCCAGCACGATCCGGACGACGCCCGGCTGGGCGATCTGCCCGGCCAGCTCGGCGACGACGTCGAGCAGCGCGGTCCACGGGTTTGCGGCCTTGGCCGCGGTTTCGAGACGCTCGGCCGTCTCGGCGGCGTCGTCGGTGAAGATCGCCGTGAACACCGCGCGCTTGCTGGGGAAGTAGTGGAAGAGGCTGCCGGAGCTGATGCCCGCCGCGCGGCAGATGTCCGCGGTCGTCGTCCGCTCGAAGCCCTTCTCGGCGAAGCAGCCGGCCGCGGCGTCCACGATGGCGCGGCGCTTGGCCGCGTGCTTGGCCGGGTCGACGGTCCTCATCGCTCGACCGGCGGGTCGTCGCGCCAGGGGTAGCCGTGTTCGGCGAAGGCGGGGGCCAGCTCGCGCCCCGACAGGTCGGTCTTCTCGCGGGCGATCTCCCGGCCGTCGGTGGTGCGCAGGACGAGCTCCTTGCCGTCGAGGTAGACGGCGTCGAGGTCGGCCTCGATGCGGCGGGTCTTGTCGCCGCGGACCAGCGTGACGCGGGTGGGCGAGACCGTCACGACCAGGCGGTCGCCGGCCCAGACGACGGCGAACACCAGGCCGAGCACCAGCCCGCCGGCCACCGCGGCCAGCGTCGCCCACGGCTGCGGCAGCTTCGTGAGCACCTTGAACACGCCTTGGAACGGGAACGCCGGCAGGTCGCTGACCCACGCGGCGATGGCCCACACGCCCACGCCGAGCGCGCCGCCGATCAGCGGGCAGCCGACCCAGGACCCGGTGCGCAGCCACGGCGGCTCGTCGACGGTCGTCTCCATGCCGTCCATTATCAGACCGCGTGCTCGGTTTATGAAAGCCGGGGCCTCAAACCAGCTGGGCGATCACGTCGCGGAGCACGGCCTCCAGGCCGGGGCCGTCCTCGGCCAGGCGGGACGAGACCAGCAGCTGGTCGTCGGCCGTGCGCAGCCAGATCGACCCGGCGACGGAGATCTCGATGACGTTCAGCCGGAACGGGTACGCGCGCCGGCCCTGCTTGACCTCGGCCTCCCGCACCAGCTGGCCGAGCCGCTCGCCGGCCACGATCTGGCGCCGGTAGAAACCGGGCGCCCACGGCGTGCCGCCCGACGGCTCGTTCGCCCCGCGCAGGGCGGGCCCGCGGGCGTTGGCGAAGTGGCGGGCCGCGACCGGGCCGAAGAAGTCGACAGCCTGCCGCAGGGCCGAGCCCGGTTCGAGCGCGGGCCTGCCGTACCGGGTGCGCGGGCTGCGCGGGTCCGGGTCCTCACGGCTGCGCAGGGACGCCAGCAGGTCGGTCCACCAGGCGGCCCACTGGTCCTGGACCGCCGCCCGGTCGAGCCCCGGCGGGACGTGGACCGGAACCCGCGGCTCCACCGGCGGCAGCACCTGTCCTTCGGAAACGGACAGGGCCAGGGCGTCGCGGATGAACAGCGCGACGTCGACGTCCGTCTCGCTGCTCCACCCGGCTCGCCAGGATGTCGTGTTTTCCAGTCTCACGTTTCCCAGAGTACGCGGGAAAGGGGGGTGACCAGGGAAAGTCGGCAACCAGAAACAAACTCAGGCTTCGCGCACCTGCTGCCACATCAAGAAGTACGCGCGGTGCACGACGTGGGCGACGCGGCTCTGCGCCGGTGTCGCACCGAAGGAGGCGAAGGACCGCCACCAGCCCGCGCGTTCGAGGGCGTGCGCGGCCAGCTCCGGGCGCGGGGCGCCGGGCTTGCCGAGCTGGGCGCCGATGTCGGCGTTGCTGCCCACCCGGAGCACCTCTTCGGACAGGTCCTCGGGCATGTCGACCGCGCCGGACGCGACCAGCGTCAGCGCTTCGAGCAGCCGCAGCTGGTGGGCTTCGGGCTTGGCGAGCAGCACCTCGATGGCGTCGTGGACGCGCTGGCGTTCGGCCGGATCGGCCGAGGCGTGCGCGAGCGCGGTGACCGACGCGAGGGCGGCGGCGGCCTTGATGCCGTCGGCGCGGGCGGCGAACACGATCGACAACCGGTGCCGCACCGCTTCCAGGCCGGACGCGTCGAGCAGCGACCGCCGCAGCGCGCCCGCCGTCAGCTCCGGCTCCTTGCGGATGGCCTCGACGGCGTGGGAGACGCCGAACAGGTCGAGCTTCTCCAGCAGCCGCAGCCGCGTGCCCGACGGGACGTCGCACTCCCAGCTGGTGAAGATGTCGGCCGAGATCAGCATGGTCTGCAGGATGTCGTCGTCGAGCTCGGCGAGCTGCCGCAGCGCCTCGGCGTCGGCGGAGGTGAAGCCGCCGGACTCGGCCGACTCGGCGATCAGCCCGATCACCGGCAGCACGTCGGCGACGCGCGGCTTCAGCGTCGACGCCTGCTTCTCGGCCAGCAGCGTCGCGGCCTTCCAGACGTCGCCGCCGGAGCCTTCGACCGACTCGGGCGTGATGGTGTCGGCCTTGTTGAGCACGGCGATCGCGTTGACCGGGCCCGCTTCCCGGCTCGCCGTGGCCGCGGTGAACGCGGCGAGCGCCTGCTGGTCGTCCGCGCGGACGCCCTGGGTGACGACGTACAGCACGGCTTCGGCACCGGCGACGGCGTTGCGGGAGGTGTCGTCGAGCTCGTCCGAGCCCTCTTCGTCGCCGTCGTCCTGGCGGTGCTTCGCGGCGCCCAGGAGCTGCTCGGTGCGGGACACCGAAGCGGCGTCGAGCGAGCCGAGGCCCGGGGTGTCGATCACCGTCATGCCCTGCAGGACGGCGTTGGTCAGGTACGCCTCGATGTGCGACACCTTGTCGATGTCGACGCCGAGCTCGGCGGGGATCATCCCGTCGGCGGCGAAGGGGAGCACCTGCTTGCGGCCGTCGGTGAAGACGATTTCGACGCGGTCCACCGTGCCGTACTGGAAGCGGGTCACCAGCCGCGTGCACTCGCCGATGTCGGTCGGCGCGACCCGGCGCCCGATCAGCGCGTTGACCAGCGTCGACTTGCCCGACTTGATCCGCCCGGCCACGGCCACCTGCAGCGGCGCGCCGAGCCGGCGCAGCACCTCGGCGAACCCGGCGGCGGTGCGCGCGGAGACCTGCGACTGCAGGCGGTGGCACAGGTTGGCCACCGACATCGACAGCGGACCCGCGAGCCGGCCCTGCTCCGGTGACGTCACGGCCCCCAGCCCTTCCCGTCGTAGGCGACAACCCCGTGAATCGTGCCATGTCCCTCATCCGGAGGTCGCACCCAAGGTGGTACCGCCGACCGACGCGCGTTCCCGGCCGCGGGACCTAGTGTTGTCTGGTGCGACGGCTGAGCCTCTGGATGCGTGCCCACCCCATGGCGGGCGACACGGTGCTGGCCGTCCTGCTCGGCCTGATCGACATGCTGCTGTTCGTCGCCGACGGGCTGGCGGACCTCGCGGAGCTGCCGCCGTGGTACATCGCCGTGCCGGTGAACATCGCGATGGTGGTGCCGCTGGTGTTTCGGCGGAAGTCGCCGCTGTGGTCGGCGTACGTCGTGCTGGTGATCAGCGTCGTGCACGCGACGCTGCAGCTCGGCGTCGCCAGCGTCGCCGGCCTCGCGATGAGCATCTACTCGGTCGTCGTCTACGCGGGGCGGCGGCAGGGGCTGGTGTTCGTCGGCGCGGTGATCGTCTCCTCGGCCCTGCAGCTGGCGCTGGAGCAGACGGACGAGCTGTTCATCTCGGTGCTGTTCCTCGCGTTCGGCATCGCCCTGTGCTGGACGCTCGGCGAGTTCGTCGGGGCCCGGCGCGCCTACGACGTGGAAGTGGAGGCCAGGTTGCACCTGCTCGAGACCGAACGGGACCAGGCCACCCGGATCGCGGTGGCGGAGGAGCGCGGGCGGATCGCCCGCGAGCTGCACGACGTCGTCGCGCACGCGGTGAGCGTCATGGTGGTGCAGGCCGACGGCGCTTCGTACGCGCTGCGGAGCAACCCCGAGCTCGCCCAGCGGGCCCTGCAAACGATTTCCGAGACCGGCCGCGGCGCGCTCGGGGAGCTGCGGCGCCTGCTGGACGTGCTGCGCAGCGACGACGCGGACGGCGAGCCGCGCGTCCCGCAGCCGGACGCGCACGCACTCGCCGAGCTGGCCGAGCGGATGCGGACCGCCGGCGTGCCGGTGGAGCTGGAGACCAACGAGCTCGGCGACCTGCCGGCCGGCGTCTCGCTGGGGATCTACCGGATCGTCCAGGAGTCGCTGACCAACACGCTCAAACACGCCGGCCGCGGCGCGACGGCGTCGGTGCGGGTGCACCGGACCGGCGACCTGGTCGAGGTGCTGGTGTCCGACGACGGCGCGGGCCGCGTCCCGCAGCTCGCCGGCGCGACGCGCGGCGACCAGCGGCTCCCGGGCGGCAACGGTTTGATCGGCATGCGCGAGCGCGCGCACGTCTACGGCGGCACGTTGGAAGTGGGCCCGGCTCCGGGCGGTGGGTGGCAGGTCCGCGCGGCCCTGCCGGTTAGGTTGGACAAGTGATCCGTGTGGTGGTCGTCGACGACCAGGAACTGATGCGCGTCGGCTTCCGGATGGTGCTCGGCGCGCAGGCCGACATCGACGTCGTCGGCGAGGCCGGCGACGGCGCACAGGCGATCGAGATGGCCGAGGAACTGCGCCCCGACGTCGTGCTGATGGACGTCCGGATGCCGGTGCTCGACGGCGTCGAGGCGACCAAGCGGATCGTCGCCGACGGCACCGCGCGGGTGCTGGTGATGACGACGTTCGACCTCGACGAGTACGTCTACGCGGCGCTGCAGGGCGGGGCGAGCGGGTTCCTGTTGAAGGACACCCAGCCCGACCACCTGGTGTCGGCGCTGCGGGCGGTCGCTTCGGGCGACGCGGTGGTCTCGCCGTCGGTGACCCGGCGCCTGCTCGACCGCTTCGTCGGCTCCGGCGGCCCGCCGATGCGCGACACCGCGGAGCTGGACGTGCTGACCGACCGCGAGCGCGAGGTGCTCGTGCTGATCGCCAAGGGCATGTCGAACCTGGAGATCGCCGAGGCGCTGTTCCTTTCCGAGGCGACGGTGAAGACGCACGTCGGGCGGATCCTGGCGAAGCTGGAGCTGCGAGACCGGGTGCAGGCCGTGGTGCTGGCCTACGAAACCGGTCTCGCCCGCCCCGGCCTCGCCTGACTCAAGCCGCACTTTCATAGGGAAAGTGCCGCTTTCACGGTCTCGACCACACGCTTCGGCTCACCGTACAAGTCGGTCTTGGTGACAACTACGAAGCGCCATCCCTCGGACTCGATCGCGGCCCGGCGCTGCGCATCGAGGCGCGGCTGGATACCACCGAGATGCCATTCGCCGTCGTATTCGACCGCCAGCTTCTGCGCGGGGAACGCCAGATCGAGGCGCCCGAGGAAGTCCCCCGCTCCGGCTACGACTTCGACTTGCACCTCGGGTTTGAGCCCGGCGACGGTGAGCCACACCCGCAGCTCGGACTCGGGAATGCTCTCCGAACGTGCATCTGCCAGCGCAACCGCCTTCCTGGCTCGCACCATGCCGTTGTCGCGGCGTGGCTGGAGGTAGTCGCACAGCTCGACCAGGTCCACCACCCCGCTGTGGAGGAAGGCATCGAGGTAACCGACGACCCGGGGAAGCGATCGATGGAGCTTGGTGTTCGTGAGGGTGTCCAAAACGAGACGAAGGGGCGTGGCGAGCCGAATGCCATCCCACGGCTCACTATCGATCTTTGTCCGGCTGGTTCGCCGGATGTGCAGACCCGCCTGCCGATCGAACACCAGTTGCTCCGGCACGATGAACTCGACCGGGTCCCGCGAGCCGACCAGTTCGAGGCCTCTGACTGCCGCGGCCGAGCACCCGGAGAGCACCGCGTCGACCGGCGCAAGCAGAGCAGCGGCCCGGCATCGCATCGAGTGCGTCACTTCAGTCGTAGAGGCGACGTAGACGTTCCGGAACAACCGGGTGAACAGGGGAGACCGCAGAGCATGTGGCGTCAAGACGTCTTCGGCGACGGCCTGGCTCCCGACGAAGGGCTCGGCGAAGTCGACGAGGTCACTGCTGCGAGAACGGAACACCCGGCAAGCCTGGGACAGACCTCTGACAACCAGCCCCGCCGAAGATCAACTACGTCCCACTTGTCCACATCCCCCGAAATTCATCCACAACTTCTCACTTTCCCTATGAAAGTGACGCCTACCGACAGCCGGTAGCGGAACTTTCATAGGGAAAGTGACGAGTCGGGGCTAGCGGAAGGTGTCTGGTGGGGTTGTTGCCGGGTCCTTGCCCGCGTTGCGGACTTCGGTGATCCAGCGGCCGAAGTCGGGGCGGTCGCCGTCGACGTCGGTGTAGCCGTACTCCTTCATCAGCGTCCACGAAGCCAGGGTCTGGCCGGCGAAGCGGGACGCGGAGGGGTCTTGGGCGAGGGCCGCGACGCCGCGGGCCAGCAGGTACGGTGTCTCGGAGATCTTGAAGTCGACCGGCGCGAGCTTGCCGACCGCGTCGCGCCAGTTGTCTTCGGTGACCTCGAAGTGGTCGAGCATCGACTCCGACCGCAGGAACCCCGGCGTCACGGCGAGGCCGACGCAGTCGTTCTTCTCCAGCTCCACGCCGAGGGCGCGGCCGAGCGCGCGGATGCCGCACTTGGCCAGGTAATAAGGGAGACCCGCGCCGACGTAGTCGTCGTTGTCGCCGTCGGTCACCTCCAGCACCAGGCCGCGGCGGGCGACCACCAGCGGCAGCAGCCTGTGCAGCGCGATCAGGTGCGTGTCGAGCGCGTTGTGCGTCAGGTTCAGCGCGTCTTCCAGCGGCGTCTCCCAGAAGGGCGCGTCGAAGTGGAAGTACATGTCGCCACCCCAGACGTCGTCGACCAGGATGTCGATTCCGTCCACTTCGGACTCGATGCGCGCCTTCAGCGCGTCCACATCGGACACCGACGTGAAGTCGCAGCGCACGACCACCGCCCTGCCGCCCGCCGCTTCGACCAGTTCGCCGGTCTCTTCGATCGTTTCCGGGCGCTTCAGCGGTGACGTCGTTTCGCGCGTCGTGCGGCCGGTGACGTACACCGTCGCGCCCGCGCGGCCCAGTTCCACCGCGATCGCCCGCCCGCAGCCCCGGGTCGCCCCGGTGACCACGGCCACCTTGCCCTGCAAACTCATGCGTCCTCCCGTCCCCGCCACGCGGTCAGCACCGCGTCGACGTCCTCGGCCAGCCGGTCGGCCAGCCGCCCGTGCGGCCGGATCGACCAGTCGATCGACACCCCGTTGATGACCCCGAGCACCGCCCGCGCGGCCCGCGGCACGCTCGGCGCGTGCGGCAGCGACGGAGCCGCCGCCCGCACCAGCCGCCGCAGTTCGTCCTCGACCGCCGTGAAGTGCTCGCCCAGCAGCGACCGCAGCACCGGGTCGCCGATGTCCACGCCGAGCTGGCCCAGGTGGTTCGCCGCTTCTTCGGCGTCACCGAGCACCGCGTAGACCGACACCGCCGCGGCGCGCAGGCCGTCGACCGGGTCGTCCACCCGCTCGGCGCACTCCCGCATCTGCTCGACCGCCCGCCGCGTGGCCCGCCGGCTCATCGCCTGCAGCAGGCCGCTCTTCGAGCCGAACCGCTGCGCGACCGTGCCGACCGAGACGCCCGCCTCCGCCGCCACCTGCGCCAGCGTGAAACCGGGGCCGCAGCGGCCGATCACGGTCTCCGCCGCACCCAGCAGCCGTTCGTCGGTGATGCTCCTCGGCCGGGCCACCCCATTATTGAACCACAGTTCATTAATACCCGCGAATCAGGGTCGGCTCAGGGTCATCACGGATCGCGCATCGGCCGAAGAGCCAGCAAGGTACTACTCAGGTAGGGGGGCCGGTTCGGTCTACAGGGTGACGCGCGAACGGCCTCCGACCCGCGACGATGAACGCGTCGTAAGCGAGGGGCGGAAGAGGAGCAGTCATGATCGAGGCAACCGGCCTCACCAAGCGGTACGGAAAGACACTGGCGGTGAACAACCTGTCGTTCTCCGTGGCCGCGGGTCAGGTCACCGGCTTCCTCGGCCCGAACGGGGCTGGCAAGTCCACCACCATGCGCATGATCCTGGGCCTGGACAACCCGACGGGTGGCCAGGTCACCATCGGGGGCAAGAAGTACCACGACCTCAAGGAGCCGCTGCGCACCGTCGGCGCGCTGCTCGACGCGAAGTGGGTGCACCCGAACCGCTCGGCGCGCGCCCACCTGCAGTGGATGGCGAAGTCCAACCGCATCCCGAACACCCGCGTCGACGAGGTGCTCGACACCGTCGGCCTGACCAGCGTCGCGGGCAAGCGCGCCGGCGGGTTCTCGCTCGGGATGTCGCAGCGGCTCGGCATCGCGGCCGCCCTGCTGGGCGACCCCGAGGTGCTGCTGTTCGACGAGCCGGTGAACGGCCTGGACCCCGAGGGCATCCTCTGGATCCGGAAGTTCATGCACCGGCTGGCCGAGGAAGGCCGCACCGTGTTCGTGTCCAGCCACCTGCTTTCGGAGATGGCGCTGACCGCGAGCAACCTCGTGGTGATCGGCCGGGGGCAGCTGATTTCGCAGTCGTCGACCCAGGACTTCGTCTCCCGCGCGGCGGAGAACACGGTCAAGGTCCGCTCGCCGCAGCTCGCCGAGCTCCGCACCGCCCTGCAGCGCGCCAGCGCCGGTGTCACCGGGGACGACGCCGCGCTCGTGGTGTCCGGGCTGGACAGCGACAAGATCGGCGAGATCGCCGCCGCCAACGGCATCGTGCTGCACGAGCTGAGCCCGCAGACCGGCTCGCTCGAACAGGCCTTCATGCAGATCACGGGCGACTCCGTCGAGTACCACACCGGGCTCGACGCCGAGGCGCAGCACGTGCTCGAGTCCGCCAAGTAAACGGGGAAACCAAGATCATGAACCTGCTCGCGGTAGAACGCATCAAGCTGTTCTCCACCCGCTCGCCGTGGTGGTGCGCCGTCATCGCCCTCGCACTGGGCATCGGCTTCGCCGCCATCATCTCCGGTGCGACGCCGGCCGACTCGCCGGTCACGCTGTCCGCCCTCCAGTTCGGCGGCACGCAGTTCGGCATCGCCGTCGTCATGGTGCTCGCCGCGCTCGCGGTGACCACCGAATACCGCTTCAACACCATCCGCACCACGTTCCAGGCGGTGCCGCACCGCTCGCCGGCGCTGATCGCCAAGGCCGTCGTCGTCGCGCTGGTCGCGCTGGTGATCGGCGAGATCGCCGCGTTCGGCGCCCTCGGCCTCGGCATGCTCATGCGGCCGAACGACGGCATCGGCCTGCACTCCACGCAGGATTGGCTGAACGTCGCGGGCCTCGGCCCGGTGTTCGCCATCAGCGCGGTGCTCGCCGTCGCCATCGGGGTACTGATCCGGCACAGCGCCGGCGCCATCGCGCTGCTGCTCATCTACAACCTGGCCGTGGAAGACCTGATCCGGCTGATCCCGAAGATCGGCGCCCACATCCACGAGTGGATGCCGTTCAACGTGGCGAACAAGTTCCTGCGCGGCTCCGCGGTCGTCGACGGCCCGTCGCCGTCGGACTCGCCGCTGAGCCCCGGCTGGGCGCTGGCGTACTTCGCCGGCATCGCGATCGTGTTCCTGCTCGTCGCACTCGGGGTGGCGAAGAAGCGGGACGCCTGAGGGGTAACAGGGGAAAACGGGAATCCGGGTCGCGCTGTCGGGGGGCGACCCGGATTCCCGTTTCGCAGTAGGCTCCCGGGGTGACGGGACGGGGGAGCGCATGATCGAAGCGAACGCGCTGACCAAGCGGTACGGCGCCACGACCGCGGTCGACGAGCTGACGTTCACCGCGCAGTCGGGGCGGGTCACCGGGTTCCTCGGCCCGAACGGCGCCGGCAAGTCCACGACCATGCGGCTGGTCCTCGGCCTCGACACTCCCGACGCGGGCACGGTGCTCGTCGACGGCACGCCGTACCGGAAGCTGCGGGATCCACTTCGGACGGTCGGCGCGATGCTGGACGCCACCTGGCGCCACCCCGGCCGCAGCGGGCGCGACCACCTGCGCTGGCTGGCCGCCACCAACGGCATCCCCGACAAGCGCGTCGACGAGGTGCTCGCCCTGGTCGGGCTGACGAGCGTCGGCAAGACCCGCGTCCTGCAGTACTCCCTCGGCATGCAGCAGCGGCTGGGGATCGCCGCCGCGATGCTGGGCGACCCGCGCGTGCTGCTGTTCGACGAGCCGGTGAACGGCCTCGACCCCGAGGGCATGGCCTGGATCCGGCAGCTGCTGCACGCGCTGGCCGCCGAGGGCCGGACCGTGTTCGTCTCCAGCCACCTGCTGCCCGAGATGGCGCAGACCGCGCAGGACCTCGTGGTGATCGGCCGCGGCCGGCTCATCTACCAGGGCACGATGGCCGACTTCGTCGCGCGGACGAGTGAACACGGCGTGCGCGTGCGCACGCCGCACGCCGACGAGCTGCGGGCCGCGCTGACCGGGCAGGCCGAGTTCAGCGAAGCCGACGGCGCCTTCCTGGTGTCCGGAATGGACAGTGACCGGATCGGGCAGCTCGCCTTCGACGCGGGCGCGACGCTGCACGAGCTGAGCCCGATCACCGGCTCGCTCGAGCAGGCCTACCTCGACCTCACCCGCGAATCCGTCGAGTTCGCGGGGCCGGCTTCGGAGGCGGCCCGATGATCACCAACCTCCTTCGCGCCGAGCGCATCAAGCTCTTCAGCACCCGCGCGCCCTGGTGGTGCCTGGCGATCGCGTTCGTCGCGCCGCTCGGCTTCACCGCGTTGTTCTTCGCGCTGGCCGGCCCGGAGATCCCGGCGACCGTGGGCAACACCCAGCTCGCGAGCGGCAACGGCCGGACCGTGCTGCTCGTGCTCGCGATCCTCGCGACGGCGTCGGAGTTCAACTGGGGCACCATGCGGCTGACCTTCCAGGCGGTGCCGAGCCGGGTGCCCGCGCTGCTGGCGAAACTGGCGGTCCTCGCCGCGGTCGGCGCGGTGCTCGGGCTGGTCGTCGGCTTCGGCTCGTGGGGGCTGGCGTCGCTGGTGCAGCCGGACGCCGACCTCGCGCTGCACTCGGGCGCGGACTGGCGCGCGGTGCTCGGCCAGGGCCTGACGTTCCTGTTCACCGCGGTGGCCGGCGTCGGTGTCGCGCTCCTGCTGCGCAGCGTCGCCTTCGGGCTGACGGTGGTGCTCGTCTGGACCCAGGTGCTCGAAGGACTGGTGATCCTCATCCCGGGCGCCGGGCGGCACATCTACCAGTGGATGCCGTTCCACGCGGCCGACGAGTTCGTCGGGGCGGGCGGGTTCGCCGCGGGGCCGCTGCAGCTGCCGTCGGCGCCGCTCGGCCCGTGGGGCTACCTCGGTTACTTCGCGGCGATCACCGTTGCCCTGTTCGTGGCCGGCGTGCTTGTCACGTCCCGGCGCGACGCCTGAGCGTGACCGTCGTCTCAATACCGCAAAAACCTTTGTTAAAAGAAGATGAAACGCCTGTGGCTTCTCTCACAGCCACCGGACATACTGCTATGACCAGGCAATATTCGTAAGAGAGAGCGTGCCGGACCCGTCTGAGCTCCCCTGGAGGTGATCCTTGACGGTGGACACCGGTCAAGAATTGGGCAGTACGATTCCCCGAGCTCGCGTCGAAGACGACGCTCCCCGGCTCGAACCGATGCTGGACCTGGAATGGTCGCGGGCGATCGAGCTCCCGCAGGCCGCCATGACGGCGGCCACGCCCGCGGAACTCCGCCGGGCCTGGGTGCACCGCGCGCCCGAAGACCGCGTCCTGGCCCTGTTCCGCGCTTCGGCCGGGATGGCGGGCCCGATCCCCGCGCCCTGGTGGCTGCGGGCGGTGGCGGACGGGACCCTCGACTCGCGGGAACAGGGTTTCCGCGTCGAGGACCGGATCGCGCAGCTGCTCGGCAGGCGCCCGGGCTGGGAATTCGTCCCGTGGGCCGCGGACGGCGAATCCGGGTACTGGGAGTTCATCCCGTCCGAGCGCGGGAAATCGGGTCACGCGATTCCCACGACGGTCATGAACACCGACCGGCACCCGGGCTGGATCGACGTCCTGCCGGCGCACAGCGGCCGGACGCCGGACCCGCTCGCGATCGCCGGGCTGGCCGGCCTGCGGTCTCGGCTCGGGGAGCTCGAAGCCGTTCGTTAATCCATCCATGCCCCCACCACCACCCTCAACGGAGGCGCTGCGCGCCCGGCTACATTCCGTGGGTGGAAAACGAGCACCAACCCCGGCTTCGCAGCGTCGTCAGCTACGTGAAGCGCGGCGGCCGGATGACCGTCGGGCAGCAACGCGCGTGGGACGAACTGTGGCCGGACCTCGGCCGCACGGTCGGTGAGCTGCCCGCCGGGACGCTGGACTTCACCGAGTGGTTCGGCCGCGAAGCGCCGGTGCTGCTGGAGATCGGCTCCGGCATGGGCGAGACGACGTCGCAGCTGGCCGCCGCGGCGCCGGAGCTGAACTACGTCGCGGCCGAGGTCTACGACCCGGGCCTCGGCCAGCTGATGCTGCGCGCCGAAAAGCTGGGCGTCGAGAACCTGCGGCTGCTGCACGGCGACGCCGTCGTCCTGCTGACCGAGCACGTGGAGCCGGGCACGCTGCACGGCGTCCGGCTGTTCTTCCCGGACCCGTGGCCGAAGAAGAAGCACCACAAGCGGCGGATCGTGTCGCCGTCGTTCGCCGCGCTCGTGGCGTCGCGGCTCGCGCCCGGCGGCACCTTCCACATGGCGACCGACTGGGAGAACTACGCCGAGCAGATGCTCGAGGTCTGCTCCGCGGAGCCGCTGTTGAAGAACCGGTACGACGGCTGGGCGCCGCGGCCGGAGTGGCGGCCGGTGACGAAGTTCGAGCAGCGCGCGGAAGTCGAAGGCCGCGTCTCGCACGACCTCATCTTCGAAAAGCGGTAGGAGTTCGCCCCTCCCCCGACAGAGGGGCGAACGTCCTCCCTATTCGTCGGCCAGCGGTTCGGCCTGGACCCGCTTCAGCGCGGGGGTGCAGACCGACGCGCCGAGCAGGGCCACGCCCATCCCGAGCACGACCGGCGCCAGCAGCCACGGGCTGAGCACGATGCCCCGCTCGTCGACCATGCTGAAGAGACCAACACCGACGAGCACCCCGACGATTCCCGCGCCGATGGTGGCGACCAGCGCCGGCAGCGCGGCCTCCATCCGCAGCGCCCGTGCCAGCACCCGGACCGGTGTGCCGGCCGCCATCAGCGCCCCGAAGGTGCGGCGGCGGTCCATCACCGAGCCCGCGGTCGCGACCGCGGCGCTGCACCCGGCCAGGACACCGGCGGCGAGCAGCCCGATCACCGTGACCCGGCGCAGGTCGCCGAGCTCGGTCTGCTGGTTGACCAGGTACTGGTCCCGGCTGCCGATCTCCTCGCCGGCGGCCGGTCCGGCCAGCGCCGTCCGGACGATCTCCCGGTTCGCGTCGGTGGTCGGCGCGACCACGGTCACGTACTTCGGTGTGAAGCCGTCGGGCAGCGCGGCCGGATCGATGATCGACGTGCTGGCCAGGTCCGGGTCCGGGAGGTGGACGGCTTCCGCCCGCGTGCCCGACTTGACCGGCGACGCCTGCCCTTCCCAGGTGTCGGTGACCTTGAACCGCGCCAGGTCGAGCGCCGAGTCGCCGAAGACGGCCGGCCCGCCCGTGCAGTTGTCCGCGGTGAGCCCGAACCGGGTCAGCTTGACGGCGTCCGCGCAGCTCATCACCAGTGCGCGGTGGCCGGTGCGGTTGTTCCCCTCGCCCTGGACCAGGTAGATCTCGCCGACCGCGACGGCCTTGTCCGGCTGCCCGTACTTCGCCAGGGACGCGTTGGCCTGCTCGACGAGCTTGCTCGCGTGCTGCCCGTCGGTGTCGACGTAGAGCGTGGAGTCCGCGAACGACCGCCCGCCACCGGCCATCGACTCGAACGTCGGTAGCAGCGTCAGCGCCATCGACCCGGCGAACACCGCGAGCACGATCCCGGCGGAGGAGCGGTAGGCGCCCTTCGGGTCGTCACGCAGGCGACGGCCGGCGAGCAGCGAAGACGGCCGCCGCCAGATCCGGACGAACGTGCCGCCGACCGCCGACGTCACCCACGGCCCGACGATCGCGGCCGAGCCGACCAGCAGGAACAGCCCCGCCATCACGAACGTGATGCCGCCGTAGTCCTTCGCCGTCGTCACCGCGACGAGGAAGAACAGCCCGGCCGCGGGCAGCGCCAGCAGCCGCCACCAGTGCAACGGCTTCTTCGTGTGGCCGCCGGTCGCGAACAGCGGGTTCTTCAGCACGCGGCGCAGGCCGAGGATGCCGGCCAGCACCACGAGCACCGGGATGGCCAGGACGATGAACACCGTCAGGCCGACCGGCAGCGCGAAGTCGGAGGCGAGCCAGGTGCCGCCGCCCCACGGCACGAACGACGCGAGACCGTGCAGCGCCGGGCTGATCAGCAGGCCGAGCACCGCGCCGATGCCCGCGGACAACGTCGTCTCGGCGGCCACCATGTTCGTGACCTGCCCCGGGGTCGCGCCGGCCAGCCGGATCGCGGCGAGCCGCCGTTCCCGCCGGGCCGCGGTCAGCCGCGCCGAGGACGCGACCAGCACCAGGCTCGGCACCAGCAGCACGATGATCCCGACCCAGGACAGCAGCATGAGCAGGGCGTCCGGGCTCGCCTTCCCGCCGGGGAACCCCGGGATGGGGTCGGCGCGCACCGGCATCGCGTCCGGCGTGTGCCCGACGAGCGCGACGAGCTGCTCCGGGAAGCGGAGGCCGTCCTCCCCGAGCGCACCGACGGGCTTGCCGAACCGGTCGCCGAGCTGGTCGGCCGGGTGCCCCTGCAGCAGCCGGCCGAGCGCCGGCGACACGACGGTCTCGCCCGGTCCCGGCAGCTGCGGCACGCCCGGCGGCAGCTGGACGCCCGCGGCGGTCGCGCCGGGCGCCACCGCGACGTCGACCCGGATGATCTGGTTGCCGTCGAAGTAGTCCTTCGACGAGCTGAAGAGGATCTTGGCCGGGGCGTCCCCGGCGAGGCCGCTGTAGAAGTGCTCGCCCTGCCAGAGGGCACGTTGCTCGCGGTTCTGCGTGGCGAACGGCAGCGTCGCCAGCAGCAGCACCAGCCCGGTCGCGACGGCCACCCCGATCGCGGTGAGGATCGCCGACGTCCGGGTCCGCCGGTCGACCTTCAGCACCCGCAGGGCGATCTGGAGCGAGTTCACGCCGCCTGCCTCGTGGCGATCAGGCCGTCGCGGATGGCGACGGTCTTCGGCATCGACTCGGCCAGCTCGCGGTCGTGCGTCACGACGATCACCGCGGCGCCCGTCTCGTGGGCGGCACCGAGCAGGGCGTCCATCGTCTCGCGGCCGGTGCGCGTGTCGAGCGCGCCGGTCGGCTCGTCGGCGAAGATCACCTTCGGCCGGTGGGTCAGCGCCCGCGCGATCGCGACGCGCTGGGCCTCGCCACCGGACAGCTCACCGGGGCGGCGCTTCTCCTTGCCGGCCAGCCCGAGCCGCGAGAGCCACTGGCGGCCCGCGTCGATGGCCTCCTTGCGGCCGAGCCCGGCCAGCAGCGACGGCAGCGCGACGTTCTCTTCGGCCGAGAGCTCCGCGACCAGCATCCCCGACTGGAAGACGAAGCCGAACTCGGTGCGGCGCAGCTCGCTGCGCTTCTTTTCGCCGAGGTGGTCGATCCGCTGCCCGGCCAGGAAGATCTGCCCGTCGTCGGCCCGAAGGATGCCGGCCAGCACGTGCAGCAGCGACGTCTTGCCCGAGCCGGACGGGCCGACGATGGCGACGGCGTCCCGCGGCTGGATGTCGATGTCGATGCCGGCCAGGGCGTACTGCGCGCCGTAGCGCTTCACGAGCCCACGGCCGGACAGCACCGGGCCACCGGTCCACTGTGGAGTGTTCGGGTCCACGAGGTTTCTCCCTGTCGGTTCGGATCTTGGTGCCGATGAGCTTCGCGGAGATCGGGGGGTGTCCACTTCGGGCAGACGGCCAGTCACGCCCCGCCCCGCATCGGCCGATCGGCCGAGCGAGGGCGAGCCACTCGGCCAAGGTGCGAACCGGGGCGGATCCTCTAACGTCACGTTGTGACCGCCGCGCCCCCTCCGAACACCCTCTACACGCGCACCGCCGCTCTCGTGCGGCGCATCGGCGTGCCCACGGCCGTCCTCTTCGCCGCCCTGCTGTTCGACGTCGTCTTCACGACGCAGGCCGCGCTCGACGACAACGGCCCGCGCTTCGTCGACTTCGGGCTGCTGCCCGGCATCTTCGCGATGACGGCGTGCGCGGTGTGGGCCCAGAAGCGCGCGGCCGTCGCCGGCGTGGCCGGTGGCGGGGTGCTGGTGTTCTCCACCCTCTTCATCCACGCGTTCCACATCCCGCCGTACTCCAGCGTGCTGCCGAAGGTGACCATCACCGAGGTCGTGGCCGGGGTGCTGATGGTCTACTACGTCACCCGGCGGGCGCGCGCGGGCGTGGCGCTCTGCGTCGTGAGCTTCCTGGTCGTCGGGGGCCTGGTCGCCCTGTTCGGCCGGTACGGCGGGGTCGGCGACATCGACGGCGGTACGGCGACCCAGGGCCTGGTGTTCGGCCTGCTGCTGCTCATCGGGCCGGTCGTGCCGGCCATCGCGACCCGGGACCGCGGCCCCCAGGCCGATCCGCGGGTGCGCCGGCTGCGCCGGGTGAACGAGCTCGCGATGGGGCAGTGGCCGCTGATGGGCCTGCTCGGCTTCGCGCTGCTGTTCGAGTTCGGCTACACGTATTCGAGCAACGCCCGCGGCTTCCCGATCCTGTTCTGCTCGCTCGTCGCGGCCGCCATCGCGGTGCTCTCGCCGCGGCGGCCCGCGGACGCGCTCCTCGGCGTCGCCGGGATCCTGCTGCTGTCGGCGGTCGTGACGCCGTTCCTGCACCTGCGCTACGACTACCCGATGCCGGGCGGCGTGCCGTTCGTGCAGGTCATCGCCGCGATGGGCGTGGTGGTGAACGTGACCCGCGCCCGCGGCCTCAACGCGTCGTGGCCGCGGGTGTCGATCCTATCCGGCGTCGTCGCGCTCGCCGCGATCCTCAACTCGGACAAGCCGTCGGGCCTGCAGACCGACCCGCAGACGCTGTCCGTCCTCGCCTTCGCCGCCGCGCTGCTGCTCGGCATCTCGATCGCCACCGGCCTGATGCTGCGCTCGCGGGACTCCGAGCGCACCACGGTCGTCAAGTCGGCGGTGGCCGACGCGCAGACGGCCGAGCGGATGGCGCTGGCCCGCGAGCTGCACGACGTCGTCGCCCACCACGTCACCGGCATCGTCGTCCAGGCGCAGGCCGCGCGGATGATGGCCGCGCAGAAGCCGGAGGTCGCCGTCGAGGCGATGGCCCGGATCGAGAACGCCGGGGTCGAGGCGCTCGCGGCGATGCGGCGGCTGGTCCGCTCGATGCGCGGGGACGCGCCGGCCGGGTCGAGCGAGTTCAGCGAACAGGCGACCACCGATCTGGGTGCCGACCTGCGGAAGCTGGTCGAGGGCGCCAACCACGGCGTGCCGACGTCGATGCACCTCGACCTGCCGCCGGACCTGCCGCACGAGGTCGGCCGCTCGGCGCTGCGGCTGGTGCAGGAGTCGCTGACGAACGTCGGCAAGCACGCGTCCGGCGCGACCGAGGCGTTCGTCGTGGCCGAGGTCCAGGGCCCCGAACTGCACCTGCGGGTGACGGACGACGGACGCGAACCGACGCACCGGCCGGCCGGCGGATCGGGCGGCTACGGTCTGGTCGGGATGCGTGAACGCGTCGCGTTGCTCAAAGGACGGCTGTCGGCCGGGCGTGGCCCGGACGGCGGCTGGCGGGTCGAAGCGTGGCTGCCGCTGGCCGCCGGGGAAGGGGACGAGTGATCCGGGTACTGATCGCCGACGACCAGGAAATGGTGCGGATGGGGTTCCGCATGATCCTGGACGCACAGGACGACATCGAGGTCGTCGCCGACGTCGCGGACGGCGTCTCGGCGGTGTCGAAGGCCCGCGAGCTACGCCCGGACGTCTGCCTGCTCGACATCCGCATGCCGGGCCTCGACGGCCTGGAGGTCACCCGCCAGCTGGCCGGGCCGGACGTGAGCGATCCGCTGAAGGTGGTCGTGGTCACCACGTTCGACCTCGACGAGTACGTCCACACGGCGCTGCGCAACGGCGCGCACGGCTTCCTGCTCAAGGACGCCGGCCCGGCGCTGCTGATCGAGGCGGTCCGCGCGGCCGACCGCGGCGACGCGCTGGTGTCCCCGCAGATCACCATCCGGCTGCTCAAGCACTTCGACGGCGGCGGCGCGGTGAAGGCGCAGGTCGCCCCGCCGTCGGAGCCGCTGACCGCGCGGGAGATGGACGTCGTCAAGGCGGCCGCGCGCGGGCTGACGAACACCGAGATCGGGTCGGAGCTGTTCCTGTCCCTGTCCACGGTGAAGACGCACCTGGCGTCGGTGCAGGGCAAGATCGGCGCGCGGAACCGCGTCGAGATCGCGGCCTGGGCGTGGCGGAGTGGAGTCGTCTCGTAATCGAGGGTGCGTAGTATCCAGAGATGCAACGCCGTTTCCACGCCCCTGTCGTTCTCCCCGCCGACGCGTCCTGTTCGCTCCTGCGTGACGCGGTCGTCGATGTGGACGCCGATGGGCGCATCTCCTACTGCGGACCGGCGGCCACCGCCCCCGAGTCCGCCGCACCGGTCACCACCCTGACCGGCATCCTGCTGCCCGGCCTGGTCAACACGCACGCGCACAGCCCGATGACGCTGCTGCGCGGGATGGGCGGCGACCTGCCGCTGCTGCCCTGGCTCAACGAGATCATCTGGCCCGCCGAAGCGAAGCTGCGGCCGGAGGACATCCGCACCGGCATGCTGCTCGGCTCGGTCGAGATGCTGCGCCACGGCGTCACGACGAGCGCCGAGATGTACTTCGAAGGCGAGCAGCTGGTCGACGCGGTGCTCACCACCGGTGCCCGCGTGCTGGTGGCGCCGCCGGTGATGGAGCTGCCGGGCCTGGACTGGCGGGCCCAGCTGGCCGGCATCGAGCGCTGGATCGACACCGACGGCCTGCGCTTCGGCCACGGCGACCGCGTCGAGCTGGGCTACGGCCCGCACTCGGCGTACATGCTGTCGGCGGAAGCCCTGCGCGCGACGGCCGAATCGGCTGCTTCGCGGGGCGCGCTGATCCAGATCCACGTCGCCGAGGCGGCGGCGGAGGACACCGCGGTCCGCGCCTCGCACGGTTCGGTGCCCGCGCTGCTGAAGGAACTGGGCATGCTCGACGGCCGGGTGCTGGCGGCGCACGCGATCCACCTGTCGGACGACGACATCGCGCTGTTCGCGGCGCACGGCGTCGGCATGGCGCACTGCCCGGGCTCGAACGCGAAACTGGCCTCGGGCATCGCGCGGATCAAGGACCTGCGCGCGGCGGGCGTCGCGGTCGGCCTCGGCACCGACGGTCCGGCGTCGAACGACGACCTCGACCTGTGGGAAGAACTGCAGCTCACGGCCATGTTCGCCCGGCTGGCGACGGGCGACTCGACGGTGCTGACCGCGGCCGACGTCTTCCTGCTGGCGACCCGCGGCGGAGCTTCGGCACTGGGCCGCGACGACATCGGGGCGCTCGCGCCGGGCCGCTGGGCCGACCTGGTGCACATCGACCTCGACGACCCGGCGTTCGCGTGCGGCCTGGACGTGCCGGACGTGCAGCTGCTGTCGAACCTGGTGTGGGCGGCCGGCTCGCGGCGGGTCCGCGACGTGTGGGTCGCGGGCGAGCAGGTCGTGGCCGACGGCGAGTCGGTGAAGGTGGACCGGGCGAAGGTCCAGGCCGGCGTGGCCGAGACCGCCACCCGCCTCCGCGCTTGAGTCCCGAAGCGCCACTTTCCTAGAGAAAGTGGCGTTGGGGGGCTAGCGGGGGCGGAGGGTGATGTCCGTCTGGTGGGCGTCCGGGGTGGCTGACACCGCTGTCACCACCGCGGTCGCCACCGAGTCCGCGCGCAGCAGGTGCGTGGTGTCGTAGTCGCGGCCTTCGCCTTTGAAGATCTCCTGCTGCATCTCGGTGTCCGTGCGGCCCGGGTACACCGACGTCACGCGGATGTCCTTCTCCTCTTCGCGCAGGGCGTCGGCGAAGGCGCGGACCGCGAACTTGCTCGCCGCGTACGGGGACCAGCCCGGGCGGGCGTTGAGGCCCGCGCCGGAGTTGATCACCACGACGTGGCCGCGGGCCGCGCGCAGGGCGGGGAGCAGCAGGCGGGTCAGCTCGACCACGGCGAGGGTGTTGACCTCGAAGTTGTCCCGCCACACGGCGGCGGTGGTGTCCTCGATCCGGGCGATGCGCGCGACGCCCGCCGAGTGGACCAGGACGTCCAGGGACTCGATGCCCGCGACCGCTTCGGCGAGCGACGCCGGGTTCGTCAGCTCCACCGGCCACGGCTTCGCGCCCGGGAGCTCCTTCGCCAGCGCGGACAGCGCTTCGGCGTCGCGGCCGCCGAGCAGCAGGCGGTGCGTCGGCGCGAGCTGGTGCGCGACCGCCGCGCCGATCCCGCGGGAGGCGCCGGTCACGAGGGCGAGAGGCAAGTCCGTCATACCCCCACCGTAACTAGGCGAAGCCGACGTCGACCGTGTGGTCGTCGCGCGCGCCGGGACCGAGCGTCCGGGGGTCCGCGCAGCCCGTCGCCGGGTCCGCGTCGGAGTCCTTCGCGTCGTCGCCGGCGTCCTTCTTCGTCGGCTTGTGCCCCTCCGCCGTGAAGCAGACCTGGTAGCTGCCGTCTTCGAGACCGGCGAAGGCGTACGCGCCGTCCGGGCCGGTGACGACGCTGACTCCGTTGCTCAGCACCGCCTTGACGCCGGCGAGACCGGGCTCGCCCGGGTCCTGGAGGCCGTTGCCGTCGGTGTCGGTCCAGGCGAAGTCGCCGATCCGGTTCGCCGGGGTGACCAGCCCGAGGTCGGCGCCGAAGTCCTCGTGGGACGGGCCGCCGACCGTGCGCGGCGCGGTGCAGCCGCCGGCGTCCGCGTCCGAATCGCGATCGTCGGCGCCGGCGTCCTGGCGGGTCGCGAGGTGGTCGGCCGGGATGGCGAAGCAGACCTGGTAGGTGCCGTCCTTCAGCTTCTCGAAGCCGTACTTCCCGGCGTCGTCCGTGGTCGCGGTGCCGACCGTGCCGCCCGCGCCGTCCTTCAGCGTCACCTTCACGCCGGCGACGCCGGGTTCGTCCGGGTCCTGGAGGCCGTCGCGGTTGCGGTCGGCCCAGACGAAGTCGCCGATCTTCGCGATCGCCGGCGGCGGCAGGACGGTGATCGTCGCCGACGCGGTCTTGTCGCCGAGCGTGCCGCCCGGGTGGTGCACGCCGGTCACCTTCGCCGTGTTGACGTGCCCGTTGTCGGCCACCGTGAGGTCCGGGTGGTCGCAGGTCAGCTGCTTGTTCGCGCCCGCGGCCAGCGTGAACGGCTCGACCGGTGCCGGGCACCACGGGTCCTGCACCGCGATCCCGGTCAGCTCCTCGGTGCCGTCGTTCGTCACGGTGATCCGGTAGTGCGCGGTTTCGCCCGCGGTGACCGTGGCGAACGAGCCCCACGCGCCGGTCGCCGGGTTCTGCACTTCCTTCTTCACCGAGTACGCGGCCAGCTTGAGGTCGACGCAGTCCCAGCGCAGCCGCTCCAGGCTGGTGGTGGTGAAGAACTTGACCGCGGTGGCCTTCGCCGGCGCGGTCGCGGCCGGGAAGTCCTGCCGGGCCAGCCGGCCGTCGCCCGCGTAGTGGTCGACGGCGAGCTTGCTCTCCTGCACCTGCGCGCCGGTCGCGTCGAAGAACCGCAGGCCGGTGGCCGCGCCGTTGCCCGGCGCGTGCGAAGCGGTCCAGACGCTCAGCGTGTAGACGCCGCCGGGGACGAACTTCTCGGTCTGGACGGCGGTGCTGGGCTTGCCGTCCGGGGTCTGGACGAGCGCCGAGCGCTGCCCGTCGACGGCGTACGCCTGGTCGGTCAGCAGCTTCGGCGCCTTCGCGGCCGGCGTCCCGGGCGGGACCGGCGCGGCCGGGGTGAACACGTACCCGTCGGGGGCGCCGTTGCGCGCGGTCTCCTCGACGCTCGGGTTGGCGGCCACCCCGCCGCACGACGGCGGCGGCTCGGCGGCGGCCGCGGGTGCGACCGTCCCCGAGAGCGCCACCACCGCCACTGCCACCACGCGCGCCGAACGGACCATGCCTCGACTATGGCGCGTGCCACCGGCCCCCACCGGCCGAGAACCGTCCACTTCAGAGTGAACCTGGGCCCGTCAGCGCTCGCCGATGCGGCCCGGCAGGCCGAAGCGGCCCTTCTTCCACACCGAGACGAGCGACGGCCGCGGCTGCGCCGTGCCGCCGTCCGGCCAGTGCGACGTCGGGTTCGCCGAGCTCGCCGCGTTCTCGCCGGGGTGCTGGACCGCGACGAGCACCACGTGGTCGGTGACGTTCGGGCCGCACGTCTCGGCGCCCGGCGGCACCGACAGGAACTGCTTGACGTGCCCGCGCTCCGGCCCGGTGACCGGCACCGAGAACAGGCCGTCGTTCGCGCCGAGCGCGTTGCCGTCGGTGGAGATCCACAGGTTGCCGTGGCGGTCGAAGGTCACGTTGTCCGGGCAGGAGATCGGGCTGACCTTGGTCTTGTCGAAGCCGCCGTAGTAGGTGTCGGCCGCGGCCGGGTCGCCGCAGACGAGCAGCAGCCGCCAGGAGAACCTCGTCGAGGCCGCGTCACCGCGGTGCTCTTCCCACTCCAGGATCTGGCCGTTCTTGTTGGCCACGCGGGGGTTCACCTCGTCGACGCCGGCCTTGCCCGCCGCGCCGCGGTCGGAGTTGTTGGTCAGCGCCGCGTAAACCCGGCCGTTGACCGGGTTCGGCTCGATGTCCTCCGGGCGGTCCATCTTCGTGGCCGCGACCTTGTCGGCCGCCTGCCGGGTGAAGACGTAGACCTCTTCGGCGGTGAATCCGTCCACAAAGGACTTGTTCCCGCTCGCCAGCGGGAGCCATTCGCCGGCGCCGTCGAACTCGCCGTCGGCCGGGAGCTCGCCGGTGCCGTCGATCTCCGGAAGCGGGCTGTCGCCGGTGAACCGGGCGACGTACAGGGTGCCCTCGTCGAGCAGGGCCGAGTTGTGCCGCCGCGCGTGCGCGCTCTTGCCCGGCTTGTACTTGCCCTTCGAGACGAACTTGTAGATGTACTCGAAGCGCTCGTCGTCCCCGGTGTACGCGGCGACGCGGCCGTCGGCGGTGATCTTGATGTTGGCGCCCTCGTGCTTGAGGCGACCGAGCGCGGTGTGCTTGATGGGGGTCGACGTCGGGTCGTTCGGGTCGATCTCGACGACCCAGCCGAACCGGTTCGGCTCGTTCGGCTCCTGCGCGACGTCCCAGCGCTTGTCGAACCGCTCCCACTTGCGGGTGCTCGCGCCGGTGCCGATGGCGTACCGCTTCAGCCGCGCGGCTTCGACCGGGTCGGTGACCTTCTCCGAGTTGGCGAAGTACTGGTGGATGTTCTCTTCGCCGGAAAGCACTGTGCCCCACGGCGTCACGCCGCCGGAGCAGTTGTTCTGCGTGCCGCGGACCCTGCGCCCGCTCGGGTCGGCCGACGTCTTCAGGTACTTCGACCCGGCGGCCGGGCCGCGCACCTCGAAGATCGTGTCGAGCGTGATGCGGCGGGCGTACCGGCTCGGCACGACCTCGAGGCCGCCGTGGACGGGGTCACGGCGGGTCAGCAGCACCGACAGGCCGTGCGCCGCCCAGGCGATCTTCACCTGCTCCTCGGTCGGGTTCGCCGGGTCGTACTGGTCGGCCGGGAACAGGTGCACCTCGGCGGTGTACTCGTGGTTCACGACGAGCAGGTTGGTCAGGCCCAGCGGGTCCTGCGGGAGCAGGCCGACGAAGTCGTTGTTGTAGCCGAACTGCTGGGCCTGCGCGGCCGCCGTCTGCCGGGTGAAGTCGAACGCCGGGGCGCCCGGCACCACCGGGTCGCCCCAGCGGATGACGACGCGCTGGGCGTAGCCGTCCGGGACGATGACCGCGTCGAGCTTGTTCGGCGGGACCGGGTCGAAGTCGGTGCCGGGCACCGGACGTGGCGGCTTCCGCGCGGGCGCGGCGGCCGCGGTCCCCGAAAGCGCCGCGAACCCGCCCGCGGCGGCGGCCATCACGGCGCCGGCCTTGAAGGCCCCGCGGCGGGAGATGTCCTTCACGACGTCGCCGAAGTACTCGTTCCCGGACTCGTTCGGCTCGGGGTGGGCACAGGCGTTGCCGCAGCGGTATTCGCAGGTGATCGGGGAGCGGCCGCCCGGGTGGACGGGCAGGAGCGGAAGCAGACGGTCGGGCACGAGGCCTCCAGGGTGGGAGTTCGGGAACGAACCGACCGTAAGCCTCCCAAACCAGCCATTCCAGACATTCAGGTGAACGGCGGGTGTACGACTAGCCCGAACGGCGGGTCAGAACTCCTCGCCGACGAGCACCGCTTCCGCCGGCACGGTGTGCGGGTCCGCCTTCTTCTCCCGCAGCGAGAGCAGGACACCGGCGACGACGCACAGGATGGCCGACACGACGAACGGTGCCTGCGGCGAACCGAACCACTCGGCGACGTGCCCGACCAGCGTCGCGGCCACCGCGCCGCCCAGCCAGCGGCAGAAGTTGTAGCCCGCGCTCGCGACCGGGCGCGGCGCGTCGCTGATCGACATCGCGGTGCCGGTGAACAGCGTGTTCAGCAGGCCGGAGACCAGCCCGGAGACGATGATCCCGACGACCAGGACCGGCTTGCTCGGCACGGCGAGCACCAGCATCAGCACGGCGTAGCCGAAGACAGCGGCCGCGGCGGCGTGCCGTTCGCCGAGCTTGGCGGCCAGCCGCGGGGCCAGCGCGACCCCGGCGACCGCGACGCACAGGCCCCAGCCGCAGAAGATCAGCCCGACGGCGATGGCGCTCCAGCCGAGGACGAACGGCGACCAGGCCAGCACCGCGAAGAAGGCGGCGGTGTAGAGCGCCGAGGCGACGGAGGTGCGCAGCAGACCGGTGTGCTTCAGCGCGCGAAGCGGGTCGAGCAGCTTGATCGGGTCACGCTTCTCGTGCTTGTCGCTCTTCAGGAACACCGCGCACAGCACGAGCGCGCCGGCCATCAGGATCGCGGTGCCGACGAACGGGCCGCGCCACGAGATGCTGCCGAGCAGCGCGCCCAGCAGCGGGCCGACCGACAGGCCGACACCCAACGCGGCTTCGTAGAGCAGGATCGCGCCGGACTGGCCGCCGGTCGCGGCGCCGACGATCACCGAAAGCGCCGTCGCGATGAAGAACGCGTTGCCGAGGCCCCAGACCGCGCGCAGCCCGACGAGCTGCTCGATCGACCCGGCGGCCGCGCACAGGGCGGTGGCCGCGACGATCAGCGTCAGCCCGACCAGCACCGTGCGCTTGGGCCCGAACTTCGCGCTCGCCGCGCCGGTCACCAGCATCGCGATGACCTGGACGCCGAGGTAGGACGAGAAGAGCAGGGTGACCTGCGACGGCGTCGCGTCCAGGCCCTTGGCGATGGACAGCAGGATCGGGTCGACCAGGCCGATCCCCATGAAGGCGATGACCGCGGCGAACGCGGTGATCCACACCTGCTTGGGCTGACCCTTGACCGCGTCCAGCAGGCTCGAGTGGTGTTCAGCGCTCATCGCTGATCAGTTCCTCCTTCTTGGTGTCGACGAGCAATTTGGCGAGAGCCGGCAGGGCGGCTTCGATCGCGGCGCGGTCGGTGTCGTCCATGGCGATGAGCCGCTCGCGGAGGAACTCCTCCCGGGCGGCCACCGTCTCGGCGTAGAAGCGGCGACCCTCGTCGGTGACGTCCACGAGCACCGCGCGGCCGTCGGCGGGGTCCGGGCGGCGGACCGCCAGGCCGAGCCGTTCGAGCCGGCCGACGACGTCGGTCATCGACGGCAGCTTGACCTGCTCGAACTCGGCCAGCGCGCTCATCCGCCGCGGACCGCCGTTGACCAGCTCGCTCAGCACCGACCCCTGGGTGAGGGTCAGCGACAGCTGCGGGGTCTGGCGGCGCACCTGGTGGTACAGCCGGAAGACCAGCGGCCACAGCCGGTGGGCGAGGTCGGCGATCGGGGAAGTCACTTAGCCAGGCTAACAAAAATTAGTAAGGGTGGCTAAGTAACTCCTCTCACAAGCTAGGCTCGGGGCATGGACGCGGTGATCTTCGACCTCGACGGCGTGCTGGTGGATTCCGAGCGGATCTGGGACGAGGTGCGGCGCGCGGTCGTCGCCGAGCACGGGGGCACCTGGCGCGAGGAGGCGACCCGGGCGCAGCAGGGGATGAGCACCCCGGAATGGGCCCGCTACCTGGTGGAAGAGCTCGGCGCGCGGACGACCCCGGCCGAGATCGCGACGATCGTCGTCAAGCGGATGGCCGCCCGGTACGCCGCGGAACCGCCGCTGATCCCGGGTGCCGTGGACGTCGTGCGGCAGGTGTCGGCGCGCTGGCCGGTGGCGATCGCGAGCTCGTCGCCGGTGATCCTGATCAAGGGCTTCCTCGACGTGACCGGCCTCCCGGTCGGCGCGGCGGTGTCGTCCGAGCAGGTCGGCGCCGGCAAACCGGCACCGGACGTCTACCTGCGGGCGGCCGAGCTGCTGGGCGTGGCCCCGGAGGACTGCGCCGCCGTGGAGGACACGACGAACGGGCTCCGGTCCGCGCTGGCGGCGAAGATGGCCGTGTACGCGGTGCCGAACCCGCACTTCCCGCCGGATCCCGAGGTGCTCGCGCAGGCGACGGCGGTGGTGGCGGAGATCACCGGCTTGCCGGGTGCGCTGGGCCTGGGTTGACGTCGTAGCGCACCGGCGGTGACCCCGGCTTGACGTCGGCGAGGTAGACGCGGTCGCGCCCCAGCGTGCCGACCTCCTTGGCCGAGCTCAGGTCGCCGGCCCCGTCGTAGAGGCGCAGCACCCGCACCGACGGGTCGGCGAGGTAGACCGCCTTGCCGGCCGGCAGCGGGCCACCGGGCTTGCCGACGTACCCGGCCCGCACGACGCCGTCCGCCAGCGGGACGCACGACGGCGACTCGATGCCGTACTGCGCGCCGCCGCCGTGGGTCAGCCCCTTGACGAACGCCGAGACGCAGAGCAGCGGCCGGCCCGCGGGGTCCTGGGGGTTGAGCGCGAAGGAGGTCCAGGCTTCCGTCTGGCCCGCGAAGTCGGTGAGGGCGACCGGCTCACCGCCGCCGCTCAGGTTCGCCGGCGTGATCTCGGGGGTGGCGAGCACCAGGTCCTGCCCCGGGCGCGTCGCCGGCTCCGGCGGCGGCGACTGGGCCGTGGTGACCTGGGTGACGATCGAGACGCTGGTCAGCACCACCAGGACGGCGGCCAGCGGCGCGATCCACACGGCGGCCCGGCGGCGGCGGTGCGGCCGGCGCTGCCTGCGCTGCTGCTCCGCCCAGGCCGCGTCGAGGTTGGGCGCGACCTCCGCCGCCTGGTCCCGCAGTGCGTCGGCCAGCTTGCGTTCGAGGTCGGTCATCGCTCACCTCCCAGGTCGTCCCCCAAGTGCTTGCGCAGGTTCTCCATCGCGTGGTGGGTGGTCGCCTTCACGGTGCCGGGCGAGATGCCGAGCGTCTCCGCGATGGCCGCCGTGCTCAGGTCCAGCCAATACCTCAGCACGAGGACCTCGCGCTGTCGCCTCGAGAGCTTTTCCAGCACCGCGCGCAGCTGCTGGTGCTCCCAGTTGGCGACCGCCCTGACCTCGGCCGACAGCTCGTCCGGCGGCCGGTCCTGCGGGGTGCGCCGGACCACGCGCAGGTGGCGCGTGCGCGACCGCGACATGTTCACCACGGTCGTGCGCAGGTAGCCGGCCACCCGGGTGTGGTCGCTGAGCGAGTCCCAGCGCTGGTGGAGCTTGACGAAGGCCTCTTGGGCGACGTTCTCGCCGTCGTCCGCGCCGAGCAGGTGCGCCAGCCGGGTCATCTGGCCGAAGTACTCCCGGAACAGGTCGTGGAAGGTCGGCGCGCCCAGGTCCCCCGGCACGCTTTCGCCCACGCTCGCACTCACACCCCGCCAACGCGCACCCCGCCCCACCGGTTTAGTGCACCACGCCAAGAAGGCCGCCACCAGCGGTGACGGCCTTCTTGGAGCAGGTCTGTCCTACCGCTCGATCTCGCCGCGGATGAACTTCTCGACGGCGTCGCGCGCGGTCGAGTCGTCGTACTGCTCCGGCGGCGACTTCATGAAGTAGGAGGAGGCCGACAGGATCGGACCGCCGATGCCGCGGTCCTTCGCGATCTTCGCCGCGCGGACCGCGTCGATGATGATGCCCGCCGAGTTCGGCGAGTCCCACACCTCGAGCTTGTACTCCAGGTTCAGCGGCACGTCGCCGAAGGCGCGGCCCTCGAGCCGGACGTAGGCCCACTTGCGGTCGTCGAGCCACTGCACGTAGTCCGACGGTCCGATGTGGACGTTGCCCTTGCCGAGGTCGCGGTCGACCTGCGAGGTGACGGCCTGGGTCTTCGAGATCTTCTTCGACTCGAGCCGCTCGAGCTCCTTCATGTTCAGGAAGTCCATGTTCCCGCCCACGTTGAGCTGCATCGTCCGGTCGAGCTGGACGCCGCGGTCCTCGAACAGCTTCGCCAGCACGCGGTGCGTGATGGTGGCGCCGACCTGGGACTTGATGTCGTCGCCGACGATCGGGACGCCGGCGTCTTCGAACTTCTTCGCCCACTCGGGGTCGGAGGCGATGAACACGGGCAGCGCGTTGACGAACGCCACGCCGGCGTCGATCGCGGCCTGGGCGTAGAACTTGTCCGCCACCTCGGAGCCGACGGGCAGGTACGACACGAGCACGTCGGCCTCGGCCTCGCGCAGCGCCGCGACGATGTCGACCGGGGTCTCGTCGGACTCCTCGATCGTCTCGCGGTAGAAGCGGCCGAGGCCGTCATGGGTGTGGCCGCGCTGGACGGTGACGCCGAGCGGCGGCACGTCGGCGATCTTGATGGTGTTGTTCTCCGAGGCGAAGATCGCCTCGGACAGGTCGCGGCTGACCTTCTTGGCGTCCACGTCGAACGCGGCGACGAACTCGATGTCGCGGACGTGGTACCCGCCGAAGTCGACGTGCATCAGACCGGGGACGCGGGTGGCCGGGTCCGCGTCGCGGTAGTACTGGACTCCCTGGACCAGCGACGCCGCGCAGTTGCCGACGCCCACGATGGCCACCCGTACGCGGCGGTTCTCGCCCATGGGGGTTTCTCCTTCAATCCGTGTCTGTTCAGTAGGTCAGGTGCCGCGACGCTGCGGCCCGCGCCGGGCGGCTCAGGTTTCCGGACCCTGCCGCTCGGCTTGTTCGTGCGCGATCAGCTCGTTGAGCCAGCGCACCTCCCGCTCGCTGGTCTCCAGCCCGAGCCGGTGCAGCTCGCGGGTGTAGCGATCGATCTTCTCCTCGGCCCGCGACAGCGCCGCCCGCAATCCCTCGCGGCGCTCCTCGACCCGGCGGCGGCGGCCCTCGAGGATCCGCATCCGCACGTCGGCCGGGGTGCGCGAGAAGAAGGCCAGGTGAACACCGAAGCCTTCGTCGTCCCAGGTCTGCGGCCCGGCGTCGCCGAGCAGCTCACCGAAGCGCTCCTTGCCCTCCGCGGTGAGCTTGTAGACCCGCCGTCCGCGCCGCGACCACGCCCGGTCGTCGGCCTCGTCCAGCTCTTCGACCAGGTACCCGGCCCGCAGCAGCTTCCGCAGGGTCGGGTACAGCGAGCCGTACGAGAACGTCCGGAGCGTGCCGAGCGTCTCGTGCAGCCGCTTGCGCAGCACGTACCCGTGCATGGGCGCTTCGTGCAGAAGACCCAGGATCGCGAACTCCAGCACACCGCACCCCCTTCCGGGAACAAACCGGGGCGACGGACGTTGCTCCGAACGGGTCGCCTCGATCCAACCTACTCAGCCACTATATCGCGCCGATACATCGAAGTGGCGAAGCTAACCTCGACCGTCTACTCAGTGCGGGCGAAATTCACCGGAGAGTTATCGAACGTCCGGCGTGTCCGCCCCGGTCGGGCACTTGGTCGCGCTAGGGGGCGTGG
Source organism: Amycolatopsis sp. NPDC049159 (assembly GCF_040648295.1). NCBI lineage: Bacteria > Bacillati > Actinomycetota > Actinomycetes > Pseudonocardiales > Pseudonocardiaceae > Amycolatopsis > Amycolatopsis sp. NPDC049159. Next base: position 196,200 of record NZ_JBEZDL010000018.1, read on the forward strand.
ACCACACAGGAAGAGCCCGTACTCTGTCCTGGTGATTAACCAGCGGCAGGTCGTGGACTACGCGTTGCAGCGCCGTGCGCTGCTCGCCGAAGTCCGCTCCGGGCGCGTCGGCGGCTACGAAGCCTGCGACGCGAGCCCGTACCTGCTGCGGGCGGCGAAGTTCCACGGCCGGGCCGGTGACCAGCCCTGCCCGATCTGCCGCCAGGAACCGCTGACCCTGGTGTCCTGGGTCTACGGTGACGAACTCAAGCACGTCGCGGGTTCGGCGAGGACACCCGATGAGCTGGCCAGGATGGCCGGCATGTTCGCCGAGTTCACCGTGTACGACGTCGAAGTGTGCCGGGCGTGCCACTGGAACCACCTGGTCCGGTCGTACGTCCTCGGTACGGGGGAGCCGGCCGACGGTCCACGGAGGACCGCGGGCCGGTGAGCTGGAACACAACCGCTGAAGAGCGCAGAACGGCGCGCTACCGGGCGCCGGTCTGGGAGGCCCATTCGTGAACGACGACCGCAACCGCTCCTGGCCCGGCCAGGAGCCAGATGCACCTCGCCGTGCCCAGTCCGGCCAGTGGCCGGGGGAAGACCCCGGACCGGCGTGGCCCGGCGAAGAAGCCCCCCGCCGACCTCAGCGCAACACCCCGCCCCGCGGCAACCCGCGTGGCGGCGGTGGCGCGCCCGAGTGGCCGTCCGGCGACGAAGGCGGCCCGCAGTGGCCGGGTGAAGAGCCGCCCCGGCGGCCGCAGCGTCCCCGCGGGCAGCAGGGCATGCCGCCGCGGCGGGCCGTCCCGCCGACCGGGCAGCGTCCCCAGCAGGGCCCGCCCGCTTCGCCGCCGGAGGGTTTCCGCCAGCCGCGCGGCGGCCGGCCGGTGCCGCCCCCGGGCCGTGAGCCGGACCTCATCACCCACCACGCGCACAACGGCACCGACGACTTCGGGCGCGACCCGTACGACGACGGCTACGAGGACGCCGCGTTCAACGAGTTCGCCGACGACGTCGAGCCCCAGGACGAGCTCGACGAAAAGGGCAAGCGGATCCTGACGCCGGCGCAGAAGAAGAAGCGCCGCTGGAAGATCGTCCGGCGGGTGGCGTACGCCTTCGTCGGCCTGTTCTTCGTGGTCCCCGCGATCGCGTTCGTCATCACGTACTTCCTGGTCGACGTGCCGACGCCGGAGAGCATCAAGTCGCTGCAGAACCAGCCGATCACCTACTACGACGCCGGCAACCAGGTGATGGGCCGCGAGCTCCCGCCGGGCGGCGACCGCCAGCTGCTCAAGCCGGGCGAGGTCCCCGACGTCGTCAAGCACGCCGTGTACTCGGCGGAAGACGCGACGTTCGAGACCAACTCGGGCTTCGACGTCACCGGCATCCTGCGCGCGGTCTGGAACCAGGTGTCCGGTGGCCAGGGCGGTGGTTCGACCATCTCCCAGCAGTACATCAAGCAGGCCACGCAGAACGACGCCCCGACGCTGACCCGCAAGTGGACCGAGCTGGCGAAGTCGTTCAAGATGAACAACCAGCAGTCCAAGGAAGAGATCATCACTTCCTACCTGAACATCGTCTACTTCGGCCGCGGCGCGAACGGCATCCAGGCGGCCGCGAAGGCGTACTTCAACAAGGACGCGAAGGACCTCAACGCGTCCGAAGCCTCGTTGCTGGCCGGCCTGATCCAGGGCCCCGGCCGCTCGGAGAACCAGAAGTACGCTCTGCAGCGCTGGACGTACGTGATGGACCAGATGGTCGCCAACAAGTGGCTGCGGGCGGACGAGCGCACCGCCGCCCAGTTCCCGACGCCGATCGCGAAGAACGCGAACAAGGAGGAAAACTCCGGGAAGATGACCTACCAGCTCCAGCAGCGGATCAAGGACGAGCTGGCGGCGAAGGGTTACGACGAGAACAGGCTGTTCTCGACCGGAGCGAAGATCTACACCACGATCGACCCGGCGGCGCAGGCCGCGGCGGAGCAGGCCTCTCAGGAGGGCATGAAGGGCCAAACCGACGAGAACCTGCTCAACGCGCTGGTCGCGGTCAACCCGAAGAACGGCGGCGTGATCGCCTACTACGGCGGGCCGGAGCTGGTGAAGGACGCGAACGGCAAGGACCAGATCGGCCAGGACCGGGCGAACCAGGCGCGGAACCCGGGTTCGTCGATGAAGGCGTTCGACCTCGCGGCGTTCCTCAAGATGGGCAAGGGCCTCGGCGAGACGTTCGACGGCTCGAACAACCGGGTGCTCGGCGGCCGCACGGTCCGGAACGCGGGTGACAGCGCGAGCTGCGGCAAGGACTGCACCGTCGCGAAGGCGATGGAGATCTCGGCGAACACCGTGTTCTACGACATGGTCCTGAACGTGACGAAGCCGTCGCGGGTCGCGGAAGCGGCGAAGGAAGCCGGGGTCAAGGTCGCGCCGGACGGCAAGAGCGTCCTCTACACCGACGACAACAACATCTCGCTCGGCGGTGGCGGCACGGCCGTGACGCCGGAGGACATGGCGGCGGCGTACGCGTCGTTCGCCAACGGCGGCACCTACCACGAGCAGCACTTCGTCTCGAAGCTCACGAACAAGCAGGACGAAGTCGAGTTCGACGAGAACAACATCAAGACCAACCCGGCGTTCTCCGACGACGCGGCCAAGAGCCAGCAGATCGCCGGCAACCTCACCGAGGCGCTGGTGCCGGTCATCGATCACTCGAAGCTGAAGTGCCCGACCGGCCACGAGTGCGCCGGCAAGACCGGTACGCAGCAGTACACCGCCAAGGACGACGACCCGGCGGCGTACAAGGACCGCAACGCGCAGACCTGGATGGTCGGCTACACCCCGTCGGTGTCGGCCGCGGTCTGGGTCGGCGGCGACGGCAACAAGCCGCTGCACGACCCGAAGAACAAGCCGATCTTCGGTGCGACCATCGCCGGTCCGACGTGGCAGAACTTCATGAACCTCTACCTCAAGGGCAAACCGGCGGAGAAGTTCGACAAGGTCGCGCCGATCGGCAAGGACGTCAACGACGTGACCACGACGCCGACGAAGCCGCCGGAGACGCCGACCACGACGACCCCGCCGACCACCACGGAGTCGTCGCCCAGCACCGAGCCGACGAAGACCGACACGGAGACGCCGACGTCGCGGACCCGGCCGACCCGGCCCGGACCTGGCGAAACGCCGACGTTCCCGCTGGGCAACAACCAGGGTGGTGGTGGCGGAGTCGCTGCTCCACCGGGCGCCGGCCCGGGCTAGCCCCCTCAGGGCCCTCCGCGATCGCGCGGAGGGCCCTGAGTCGTTTTCGGGGTGATCACCGGCAACCCGGCGCGGTGCTGCGCGTCCATTCCTAAAGGGGTGGCGGTTGTCGCTGCCCGCGAACCTGGAGGACTGCCCCGTGCCCGACGATCGATCCCGCTCCTGGCCGCCGGGCCAGGGTCCTGATCCGCGCCGTCGTGGGCCGTCCGGACCGCAGGGCCCGAACGGGCAGCCGCCGCGCCGGCCGCAGCAGCCCTGGCAGCAGCAACCGCCGCAGCAGCCGCGGGGGTACCGGCCCGAGCCGCCGCCGATGAGCGGCGGCCCCGAGCTGATGACGCACCACGCGTACGAGGAGCCGGGCGGCTACGACGACGTCGAGCAGCCCGAAGACGGCAAGCCGGTCCTCACCCCGGAACAGCGCAAGAAGCGCCGCTGGAAGATCATCCGGCGGGTCGCCTACGGGTTCTTCGGGTTGTTCTTCGTGCTGCCCGCGATCGCGTTCGTCATCACGTACTTCCTGGTCGACGTGCCCTCGCCGACCGAGGTCGCGCAGAACCAGAGCCAGGCGGTGACCTACCTCTTCGCCGACGGTTCGCCGATGGGCAAGGACGTGCCGCGCGGTGGCAACCGGGTGCTGCTGACGCCCGAGCAGATCCCCGACGTCATGAAGCACGCGGCGATCGCGACCGAGGACGACTCCTTCGAGACCAACTCGGGCTTCGACGTCGGCGGCCTGCTGCGCGCGGTCTACAACCAGGCCACCGGCGGGACCGGCGGTGGTTCGACGATTTCGCAGCAGTACATCAAGAAGGCCACCGACAACGACGCCCCGACGTTGACGCGCAAGTGGACCGAGCTGGCCAAGTCCTTCAAGATGAACCAGACGTACGAGAAGAAGGACATCATCACCGCGTACCTGAACATCATCTACTTCGGGCGCGGGGCGTACGGGGTGGGCGCGGCGTCGCAGGCCTTCTTCCACAAGGAAGCCAAGGACCTCAGCTTCTCGGAAGCCGCGCTGCTCGCGGGCCTGATCCAGCAACCGGGCCGGTCGGAGAACCCGAAGGTCGCGAACGACCGCTGGAACACCGCGCTGGACCGGATGGTCAAGAACAACTACATCTCCGCGGCCGACCGCGCGGCGGCGCAGTTCCCGACGCCGATCCCGCTGGAGGACAGCAAGCAGCAGGCCGGCGCGCCGCCCGCGTTCGTCGTGCAGCAGGTGAAGGAAGAGCTGGCCGCGCACGACATTTCGGAAGACCGCTACTACTCCGGCGGTTTCGTGGTCCAGACGACCATCGACCCGAAGGCGCAGCAGGCCGCCGAGCAGGCCGCGACCGACGCGATGAAGAACCAGGTCGACGACAACCTGCTCAACGCGCTCGTCGCCGTCGACCCGAAGACCGGCGGCGTGCTCGCCTACTACGGCGGCAAGCCGATCGTGCAGGTCAACGGGCAGGACCAGGCCGGGCGCGACTGGGCGGACACCCCGCAGAACCCGGGCTCGTCGATGAAGCCGTTCGACCTCACCGCGCTGCTCAAGATGGGCAAGGGACTCGACACCACCTACGACGGCTCCAACAACCGCGTCTTCGACGGCCGCGTCGTGCGCAACGCCGGCCCGGGCAGCAGCTGCTCGCAGCAGTGCACCGTCGCCGAAGCGATGGAGCGTTCGGCGAACACCGTGTTCTACGACATGGTCCTGCACGACACCAAGCAGGGCCCGGTCAAGGAAGCCGCGAAGGAGGCCGGCGTCAAGGTCAAGGAGGACGGCGGCCAGTCGATCATCTCCACCAAGGACAACAACATCTCCCTCGGCGGCGGCGAAACCCAGATCACGCCGCTGGACATGGCCGCGGCGTACGCGACCTTCGCGGCGAACGGCCAGCAGCGCCAACGGCACTTCGTGCTCAAGGTGACCAACGCGCAGAGCGAAGTCGCGTGGGAGGCCCCGACCGAAGCCAAGGCCGTGTTCGACAGCGACTCGGACAAGAGCCGGCAGATCGCCGGCAACGTCACCGAAGCGCTGAAGCCGGTCATCGGGTTCTCGAAGCTGAAGTGCCCCAACGGCCACGAGTGCGCCGGCAAGACCGGTACGCAGCAGCACACGAAGACCGCGGGTGAGCCGGCGTGGGCGGCGAACGCGAACTCGCAGACCTGGATGGTCGGCTACACGCCGTCGGTCTCGGTGGCGGCCTGGGTCGGCGGTGACGGCAACAAGCCGCTGCACGGCAAGAACAACTCGCCGATCTACGGCTCCACGATCGCCGGTCCGATGTGGCAGAAGTTCCTGTCGCTGTACCTGACGGGCAAGCCGGGCGAGCGCTTCGACAAGGTCGACCGCATCGGCGGTGCGGTCGCGCCCCCGCCGTCGTCCGACGTGGCGCCGACGACGGAATCGGCCCCGACCGGCGAGAACGGGAACGACGGGGACAACGGCGACCAGACCGGCGGCACCCCGACCGGCGAGGAGTCGAAGCCGTCGACCCCGCCGAAGCACACGAAGCCGTCGACGACCCCGAAGGAGACTCCGACCGGTACGCCGGACCCGGAGGAGTAGCCGGCTGAACCACGGTGGGCGGCGGTACGTGTGCCTCCCGAGAGGACTGCGTCCGCAGCCCACCGTGGAGGACGGCCCGTGAACCACGACCGGCAGCCCGACCCCCGTCGCCGTCGCGCCCGGCGGCCCGCGCCCCGCGCCGGGCTGCTGGGCAGCGAGCCCGAGCTGATCACCCACCACGCGCACAACGGGACCGAGCCGGACGAGCCACCGACCGTGCCGATCATCCGGCAGCGCGCGGGCGAGCCACCGCGGCGGCCGCGGCCGCTCACCGCCCAGGACCTGCGACGACGGCGGTGGCGGCGGGTCCGGCGGATCGGGTACGTGGCCGCGGGCCTGTTCTTCGCCGTCCCGGGGATCGCCTTCGCGATCACCTACCTCGCCGTCGACGTCCCCTCGCCGGAAACGATCGCGCAGGCGCAGGGCCAGGCCGTCACGTACCTGTTCAGCGACGGCACCGAGATGGGCAAGGACGTGCCCACCGGCGGCAACCGGCAGATCCTGGCGGCGAACCAGATCCCGGACGTCGTCAAGAAAGCCGTGATCGCCACCGAAGACGCGTCCTTCGAGACGAACTCCGGCTTCGACGTCGGCGGCATCCTGCGCGCGGCCTACAACCAGGTCACCGGCGGTTCCGGCGGCGGGTCGACGATTTCCCAGCAGTACATCAAGAACGCTTCCGGCGACGACGATCCGACGCTGACCCGCAAGTGGGCCGAGCTCGCGAAGTCGTTCAAGATGAACCAGACCTACGACAAGGCGGACATCATCACCGCCTACCTCAACATCATCTACTTCGGCCGCGGCTCCTACGGGATCCAGGCCGCCGCGCAGGCGTACTTCGGCAAGGACGCGGGCCAGCTCGACTACTCGCAGGCCGCGCTGCTCGCCGGGTTGATCCAGCAGCCGGGCCGCTCGGAAAACACGGCCGTCGCGACGAACCGGTGGACGACGGCGCTGGACCGGATGCTGAAGAACGGCTACCTGACGACGGCCCAGCGCGCCGCCGCGAAGTTCCCGACGCCAATCCCGCTGCGCGAGAGCAGGCAGGCCGGCGCGCTGAACCCGTTCATCAAGAAGCAGGTCAAGGCCGAGCTGGCCGCGCAGGGCATCGACGAGAAGCAGTACTACTCGGGCGGGTTCCAGGTGTTCACCACGATCGACCCGCAGGCGCAGCAGGCCGCCGAAAAGGCGGTCGCCGAAGGGATGGACGGCCAGACCGACGACCGGATCCTCAACGCGCTGGTCGCCGTCGACCCGAAGACCGGCGGCGTGCTCGCCTACCACGGCGGCGAGGCGATCGTGAAGGGCCCGAACGGCGAGGACCTGGCCGGGCGCGACTGGGCCGACGAGGCGCACAACCCCGGGTCGTCGATGAAGCCGTTCGACCTGGCGGCGTTCCTCAAGCTCGGCCGGGGCCTCGACGCGCGGTTCGACGGCACGTCCCCGCGCACGTTCCCCGGCGTCGACCTCCCGATCCGCAACGCCGGCGACAGCAGCAGCTGCTCGCGGGAGTGCACCGTCTCCGAGGCGATGCAGCGGTCCACGAACACGGTGTTCTACGACATGGTCCTCAACGTGACGAAGCCGGCCGGCGTGGCGGAAGCGGCGCGGGAGGCGGGTATCCAGACGAAGGACAACGGCGGCCGCAGCGAGCTGTTCACCGGCGACAACAACATCTCCATCGGCGGGGGCGGCACGCAGGTGACGCCGTCCGACATGGCCTCGGCGTACGCGACCTTCGCCGCGGGCGGCGTCCAGCGCGACCGGCACTTCGTGCAGAAGGTGACCAACGCGAACGGCGAAACCGCGTACGAGGCGAAGCTCCGCTCGGCCGACGCGTTCGCCGACAACGACACGCAGAAGAGCGCGCAGATCGCCGGGAACGTGACGGCGGCACTGGCGCCGGTGATCCAGTTCTCCCGGCTGACCTGCCCGACCGGTCACGAATGCGCGGGCAAGACGGGGACGCAGCAGCACACGCCGCAGAACGACGAACCCGCGTCGGCGGCCAACGCGAACTCCCAGACGTGGATGGTGGGCTACACGCCTTCGGTGTCGGCCGCGGTCTGGGTGGGCGGCGACGGCGACAAGGCCCTCCGCGGCCCGGGTGGCGCCCCGCTGTTCGGTTCGACGCTCGCCGGCCCGATCTGGGACCGGTTCATGCAGCTCTACCTGAGCGGCCGGCCGGGGGAGCGCTTCGACCGCGTCGCCGCGATCAGCTCGCCGCAGGACCGGGTGCAGGTCCAGCAACCGCCGCCGCAGCAGCAACAACAGCGCGACCAGCGGGACTCGGTCCGGTTCGGCGACGGCGGCAACCGGCAGCAGAACGACCAGCTGGACCGGATCCGCGAATTCCAGCAGCGGCTGCAGGAGCTGCAGGACCAGCAGCGCGGCCGAAGGAGGCCGTGACCTCGGAGCTGGGGGTCACCGAGGTCACGGCCGGTCAGAGGGCGACCACCGCGCCTTCGACGCCGGAGCGGTGCGCGGCTTCGATCACGCGCAGGGCCGCGACCGACGACTCGGGGTCGACCGGGAGCTCGCCTTCGCCGCGCAGCGCGTCGCGCACCTGCGCGTAGAACGACTCGTAGCGGCCGGTCTCGGTGGGGACGGTCTTGGTGTCGTTGCCGACGCCGATCTTGCCCGCGTCCGACGCCGGCTCGACGCCCCACGCGTCGTCGCCCGGCCGCATGCCCGCCTTGATCTGCGGTTCCTGCACGTCGAGGCCGTACTTGGTGAAGGTCGCCTGGTCGCCGAGCACCCGGAAGCGCGGGTTCAGGGTGCCCGCGAGCGCGCTCGCCCACAGGTGCGAGCGGACGCCGTTCGCGTGGTGCAGCGCGACGAAGACGTCGTCGTCGACCTGGACGCCGGCGCGGCGGCGGTCGACCTCGGCGTAGACGCGCGTGACCGGGCCGAACAGCTGCAGCGCCTGGTCGACGATGTGCGCACCGAGGTCGTAGAGCAGGCCGCCGGCCTCGGCCGGGTCGCCGAACTCGCGCCAGTTGTCCTTGGGCTTGGGCACCCAGCGGTCGTAGCGGGACTCGAAGCGGAAGACCTCGCCGAGCTTGCCGGACTCGAGGACCTTCCGGACGGTGAGGAAGTCGGAGTCGAGCCGCCGGTTCTGAAACACGGTCAGGCCGACGCCCGCCACCTTCGCCGCGGCGACGACCCGCTCGGCCTCGGCCGCGGTGGGTGCGAAGGGCTTGTCGACGACCACCGGCAGGCCGGCCTCGATCGCCCGCAGCGCGAGCGGCACGTGCGTGCGGTTGGGCGTGCTGACCACGACGAGGTCGAGTTCGTCCGCGAGCGCGAAGAACGCGTCGGCGTCCGGCACGACCTCCGCGCCGGGGTGGTCGGTGCGCGCCTGCGCGGCGTTGGACGACGTCGTGATCACCGCGGGGGTGAGGCCGGGCGTCGCCGCCACCAGCGGGGCGTGGAAGACGCGTCCGCCGATGCCGTAGCCGAGAACACCCACGCGCAAGTCACTCATGCCCGCCATTAAACAACACTGTTGCGTAATTGGCCAGGCGTGCGAAGATCCTGTCCATGGCGGACACCGGGGTCAACCTGCGCGGCGTGCGGGAGCACAACCGCGCCCTGCTGCTCACGCACATCCTGCGCGCCGGTGGCCTCAGCCGCGTCGAGCTCGCCGAACGCACCGGGCTCACCCAGCAGGCCGTCTCCAAGATCGTGCCCGAACTCCTCGACGCCGGCTTGCTGGACGAGCAGCGCCAGCCGTCGGCCGGGGTCGGCAAGCCGCGCACGCTGCTGACCGTCCGGCCCGGCGCCCGGCACGCGCTCGGCGCGCGGCTCGACCGCGACGAGTTCCGCGTGCTGCGCACCAACCTCATCGGCGAGGTCGAGGAGACGGCGGGCGGCCCGCTGCCGCCCGGGTTCACGCCCGAGCAGGCGGTCGAGGCCATCGGCACCGCCGCGCTCGAGCTCGCCGACGGCTTCGACGTGCTCGGCCTGTGCCTGGGCGCGGTCGGCCCGCTGGACCACCTCGCCGGCCTGGTCCGCGACGCGACGAACATGCCGGGCTGGCACGACGTCCCCCTGCGTGACCTGCTGGAGAAGCGCACCGGGCTGCCGGTGTCGCTCGACAAGAACACCAACGCGGCCGCGTTCGCCCGGCTCTGGCCGCACGGCGAGCCGACGGCGACCGCGGTGGTGCTCGTCGGCACCGGCATCGGCGTCGGCCTGCTGATCGACGGGCGGCTCTACCGCGGCCCGCGGACCAACGCGGGTGAGTTCGGGCACACCACGATCGCCTACGACGGGCCGGTCTGCGCCTGCGGGCGACGCGGCTGCGTCGAGATCATGGCCAAGCGGGCACCGGACACGCGGGCCGCCGCCGGCTACCTCGGCATCGGGCTCGCCGACCTCGTCCAGGTGCTCGACCTGGAGCGGATCGTGCTGGCCGGCCGCGCGGTGCGGGACGAACCGGACGTGCACCGGGAAGCCGTTTCCGCCCGGCTCGAGGAGCTGCTGCCGCTGCCGCACTGGCAGCGGATCGAGGTCGTCGAAGACACCTCCGGCGAGGAGCTCGTGACCCGCGGCGCCGCCGCCGAGGTCCTGGCCTCGTACTACGCGAATCCGGCATGATCACCGGCTTCACCGCCGCGCTCGGCGATCACCGATACGATCCGCCTCGTGCCAGAGGAGACCACGCGCGAGCCGGACCCCGGCCCCGTGACGCTGACCCGGGCCGACCGGGTCGTCCCGAGCTGGAACGAGCCACTCGCGGCGGCGGTCACCAGACCCGTCGGCGGCCCGCTCGGTGAGCACGCGGCGGTCGGCAGGCACTGGTTCTGGTCGCCCCAGCGCGTCGGGCTGCTGCTGGCCACGCTCGCGCTGATGCTCTGCTGGTTCGGCAAGGGGTCCTGCATCCAGCAGTACCAGGACTCCAGCGGCGCCACCCAGCTCGACTGGCGCGCGGGCCGCCCGTTCGTCGCGATGTGCTACTCCGACATCGTGCCGCTCTACAGCTCCGAGCGGCTCGACCGGCCGGGCACCTTCCCGTACTACACGTCGTGGAAGGAGAACTCCCAAACGGCGGAGAACGGCACCCGGTACATGGAGTACCCGGTGTTCACCGGCCTCTTCCAGTGGGCGAACGCGAAGCTCGCGGCGGGCTGGTACCACGTCGCCGAGGCCGGCTGGCTGCCCGGCGGGCTGCCGGTGGCCATCTACTTCGACCTCACGGCGCTGTTCCTGGCGCTCGCCTGGCTCGTCACCGTCTGGGCGACCGGCCGGACGATGAAACGCCGGCCGTGGGACATGGTGCTGGTGGCGATCTCACCGCTGGTGCTGGTGCACGCCTTCACCAACTTCGACGCGATCGCGACCGCGTTCACCGCGACCGGCCTGCTGGCCTGGGCGCGCAAGCGGCCGCTGCTCGCCGGGCTCCTGCTCGGCCTGGGCGCGACGGCGAAGCTCTACCCGCTGTTCCTGCTCGGCGTGCTGTTCGTGCTGTGCCTGCGCGCGGGGAAGCTGACGCCGTTCTGGAAGACCGCGGGCGCCACCGTCGTGACGTGGCTGGTGGTGAACGCGCCGTTCATCCTCACCGCCACCCGCGGCTGGTGGGAGTTCTTCCGGATGAACACCCTGCGGCCGATGGACCCGGACTCGCTGTACAACGTCCTCTCGTACACGACGGGCTGGGCCGGGTTCGACGGCGTGCTGCAGAAGAACCAGACGCCGACGTACCTGAACCTCACGGTGGCCGTGCTGTTCCTGGCCTGCTGCGCGGGGATCGCGTACCTCGCGCTCGCCGCACCGCGACGGCCGCGCGTCGGCCAGCTCGCGTTCCTGGTCGTGGCCGCGTTCCTGCTGACGAACAAGGTGTGGAGCCCGCAGTACTCGCTGTGGCTGGTGCCGCTGGCGGTGCTGGCCATCCCGCGCTGGCGGCTGCTGCTGGGCTGGATGCTGATCGACGCGCTGGTCTGGGTGCCGCGGATGTTCTACTACCTCGGCGTCGACCACAAGGGCCTGCCCGAAGGCTGGTTCCTCGGCACGGTCGTGGTGCGCGACCTGGCCGTGGTGGGGTTGTGCGTGCTGATCGTCCGGGAGATCTACCGCCCCTCGACGGACCTGGTCCGGCTGGCGGGCGACGACGACCCGGCCGGCGGCTTCCTCGACGGCGCCCGGGACGTGATCATCCCGAACGCCACCAGGCGCCGCCGGAAGGCCGTGGCCGTCTAACCGAGCTTTTCCCGCAGGTAGGCGATGTCGGCGGCCTGGCCGCCGGCCGGGGTCTCGACGACGACCGGCGCACCCGCCGCGCGGGCCACCTCGGCCAGCACCTCGGGGTCGATCGTGCCTTCGCCCTCGACGACGTTGGCGTGCCGGTCGCGGGTCGAGCCGAACTCGTCGCGGGAGTTGTTGAGGTGCACCAGGTCGATCCGGCCGGTGATGGCCTTGACCTTTTCGACGGCGGTCGCGAGGTCCCAGCCCGCGGCGAACGCGTGGCAGGTGTCCAGGCAGAACCCGGCGCCGAACTCGCCGACCTTGTCCCACAGCCGGGCGATGACGTCGAGGTCGCGGGTCATCGCGTTCTCGCCGCCCGCGGTGTTCTCGATCAGGATCGGGACCTTGAAGCCGCCCTTCTCCTGCTCGCGCTCGAAGAGCTTGCGCCAGTTGTCGAGGCCGGCCTCGGCGTCGTCGTTCGCGCCGACGTGCCCGCCGTGCACGATCAGGCCCTTGGCGCCGATGGCCGCCGCACCGTCCGCGTGCTGCGTGACGTTCTTGCGGGAGGGGATCCGGATCCGGTTGTTCAGCGAAGCCACGTTGATGAGGTACGGCGAGTGGATGAACACCTCGACGGGGTCGGCCGCGATGGCCTCGCCGTGGGGGTGGGGCTTCGGGGCCTTCCAGCCCTGCGGGTCCGAGAGGAAGAACTGGACGACGTCGGCTTTGCGCTCGGCGACCGCGGTCAACGGGTCGTCGTCACGGACATGGGCGCCAATCAGCATGCCGAGCACGCTACTCCGGGCTCTCTTTTCCCCTGCGGGACCGGTTGGTGACGCTCGTGGAGTACCGTGAGCGCGTTCCGTGATCCAGATTGGTCCGACTGCCGGAGGGCATCGATGGGGAAGCAGCTCACCCGGATCACCGCACTGGGATTCACCTTCGCCGCGTCCGCCACGTTGGCGATGCCGGGCATCGCGAGCGCGGACACCAGCCCGACCCTCGGCGGCGACTGCGCGGCCACGCTGCAGAACGGCCAGGCCCGCGACGCGAAGACGGGCCTCGTGCTCGACGCCGGCGCCCCGCTGAACTCGCCGAACCAGCTGACGATCGGCCTCGACTCGAGCGCGCGGAACACGAACGGCACGGCCCCGCTGCTCACCCTCCCGGTGGGCGACACCGTGAAGGCGCTCGGCATCGGCGAGGTCCCGGTGGTCGGCGACGCGGCGGCCAAGGCCGTCTGCCCGGCCGCGCAGGGCGTCGTCAACACGGTCGGCGGCGTCGTGCAGGGCGCGGACCTGCCCCCGCTGCCGCTCCCACCGGCCCCGCCGTCGCCGCCGTCCCCGAACCCGCCGCAGCCCGCGCCGCCGTCCCCGGTGCCGCCGGGGCAGAACCCGCCGGGCGACAGCACCGGCCCGGTGACCACGGGACCGGGCAACGCGGGCCTGCCGGGCGACGCGATCTCGGGCATCTTCACCAACGCCGCGCTGCTGCCGGGCAGCCTGGTGCAGGCCCCGGTGGTCGCGCAGATCATCCCGGGCCAGCAGGTTCCGACGGTCGACGCCGAGAAGTCCGGCACCGCGGAGGCGCTGCCCGCCATCACGCCGCCGGCGAAACTGCCGATGCTGCTGGCGGTCCTGGCCCTCGCGATCGTGGCCGCGGCCCTCGTCCGGGCGTGGATCCGCCGCAGTCCCGCCTGACCCCTTGACGCAGGGTCACCCCCGCTACCACTCGAATGCCGGACATTTCTGAGCGCGCGGGCGTTACCCGGCTGCCCTAACGTCGTTGTCCTGGGAAAGAGGCCACGACACCAGGGGCGGCGCGCATGCAGCAGCGGACACGGAGGGCAACGGCGGTCGGTGCGACGGCGTTCGTGCTCGCGGGTTCGGCCGTGCTCGGCCTGCCCGGCACGGCCTCGGCCGACACGAAGACGGTGCCGTGCGGCAGCACGGTGACCGCCAAGCCCGGCGACCACATCCAGGGCTCGCTGCTCGGCATTCCCACCATCGACCTGGGCATCGTCGGTCAGGCCACCACCGTGCTCACGAGCGTCGTGGGTGGCCTGCTCAACACGGTCTGCAAGGTCACGGTCAACGTGGTGAACACCGTGGTCTCGCCGGTACCGGTGGTCGGCGCACCGGCCGCGAGCGCACTCAACCAGGCCGCGGACGGGCTCAACTCCGCCGGCACGAGCGGCCTCAACACGATCAACGGTGGCGGCAAGCAGTCGTCCCCGCAGCCCGGCACCGGCGGCAACCCGCAGCAACCGCCCTCCGGCGGGACCGGCGGCAACCAGCAGGGTGGCACCCCGCAGGGCTCCGGCGGCATCCCCGAGGCGAACAGCCCGCTGCTCCCCGGCTTCTCCGGCGGCGGCGCGAGCCCGGCGTTCGGCGGCTTCCCGTTCAGCATCGGCACGGGCTACGCCCCGATGCGCGACTACAGCGGCATCCCGTTCGCGACGGCCGGCCTGTTCACTCCGTCCCCGGCGATCCGGTACGGCAGCCAGATCCCGGGTTACGCCCCGCAGTACGGCCTCACCGGCCCCGACGCCACCGCGGCCGACGGCAGTGCCGGCGTCCAGACGGCGGGCCGCGCCGAAGCGCTACCGTCCGCATCGGACGGTTTCACGAACGGGTCGAATCTGCCGCTGCTGATCGCGGTCCTGGCACTCTCCGGAGTCAGCGCGGGCCTCGTCCGCACGTGGGTGCTCCGCCGAATGGCCGCTGCGAATTGACCCGACTGCCGAGTATCTTTCGCGTATCTCCTTCGTTGATCCTGGTGTTGCCTGGAACGACGCCCCCGTAATCCCCTCTGGAGGACAGTGCTCGTGCGGAAGATCCCCACCTGGCAGACGACCCGCCGCGCACTGACCGTCACCGCCGTCGCCGCCTTCGTGACCGGGGGAGCGTTCCTCTCCTCGGGCACCGCCTCGGCCGCCACGACGCTGGCCGGCACCTGCTCGGGCGCGGTGAACGGCAGCATGGGCGACACGGTCGCCGTGCAGGGCACTTCGGTGAAGGAACTCGTCCGCAAGGGCGCGCAGGACTACGTCAACTCCCACCTCTGGACCGCCCTCTCGGTGTGGCCGAACACCATCGCCGACACCATCGCGGGCAAGGGCGCGCTCGCGGTCGGCCAGGTGCCGAACTCCGCCGGCGGCACGATCGCGGGCTCCGCGATCGGCAGCGCCGTCGCCACCGCGCTGAAGGGCTCCAACGGCCTCGGCGTGCTGGACAGCACCAAGACCGAGGTGCTCAACGCGGTCTCGGCGAACGTCGCGAAGAACTGCGGGCTGACCACGGTCGCCACCAACTACGCCCCGCCGAGCACGCCGGGCGCGGGCGGCACCGGCACCCAGCCGGGCGGCGGCACCGGGACCGTCCCCGGCGGCACCTCGAGCAACCTCTCCAACCTGAACCCCGGCACCGCCGGGGGCACGGGTGGCAGCGCGCCGATGCGCGACTACAGCGGCATCCCCACCGCGACCGCCGGCACGGCCGTCGCCCCGGGCGTCCGGTACCCCGCGAACGGCACCCTTCCGGGTGACGCGTCCGCGCCGCAGGCCGGGGTCGGCGACCAGAGCGGGCAGGGCGCCGACATCCGGGACGCCGGCAACGCGCAGTCGCTCGCCTCGAACGGGGCTTCGAACGACGTGCAGCTGCCGATGCTGCTCGCGGTGATCGTGCTGGCCGGGGTGACCGCCGGGCTGGTGCGGACCTGGGTCCTGCGCCGCGCGAGCTGACCCCGCCGTCCGGTCCTGCCGGTACCCCCAGGTAGCCTTACCTGGACAAACCCTCCTGCTACGGACAGTCCGTGGCCGCGAGCCCATAGGAGGTGAGTGGTTGTGTCACGCCATTACGAGGTAATGGTCATCCTGGACCCCACGCTCGACGAGCGTACGGTCGCCCCGACCCTCGACACGTTCCTCAACGTGATCCGCACTTCGGGCGGAAGCGTCGAGAAGGTCGACGTCTGGGGCCGCCGTCGCCTCTCGTACGAGATCAAGAAGCACGCGGAGGGCATCTACGCCCTGCTCGACCTGAACTCGTCCTCGGACGCGGTGAAGGAGCTGGACCGCCAGCTGTCGCTGCAGGAGACCGTGCTCCGCACCAAGGTCATGCGCCGCGAGGTCAAGCGCGCCGCGGCCAAGCCCGCTGCCGCCAAGGCCTGAGCCCGAGGGGAACCCCGATGGCTGGAGACACCGTCATCACGGTGATCGGCAACCTGACGTCCGACCCGGAACTGCGCTTCACCCCGTCCGGTGCGGCGGTCGCGAACTTCACCGTCGCGTCCACGCCCCGCACGCTCGACAAGCAGTCGGGTGAGTGGAAGGACGGCGAGGCGCTGTTCCTGCGCTGCAACATCTGGCGGCAGGCGGCGGAGAACGTCGCCGAGTCCCTGACCCGCGGCGCCCGCGTCGTCGTGCAGGGCCGCCTGAAGCAGCGGTCGTTCGAGACGAAGGAAGGCGAGAAGCGCACCGTCGTCGAGCTCGAGGTCGACGAAATCGGCCCCTCGCTGCGCTACGCCACGGCCAAGGTCAACAAGGTCAGCCGCGGTGGCGGCGGCGGTGGTGACTTCGGCGGCGGCGGTGGCGGCGGCAACCGTGGCGGTGGCGGCGGCGCGCCGGCCGACGACCCGTGGGGCTCGGCCCCGCCGGCCGGCGGCGGTGGCGGCGGCGGCTTCTCGGACGAGCCCCCCTTCTGATCTCGTACACATCCACAAAGATTTGAATTACCAGGAGTAGACAGTGGCCAAGCCACCCATCCGCAAGCCCAAGAAGAAGGTCTGCGTGTTCTGCAAGGCCGAGAAGAAGGGCCGCCCGGAACTGATCGACTACAAGGACACCAACCTGCTGCGGAAGTACATCTCCGACCGCGGCAAGATCCGTGCCCGTCGCGTCACCGGCAACTGCAGCCAGCACCAGCGTGACATCGCCATCGCGGTCAAGAACTCCCGCGAAATGGCGCTGCTCCCCTACACCTCGACCGCGCGCTAAGGGAGGGCACTGAAATGGCGAAGATCATCCTCACCACGGACGTGGCCAACCTCGGCGGCCCCGGCGACATCGTCGAGGTCAAGGACGGTTACGCGCGCAACTACCTGCTCCCGCGGGGCTACGCGATCGTGGCCTCCAAGGGCGCGGAGAAGAACGTGCGCACCATCCAGCGCGCGCAGGAGAGCCGTCGCATCCGCGACCTCGACCACGCCAAGGAGATCAAGGCGACGCTGGAGGGCCTCGGCGCCATCCAGCTCACCGGCAAGGCGGCCGAGGGCTCGAAGAAGCTCTTCGGTTCGATCACCGCCGGCGAGATCGTCGACGCGATCAAGGCGGCCGGTGGCCCCCTGCTCGACAAGCGGGTCATCGAGCTCCGCGACCACATCAAGACCGTAGGCAAGCACTCGGTCGGCGCCCGGCTCCACCCGGACGTGAAGGTCGACGTGCGGCTCGAGGTCAAGGCCGTCGCGCAGTAAGGCAGTACCTCGTGGAAGGCGGGTCGTCCCTGGTGGGCGGCCCGCCTTCACGCGTTTCGGGGGAACCCCGGACACACGGGCGGCGTCGGAGGAGAATGGGCGGGGACGCGAAGGGGATGGATCCGGATGGCCAATGAAGTCAACATGTCAGCACCGGCCGGTGGCGGTGGCTTCACGTTCGACGCCGACAAGATCGACGCCGTCATCAAGAAGTGGCAGGATCTTCGGGCCGATCTGAAGCGCGACTACAACGACGCCAACCTGATGGCGAACGTGAAGGCGCCCGGCAAGGAGTTCGCCAGCGAGGACTGGGAGAAGCTCGCGAACCCGTCCGGCCAGGCCTTCCTCGAGCAGAACCGCAAGATGCAGGAATACGTCACGAACTACATCGACGCGCTGACCGCGGCGAAGCAGAAGATCACCACCAAGGAGTCGGACACCCAGGCCGACATGGCGAAGACGGGGAACCAGGCCACGTGAACCGACGACTGCTCGCCGTCCCGGCACTGGCCTGCGCCGTGCTCGCCGTCGCCGGGTGCGGCGGGAAGACCAGGGGCACCGCCAACGCGGCGCCGTCGACCGCCGAATCCAGCAGCGAGACCCGCTCGGTCGCCGACACCGCGCCGCGGGTGCCGAGCCCGCTGAACGCCGGGTCGATCACCTCGGACGCCTGCGCGACGCAGTCCGCGTCGACGCGCTCCGAGCTGGGCCTCGGCGAAGGCGAGCCGCGAACCACGGGCAACGGCCCGAGCTGCACGTTCACCGAAACCGCCGACCCGGGCAACCAGATCGACGTGACCACGGTGACGGCGAACAAGAACGGCCTCCAGGACGTCTACGACACCAAGGCCAACGACGCCTACTGGGGCGAGACCCAGGCCGCCGGCTACCCGGCCGTCTACGCCGCCGCGGTCGACGACCGCAAGAGCGGCAAGTGCGGCCTGTTCGTCGCGGTGACCGACGAGCTCGCGGTCAACATCCTGGTGCAGTACGACAACGGCGCCGGCGCTTCGGACCCGTGCTCGGTCGCGCAGAAGTTCGGCGAAGCGATGATCCACACCCTGGGAGGCTGAGATGCTGGAACTGGTGCTGCTGGGCGGCTTCGCCGCCTACAACATGGCCACCACGCACTCCGACGACCACACCTCGGCGCAGGGCGACCGCAAGATCGACTGCTACGACATCTGGGAGAAGATCACCACCGGTCCCGGCGCGGGTTCGATCGCGAACGGGCAGTCGGCGGCGAGCCGGCTCAAGGGTGCTTACGCCGAGCGGCTCAGCACCATCGACGGCCTGGCCAAGGACATGGACGCGGCCTGGACGGGCGGCGGCTCCGACGCGGCGCAGAACGCCGGCGCGCACCCGCTGCGGGTGTGGATGGAGGACTCCGGCACCAAGCTGACCGAGTCCGACAAGTACCTCGGCGAGCAGCACAACGCCTTCACCACCGTGCACACGCAGGTCCAGGAAGTCCCGAAGGACCCGCCGAAGAACAACCTGCTCAACGCGGTGACGCCGTGGACGACCGACACCGACCGGGCGATCCGCGACTACAACGCCAAGGGCCAGGCCAACGTCGACGCCTTCAACACCTACTACAAGGCGAGCAACGACAACGGCCAGAAGCTGCCGACGTACTCCGCGCTCAAGGGCCAGCAGGAGAACGTGAACGTCGACGGCGGCAAGGACGGCAAGAAGAAGCCGGGTGGCGACGGCAACGGGAACGGCACCGGCGACGGGACCGGCGGCGGCAGCGGCGGCGGTGGCTCGATGCCCGGCGTGAACATGCCGGGTGCGGGGGGCGTGCCGTCCTTCGGCGGCCAGCCGACCACGCCCGGCGGCAGCTTCGACCCGTCGAAGGTGCCGGGCTTCGACCCCGGTAAGACGCCGAAGTTCGACCCGTCGCAGATCCCCGGCGGGAACTACGACCCGTCGCAGATCCCCGGGCCCGGCAGCTACACCCCGCCGAACTTCGACGGCACCCACGCGTCCGGCTTCACGCCGCCGAAGATCCCCGGGGCCGGCGGGTTCGGTCCCGGTGGTTCGGGTGGCGCGGGCGACTTCTCGATCCCCGGCGGCGGGGGCTTCGGCCCCGGCGGCTCGGGCGGGATCGGTGACCCGTCGGCGGGCTTCGGCCCGGGCGGCGGGGGCTTCGGGCCCGGCGGCTCGACCGGCGCGGCCGTACCCGGTGGGGCGGGCGCGGGCCGGGGCGGCATGGGCGCCGGCGCCGCCGGTGGTGCCGTGGGCGCGGGCGGCGCGGGGGCCGGCCGAGCCGGTGCCACCGGGATGGGTGGCATGGGCGGCATGGGTCACGGCGCCAAGGGCCAGGGCGGTGGCGACGAGGAACGCACGTCGAAGTACCTCCTCGGCGACGACCCGAACGACATCTTCGGCACCGACGAGCTCACCGCGCCGCCGGTCATCGGCGAGTAGCGCACGCGGGGCCACCGGGCGCGTGCCAAGATGGGCGCGCCCGGCTTTTCAGCGGGTTCGAGAACTGTTTTCGACTGGGGGAAGAGCGGTGCTGGACAGGCAAGTCACGATCACGACCGGCACCCTGCTCAACCTCATCCGGCGCCGGGGCGGCGAGCCGCACACGGTGCTCGCGGAGACGCCGACCTGGTACAGCGACGAGGCCCAGCGCGAGGAAGACGAGCGCGTCAACGCCGAACTCGCCAAGGCCGGGCTGTTCGGCCCGCGCGGCATGCACCCCGGGTTCGTCGCGACGGTCGAGGCGATCGCGCGGCCGCAGCTGGAGTACTACGGCTGGGTCGACGGCGGCTTCCAGGGCAAGCCGGTCAGCTACCGGCTGCTCGGCGGCAGCGCCGGCGGCGAGGCGTTCGTGCTCGCCAAGCACGAGGAAATGGACGTCGTCGTGCTCGGCTCTTCGCGCCCCGGCGAACTCCTCGACGACTTCCTCGGCCAGATCCCGAAGCTGGCGCCCGGTCGCGGTGCTCCGCTGACCGTGCCGAAGAGCCAGATCGAAGGAACCGCCCGCCGCGACGACGACGGGTTCGCGGTGCTCCGCAACGACCGCCCGGCCGAAGGTTCGCAGGAGGCCGACGAGCTCCGCCGGATCCTCGCGTTGCGCCGGATGGGCAGCGGCAGCCTCTACGTCGCGGCCCGCAACCGGAGCGGCGCGCGGCACCGGATCGAACGGCCGGTGAACTACATCGATACGTCGGAAGGCCGGTGGCTGACCGAAGAGGTTCCGGGGCGCGGGGAGAACCGGATCGCCTTCACCCCGGCCGACCAGCGCGTTCTCGCTGACCGGTTACGCAGCGCACAGGGCCGGCTCACCGCGGCCTGATGCCCGCGCCGTTCAGCCCACCGGGTGGCCGCTCTACCCTGCGTGATATTCATCCACAGGCCCTGGGGTCAATGGGCCCGGACTGGTCCACGACACGCCGAAGGACGGACTTCACGCGACACGCCGAACGAGTTTTCGGCAAGTTCTCCACAGCTTGTTCACATGGGTTGACCTGGGGGTTTCGGGAGACCGATCACGCTTGTCCCCAACTTGTCCACAGCTCTCACGCCACCTGTGATTGGTTACCCCCATTCATCCCCAGGTTGTCCACAGAAGGCTCCCCACCCGGAATTGCCATCGGCCGTGTGGGGGATCTAGCGTCCCGCCTCGGGCCTGTACTCACCGTGGCGCTCCGCGTGTCTGCGGCCGCCGGTCGACGTTGTCGTCGATCATCTCCGGTGACGAGGTCCGGGTGACGGGGAAGCACGGCACGAGCCGCGTGCTTCGAGAGCGAAGATCCGGCATAATCGAACGGGTGTTCGACACGATGAGGAGGTGTCCGGGGCGGTGGCGCTGACCGACGACCGCAGTCCGATGTACGCGGAGTCCGACCCGGGCCCGAGCGAGCCACCGCCCGACGGCGGTGGCGGGGGTGGTGGCGGCGGCGGGTTCGACCGCCAGCCGCCGCAGGACATGGCGGCCGAGCAGTCCGTGCTCGGCGGCATGCTGCTGTCCAAGGACGCGGTCGCCGACGTCATCGAGGCCCTCGGCCCCGACGACTTCTACCGGCCCGCGCACCAGGCGATCTACGACTGCATCCTCGACCTCTACGGCCGCGGCGAGCCGGCCGACCCGATCACGGTGTCGGCGGAGCTGGAGCGGCGCGGCGAACTGGGCCGCGTCGGCGGCGCGCCCTACCTGCACACGCTGATCGCGACGGTGCCGACGGCGGCGAACGCCGGGTACTACGCGGAGATCGTCTCGGAGAAGGCCGTGCTGCGCCGGCTCGTCGAGGCGGGCACCCGGATCGTGCAGTACGGCTACGGCGCGGCCGCGGCCGACGGCGCGAACATCGACGAGGTGGTCGACCGCGCGCAGGCCGCGATCTACGACGTCACCGAGCGCCGGACCAGCGAGGACTACGTCGCGCTGGAAGAGCTGCTGCAGCCGACGATGGACGAGATCGACGCGATCGCCTCGCGCGGCGGCCAGTCCCAGGGCATCCCGACCGGCTTCACCGACTTCGACGAGCTGACCAACGGCCTGCACCCGGGCCAGATGATCATCGTCGCCGCCCGCCCCGGTGTCGGCAAGTCGACACTGGGTCTGGACTTCGTCCGGTCGGCGTCCATCAAGCACGGGCTGACCAGCGTCATCTTCTCGCTGGAAATGAGCCGGACCGAGATCGTCATGCGCATGCTCTCGGCCGAGGCGAAGATCCGCCTCTCCGACATGCGCGGTGGCAAGATGTCCGACGACGACTGGACGCGGCTCGCCCGCCGGATGAGCGAGGTCTCCGAAGCGCCGCTGTTCGTCGACGACTCGCCGAACATGACGATGATGGAGATCCGGGCGAAGGCGCGGCGGCTGAAGCAGCGCAACGACCTGAAGCTCGTCGTCCTCGACTACCTCCAGCTGATGACGTCCGGCAAGCGCGTCGAGTCGCGGCAGCAGGAAGTCTCGGAGTTCTCGCGGCAGATGAAGCTGCTGGCGAAGGAGATCGAGGTCCCGGTGATCGCGATCAGCCAGCTGAACCGTGGTCCCGAACAGCGCACGGACAAGCGCCCGATGCTGTCCGACCTGCGTGAGTCCGGCTCACTGGAGCAGGACGCCGACCTCGTCATCCTGGTCAACCGCCCGGACGCCTGGGAGCGCGACGACCCGCGTGCCGGCGAGGCGGACCTGATCATCGCCAAGCACCGTGCCGGCCCGACGGCGACGATCACCGTCGCGCACCAGCTGCACTACAGCCGTTTCGTCGACCTCTCGCACGACTAGCCGAGGGCGCCGTACCCGCGGACGAACGCGGTGAGCAGGCGGCCGAAGGTGTCGCGGTCCTCGTCCGGCCAGTCCGCCATGACCTCGGCGAACACCGAGCGCCGGAAGGCGTGCAGCTCGTCGAGATGCGCCTGGCCGGCCTCGGTCGGCACGAGCACCGCGCGCCTTCCGTCGCGCTGATCAGCTTCGCGGCGAAGCAGCCCTTGCTCGACCGCGCGCGCCACCAGGCGGCTCGCGCGGGGCTGGTCGACGCCCATCGCCGCGCTCAAGGCCGTCACCGTGCTGGGCTCGCCGCGGTCGCCCAGCTCCTCGACGACGTCGAGCAGTTCGTGCACCGGGTCGTGCGCGCCGCGGCCCCTGGCCTTGCCGATCCGGCTCAGGGCCCGCCGCTGCTGGCCGCGGCGGATCGCGATCATCGCGCGCTCGACGTCGGCCACCGCGTCCGTCATGGTTGCTCCACCTCCGAACTGCATGTACTTTTACATGCAGTTGTTCACCGACATATCGGAGTCCTCATGAAACCCCTCGGCTGGTGGCTGCGCCACCTCCACGAGCTCCTCGAATCCTCCATGGCCCGGGTCCTCGAAGCGGAATCGCTGACCCGGCGGCACTGGCAGGTACTCAACACGATCGCCCTCGGCGCCCGCACGCCGGAGGAGGTCGACGCGGCCATGGCGCCGTTCGTCGCCACCGAGGGCTCGATGGCCCCGAAGGTCGCCGACCTGCGCGCCCGCGGCTGGGTCGCCGAAACCGGCGAGCTCACCGAAGTGGGCCGCGCCGCGCACGCCCGCGTCGAGGAGCAGGTGAAGGCCTTCCGCGCGGCCGCGACCGGCGGCGTGAGCGACGACGACTACCGGACGACGATCCGCACGCTGGAGCGGTGCGCGGCCAACCTCGAAGCCGCCTGAGGAATATCCCGGCGCCTCCCGGTGTCCAGTACTCTAGTAGTTGAACTTTCAATCACTGGAGCGCTCGATGACCCGCACCCCGGTCCTCTACCTCAGCCACGGCGCCCCGCCGCTCGCCGACGACGCCACCTGGACCCGCCAGCTCGCCGGCTGGTCGGCCGACCTGCCGAAGCCCCGCGCGATCCTCGTCGTGTCGGCGCACTGGGAGGAAGCGCCGCTGACCCTCGGCGCGACGACGACCGTGCCGCTCGTGTACGACTTCTGGGGCTTCCCCGAGCGCTACTACCAGGTGGAATACGCGGCTCCCGGCGCACCGGAGCTGGCCGCGAAGGTGCGCAAGCTGCTTCGCTCCACCGGCACACCGGTGCACGACGCGCCGGAGCGGGGCCTCGACCACGGCGCCTACGTGCCGCTCGTCGAGATGTACCCGGACGCCGACATCCCGGTGCTGCAGGTCTCGATGCCGTCGCTCGACCCGCAGGAGCTGTTCGACCTGGGCCGCAAGCTCGCGCCGCTGCGCGACGAAGGCGTGCTGATCGTCGGCAGCGGCTTCTTCACCCACAACCTCAGCGGGATGGCCCGCGCCACCGACGGCACCCCGCCGGCGTGGTCGGCCGAGTTCGACCACTGGGGCGACGAGGTCCTGCGCAGCGGCGACGTCGACACGCTGCTCGACTTCCGGCACAAGGCACCGGCGGCGACGCTCGCGCACCCGCGGATCGAGCACTTCGCGCCGCTGTTCGTCTCCCTCGGCGCCAGCTCGGACGAGGGCTCCGGCCGCACCGTGATCGACGGCTTCTGGCACGGCCTGGCGAAGCGCTCCCTGCAGTTCTCCTGACTTTCCCCGGACACGAACGAACCCCAGGGGCCGGGTCGGCTCCTGGGGTTCGTCCTCTCCAGGGAAGGAGAGCCTTTTCGAGTACCGCGATCGCGGGCCGGGGGGTTCCGTGCGAGGTCACCCTCGCGGCGCGGTGGAACGCCAACCCGTGACAGCGGGGTCAGCGGCCGGGCGGGCTCTGGCTGAACCCGCCCGGCAGTACCGGACTACTTGCGCTTGACCAGACCCAGCAGCTTCGCGAGGAAGCCGGTCGAGTCGAGGCCCGACATGGCCGGGACCTGCGCGGCCGGGGCCGCGCTGTCCAGCACCGGCAGCTTCGCGTTCACCGGCAGGGCCGGGGCGGCGGGCAGCGCGGTCGGCAGCGCCGGGGTCGCGGGCAGCGCGACCGGCAGGGCCGGGGTGGCCGGCAGGGCCGGGGTCACCGGCAGCGCGACCGGCAGGGCCGGCACCGCGACGGGCAGGCCACCGGTCGGCAGGTCGGCGCGCTCGGTGCCACCCAGCGCCGGGAGCGCCGGCAGCAGGCCGCCGCTCAGGACCGGGATGTGCACCGGCAGGCCACCGGTCGGCAGGTCGGCGCGCTGGGCACCGCCGGCCAGGGAACCGCCCAGGCCCGAGAGCCCGTTCAGACCCGGCAGGCCACCCGCGGTGGGCAGGTGGGGCAGCCCGGCCATCGGGGAGCTCACCGGCAGGTCGGCGCGCTGCGCCGGGACGGCCGTCGGCAGCGCGGGCAGGCCCGCGGTGGGCAGCCCGGCCGTCGGCAGGCCGCTGGCGAGCGAGGTCAGCGAGGGCAGCTCGCCGGCACCCAGCTCCGAACCCTCGACCGGGTTCGCGATCGCGTCGGCCGCGTCCGTGGCTTCCCCGTCGATGCTCGTCATGTCGGTCGCGTCGGCGGTGGCCACGCCGAGCAGCTCCAGGGGCACCCCGAAGATCTGCACCGGCGCCACGATGTCGTGGTAGAAGTTGTACCCCGACAGGCTGGACCCGTCACCCTCGGTGGTCGGCTCGCCGCCGTTCTCGGTGGTCAGCGTGTTGTCGCCGACGGCGTGCGCGACGCCGCCCACGGTCACCGCGTCGCCGAACAGCTGCGCGATCGCGGTCACCGGCAGGTCGAGGATGTTGCCGGAGATCGCGCCTTCGACACCGGAGGTGGTGTCGTCGCCCGCGTTCTCGACCGAGGTCATGCTGACGCCGGTGCCGCTCGCGACACCCGCGGCGCTGACCGCGTCCCCGAAGACCTGCGCCACCGGCAGCGCGTCCGCGCCGACGATGTTGCCGGCCACCGAGCCACCGTCACCGTTGGTGGTGGCGTCGCCGCCGGCCACCGACGTGGTGTCGTTGGTGCCCAGGCCGTGGCCCAGCGCGGCACCCGCGACGCCGTCGCTGAAGACCTGCGCCACACCGGCGATCGGCGCCTTGACGATGTTGCCGGTGAGCGCGCCGTCCTGCCCGTCGGTGAGGGCGTCGCCGCCCGCCGAGGAGTCGGTGATGTTGTCGTTCTCACCGGTGCCGATGCCCGCGAGGGCGGCACCGCTGCCGGCGGCCAGCACCGGGAGCGAGACCGGGGCCTCGATGATGTTGCCGGCGCCGGCGCCCGCGGGGCCGTTCGCCGTGACGTCGCCGCCCGCGTTGGACGTCGTGTCGGTCGAGCCCTTGCCGTGGCCCTGGCCGACGAACGCGCCGCCGATGTTGGCGACCTGCACCGGCAGCGAAGCCGGCACGGTGCCCAGGTTGGAGCTCAGGAAGCCGTTGTCGTCGTGGGTGGAGCCACCGCCGCCACCGGAGACGACCTTGGTCTCCTCGGCCGAGCCGGAGCCCTGGCCGATGAAGGAGCCGCCGACGCCGAAGACCTCGGCGGGGAGGCCGACCGGCACCTGGACGACGTTGCCCGAGCCGGACGAGTCGTTGCCCTGCGTGCCGTCGTACGCCCCGGCGGTGACCGTCTTGTCCTCGGTCGCCGTGCCGGTCGCGTTGCCGATGTGGCTGCCGCCGATGCCGAAGACCTCGGGCGCGCCCGCGGCCTGGGTGTTGACGATGTTGCCACCCAGCACGGAGTCGTTGCCCCGGGTGTAGCTGCCGTTGCCCGCGTTGGCGTCGGTGGTGTTGTCGTGCGCGGCGTTGGCCTGGCCGATGTAGGTGCCACCGATGCCGAAGGCCTCGACCGGCAGCGCGACCGACGGGTTCAGGACGTTGCCCGAGCCGCTCGCGTTGTCACCGGCGGTCTTGACGAAGCCGCCCGAGTCGACCGTGCTGGAGGAGCTGCCGGTGTCGGGGATGCCCGCCGAGGCGTTGCCGATCCACGAGCCCGCGACACCCGCGACGTTCGCGATCGGGGAGAGCGAGGCCGCCCCGCCGTTGCCGGACAGGAACGAGTCGTTGCCGCTCGTCTCGAGGTAGGTCGGGATGCCGAGGCTGCCCTCGCGCGTGTCACCGGCCGTGGCGTCGGCGGAGGTGTTGCAGCCGTCGGAGTTCGACAGCGAGCCCCACACGGCACCCGAGTTGCAGTTGAACTTGACCGGCAGGGCGATCGGCGCGCCGACCACGTTGCCGGAACCGCTGGCCTGGTCGCCCGAGCTGAACAGCGAGCCGCCGGAGGTGGCGACCGTGTCGGCCGAGTAGCCGTGGCTCTGGCCGTTGCCGAGCAGGTACGACGCGGCGTTGCCGGTCACCTGCACCGGGGTGGCGAACTGGCCGGCCACGATGTTGCCGGAGAGGGAGGAGCCGTCGCCGTTGGTGTCGACGTCCCCGGTCTCGGTGGCGCTCTGGTTGGCCGACCCACCGGTCACGCGGCCGGTGCCGCCGGCGACGCCGCCGCCGTTGCCGGCGATCTGGACGGGGAGCGCCCAGTCGAGGGCAACCGCGTTGCCCGCGAGGCTCGAGTCCTTGCCGGTCGTCGCGATGTCCTGGTTGTGGTCCCAGGTCTGGGTGTGGTCGCCACCCTGCACGGTCGCGTCGCCGAGCACGCCGACCGCGTTGTCCACGATCTGGATCGGGACGACGACGTCGCCCGTGACCTTGTTGCCCTTGAGGTTGTTGTGGCTCGGGGTGAAGGCGCCCGCACCGTCGGCCTTGGTGACACCGCCGAGGGTGCTCTGGCTGATCGGGCTCGCTTCGTCGAGCTGCTTCGCCGCTTCGTTCGCCGCGTTGGTGACCGGCTTGGCGCTCAGCTCCGTCTGCCCGGCGGGCAGGTCCAGCTGGCCGAAGGGGGTCCCGACCGCGTTGTTGGCCTCCTGGATGGGGACCGTCACGTTGAGGTCGAGCGGGGACGCCGGGGCGTCCGGGTTGACGTTCTCGTCGGCCGAGGCGATGCCGGTACCCAGCA
The DNA here is from genome assembly GCF_040648295.1 of Amycolatopsis sp. NPDC049159. Taxonomy (NCBI): domain Bacteria; kingdom Bacillati; phylum Actinomycetota; class Actinomycetes; order Pseudonocardiales; family Pseudonocardiaceae; genus Amycolatopsis; species Amycolatopsis sp. NPDC049159. Next base: position 223,964 of record NZ_JBEZDL010000018.1, read on the forward strand.
TCAGCAACCCACCCGTGACAAGTGCGGTCTGGAGTCCGCGCTTTGCCCACGTCTGCATGGGGTTTTTCTCCTTTATTTCGGGTTCCCTTGCGGGCTTGTGGGGGTGCGCTCGTCGAATTCGAAATGGAGTCCGAGCCGCACCCGAGGGGGAAGGAACTTCTTGCGGGCGCGAAAACGCGCACCGCCGGATCACGGGTGGTTCGCGGACGCGGGCGCCGTCAGCTGAGGACGGACTTGGGCGCGTCAGCTACCCGTGCAGGAGGTGTTCAGTCAGGAGTGACACCGGGCTGCTCGCCCGGGGTGCGCATCGCGGTGCGCAGGCCGGCGCGGCTCATGGCCGCGACGGCGGAGTCGACGGCTTCGGTCGTCCAGAAGGGGACGCCGAAGTTGAGGCCGTCGAGGTGACCACCGGGGGCAGTGCTGCCACCCGGGGCGGTGGGGACGGACGGTGCGACCGGAAGCTGCACCGGGGCCAGCGGCGACGGCAGGTCACGGTGCGAATCGCGGGACTCGCCCGCGGCACCGGTGCCGTCTTCGTGCTGGAAACCCGTCGGCATCGCGAGCGGGGCTCGCAACGCGGCGGGGAGCTGGACGGTCGAGACGGCGACCGTGTCCGTGGTCTGGCCGAGGCCCGTGGTGACCGGCTCCGGCTCGACCGGGGCGTGCCCCGGGAGCGGGATCAGGTCGCCGTGGCCGACCGGGTCGAGCAGCTGCAGCACGTCGTGCCCCGGCTCGGGGGTGAAGGTCTGCTCGAGGACCTCGCGGGTGTCCTGCGGCTCGCGGACGATGTGCTCGACCGCGCCGAGCGTGCGGGACGCCGGGCTCACAACGGCGTCCTCGGCGAGGTCCGAAACCGAGTCGCTGACGCGGTCGGAGACCTCGTGGCCGAGGGTGCGGGCGCACGGCTCGCTCCACGACGTGGCGTCCTGCTGGCAGCTCGACGCGGAGACGTCGGTCGCCGCTTCGGAGGCACCGCTGTTCACGTCGCCGATGCTGCCGGTGGCGGCCGCGGCGATCGGGGCGGGGGCCACGTCGACGGTGTCCGCGGAAGCGGCCGCACCCGAGACGAGCCAGGCGGCGGCGGTGCCGGCCACGGCCCCGCCGAGCACCAGCAGCGCACGCGACACGAAGCGGCCGGCACGCTTGGCGCCCTGCCCCTCGTTCGTCGCGTGGTCGGCCACTGGTGCGTCTCCAAGAGTTCGGTGGGTGTCCGGCGATGTGCCGTTACGGGAGCGACCTAACCAAATCCGCGACGCCGCCCGCACCCTCGACACGACTTGATGCCCCCATCGTGTGAAGAACACAGCGTGCGATCGGCTTTCACGGCGGGTGATCACGGCTGGCCGGTCCGCGTGTCGGACTCGGCTGTCGGAAAGCGGCCGAATCGGGCGGTGTTGCCAGTACGGTGAGCCGGTGAGCCACGCGCGACGCGAAGACCCGTTCCTGCCGGAGCACGAGGACATCACCGGGCTGATCCCCCGGGGCCTGCGCATCAGCGCGGCGTTGGCGTGGCGGTTCATCGTGGTGATCGCCGCGCTGTACGCCGTGGTGTGGGTGATCGGCTACCTCTCGGTCGTGATCATCCCGCTGTCCATCGCCCTGCTGTTGTCCGCGCTGCTGGCGCCGGCGGTGCAGAAGCTGGTGGCGGTGAAGTTCCCGCGCGGGCTGGCGACGGCGATCGTGCTGGTCGCCGGGCTGGCGGTGCTGGGCGGCCTGCTGACGTTCGTCATCACGCAGTTCTCCTCCGGCCTGCCCCAGCTGCAGAAGCAGCTCAACGACAGCCTCAACCAGATCAAGGAGTGGCTGCTCAACGGCCCGCCGCACCTGCGTCAGGAGCAGATCCAGGACTTCATCAACCAGGCGATCGGCTTCATCCAGAACAACCAGGCGTCCATCACGACGACCGCGCTGACGACGGCGAGCACCGTCGGCGAGATCCTCACCGGCTTCCTGCTGACGCTGTTCATCACGATCTTCTTCCTCAGCGGTGGCGAAGGCATCTGGACGTTCCTGGTCCGCGCCGCGCCGCGGCGGGTCCGCAACCGCGTCGACGTCGCCGGGCGCCGCGGGTTCGCGTCGCTGGTCAGCTACGTGCGGGCGACGGCCGCGGTCGCCGTGGTCGACGCGGTCGGCATCGGGGTCGGCCTGTGGATCGTGGGCGTGCCGCTGGTGATCCCGCTGGCGACACTGGTCTTCATCGGCGCGTTCATCCCCATCATCGGCGCCGTCATCGCCGGTGGTGTCGCGGTGCTGATCGCCCTGGTGACGAACGGGGTCATCGGCGCCGTGATCGTGCTGGCCATCGTGATCGGCGTGATGCAGCTGGAGAGCCACATCCTGCAGCCGCTGCTGCTCGGGCGGGCGGTGAAGCTGCACCCCCTGGCCGTGGTCCTGGCCATCACCGCCGGCCTGGTAGCGGGCGGGATCGCCGGCGCGCTGCTCGCCGTGCCGCTGCTGGCGGTGCTCAACGCCGGCGTCCGGTCGCTGCTGCACGAGACCAACCCCGACCCGGCCGAGGTGGACGTCCTCAAGGACCAGGCCGCGCAGCCGAACGACGCCGAACCCGGGGGCCCGAAGGCCGAAATCGCGACGGTCGCCGAGGAAGAAGCCGACGCTTCGACGGCGGAGCCGCCGAAGCGCGACGACAAGCCGTGACCACCCGGCGGTCACCGGACCCGATCACGCCGATGTGGCGGGGCGTGCTCGCGTTCCGCTGGCTCACCTGGGCGTTCGCCTGCGGCACCGTGATCGTCCAAAGCGGTCACTACCAGCGCGAATGGCTGGCGTGGGCGATCGTCGGCGCGATGGCCGCCTGGTCGGTCGTCACCAGCTTCCTCTACTTGCGCGAGCGGACGCGGCCGCCGGCGCTGGTCGTCGTCGACCTGGCGTTCACGACGGCGTTGCTGCTGACCTCGCCGTGGGTGCTCAGCGACGCGCAGTTCGCGCTGAACGTCCCGCTCATCACCACGGTCTGGGCGGCCGTGCCCCCGGTCGCCGCCGGCGCGCGCTTCGGTGCGAGCGGTGGCGTGCTGGCCGGGCTGGTCGTCGGCGTGGCGACCGGGCTGGCGCGGGAGAAGTTCGACCTCGACGTCGCCCGTGACGGCGTCCTGCTCGCCGCCGCCGGTCTGCTGGTCGGGATGGCCGCGACGATGGGCCGCCGGTCCGCGGCGCGGCTGGAGCAGGCGCTGCGCAAGGAAGCCGCGACGGCCGAGCGGGAGCGGCTGGCCCGGTCGATCCACGACAGCGTGCTGCAGGTGCTCGCCCGGGTCCGCAAACGCGGCAACGAGGTCGGCGGCGAAGCGGCGGAGCTCGCGCGGCTGGCCGGCGAGCAGGAGATCGCGCTGCGGTCGCTGGTGACGACCGAGCCGCTGACGCCGAACGACAGCGGAACGCTGAGCCTGCGCGCGGCCCTGCAGCTGCTCGCGACGTCGTCGGTGCAGGTCTCGACCCCGGCCGACGACGTCGAACTGCCGGCCCACGTCACCGAAGAGCTCGCCGCCGTCACCCGCGAAGCGCTGGCGAACGTCGAGAAGCACGCCGGGCCGGGCGCGCACGCGTGGGTGCTGCTGGAGGACCTGGGCGGCGAAGTCGTGGTGAGCGTCCGCGACGACGGACCGGGCATTCCGGACGGCGTTCTCGAGCGAGCGGCAGCGGACGGGCACCTCGGCGTGGTGGAATCCATCCGGGGGCGGGTCCGCGATCTCGGGGGGAGCGCGACCCTCGACACCGGGCCCGGCCGGGGCACGGAGTGGGAGGTCAGGGTGCCGAGCACGAGGGGTGCGCAATGAGCGAGGCGCGGATTTCGGTCATGGTGGTCGACGACCACCCGATCTGGCGCGACGGGGTGGCCCGCGACCTGACCGAGCACGGCTTCGACGTGAAGGCGACCGCGCCGGACGCCGACGCGGCGCTGCGCATCGCGCGGACCGTCCTGCCGGACGTCGTGCTGATGGACCTCAACCTGGGCACCACCTCGGGCGTGGACGCCACCCGCGAGATCACCGCGGCGCTGCCGTCGACGAAGGTGCTGGTGCTGTCGGCGAGCGGGGAGCACAAGGACGTCCTGGAGGCGGTGAAGGCCGGTGCGTCCGGCTACCTGGTCAAGTCGGCGTCGTCGGCGGAGCTGGTGGACGCCGTGCACCGGACCGCGGCGGGCGACCCGGTGTTCACCGCGGGACTGGCCGGGCTGGTGCTCGGCGAGTACCGGCGGATGGCGGACGCGCCGGCCGGCGGCGCCGAGCCGCCCCGGCTGACCGAGCGCGAAACCGACGTCCTGCGGCTGGTCGCGAAGGGGCTGACCGCGCGGCAGATCGCCGAGCGGCTGGTGCTGTCGCACCGCACGGTGGAGAACCACGTCCAGTCGACGCTGCGGAAGCTGCAGCTGCACAACCGCGTCGAGCTGGCCCGCTACGCGATCGAGCACGGCCTCGACGGGGAGTGACCCTCACGGGAGGACGGCGAGGCCCGACCAGTCGCCGGCCGGCAGGGTGGCCGAGCCGAGGCGCCACCGCGGCTCGCCCGGGTGCCAGGCCCCGATGACGCCGTCGGCGAGCACGAGGTCGTCGTTCGCGGTCCAGTCGAGGCCGCCGTTGCGCTTGAGGTGCTCGGTCACGTACGGCATGCCCGGGGCGTGTTCCCAGGTCAGCGTGTCCGGGCGGAGCAGCCAGACGTCCCGGAGCTGGGTGCTGGTGCCGCGGTAGGCGGCGTTGGCGAAGTCGGCCGCGATCCAGGCGCCGTCGCGCGATGCGACCACGGTCGGCTGGCCGCCGATCGACGGACGGCTGAGCCGCTTGCGGCCGCGGTCGCGCAGGTCGACGAGGGTGAGGTCGGTGAGACCGTCGAGCAGCATCCGGTCGCCGGCGACGGCGAGGATGCGCGGAGCCTGCTCGACCGTGCGGCCGGTGGCCGGGTCGATCAGCGCGTCGGTCGACTCGGCGGCGCCGGAGTTGATGGTGATCAGCAGGCCGTGCGCGGTTTCGGCGCGGACCCGGGTGCGGCAGCTGGCGGGCTGGCCGCGGTCGGGCTCGCCGCCGGCGAGGGGCACGTGCTGCAGCCGGCAGTTGTCGGGCGCGTCCTGCCGGATCAGCCAGACGCCCTGGCCGGCGGCGTCCGGCGCGACCGACCAGGCGCGGCCGAGCGAGCGCGGCGGCGTCGACGGGCCGGTGTAGCCGAGCATTTCGAACGGCTCGATGCTGTGGGTGTCGGGCGGGAAGGTCGTCAGGACGGCGCCCGTCCCGACCCGGACGACGCTCAGGCCGGTGTCACCACCGGGGTAGCCGGGTGGCGTGGCGGCGGCGCCGCGGTCGGCGTCGAACAGGGTCGGGCCGGTGGTGGGGAGCAACGCCGTGACCCCGATCCCGCCGGTCGCCCGGACGCCGGTGAGGCCTTCCGGCAGCGACGCCGTCGTCGGGGGCGGCGCGGTCGTCGTGGCCGGCGGCGGCGGTGGCGGCGGGGTGGTTTCGCCGGTGCACCCGGACAGCAGGACCAGCGCCGCCCCGAGAGCGGCACCGCGAACTACGGGTCCGTTCAGGGTTTTCCCCCGATCTGCCTGGTGGGATCCGGTTCTACCATCGTGACCATGGGCGAGGAAGAGAACGCGGCGGCCGACCGGGCCACCGAAACCAAGCCGTTGAGCGAGCGCGACCTCCGGGTGTCCGACGACGAGCGCGAACACGTCGTCGGCGTGCTCCAGAAGGCGATCGGCCGCGGCATGATCGACCTCGACGAGTTCACCGAGCGGACCGACCGCGCGCTGGCGTCGAGGACGCGCGGCGAGCTGAACGCCGTGCTGGCCGACCTCGCCGGGTTGTACCACCCGAACGCGGCCGACACCGCCGCTCCGGCGTACGCGCCGCCGCCGGTGGGCTACGCGCCGGGCCGCCGGTTCGAGCTCAACGCCAAGTACTCCTCGCTGCACCGCGGCGGGCCGTGGGTGGTGCCGCCCGAGCTGGTCGTCCGCAACAAGTACGGGTCGACGAAGCTGGACTTCACCGAGGCCCAGGTGCAGTCGCCGGTGGTGCACATCGAGCTGGACGCCAAGTGGGGTTCGGTCGAGATCATCATCCCGGAGCACGCCGCGGTCGACCTCAACGCGATCAGCGACGTCAAGTTCGGCGCGATGGAGGACAAGACGCGCAGCAACGGCCGGATGGGCAACCCGCGCTACGTGCTGAGCGGCCGCGTCCACGGCGGTTCGCTGGTCATCCGCCACCCGCGGCGCGGGCTCTTCGGCTAGCCGGGGTCCCTCTGCCCCCGGCGTCAAGGAGGCCTCCCCGCCCAGGCATCGGGCGGGGAGGCCTTCGTGTTCGGCTCAGGCGGTCCGCAGGTTCTTCAGGACGAACCGCACGAGCACGGCGAACGCGACGGCGGCGAGCCCGGCGACGACGTGCAGCCCGCTGGCGAACCCGTACGCCCGGACGACGGCGCTGCCCAGCGTCCCGACGGTCGCGAGCCCGAGCGAGTACCCGAACTCGTTGACGGTCTGCGCGAGCGCGGAGGCGGCCCCGGCCTTGCGCACCGGCACCGACCCGACGACGAGATCGGTCCCCAGCGCGACCATCGGCCCGACCCCCAGCGACGTCACGGCGAACCCGAGTGCGGGCCACGCGGGTCCACCGGCCGGCTCGACGAACGCGAGGATCGCCATCCCGGCCGCGGCGAGCGCGACCCCACCGGCGATCAGCACCCGCGGCTCGACGCGGCGAACGAGCACGGGAGCGGCGAGGAAGCTGACGGTCGAGGCGGCCATCCCCGGCAGCAGCCCGAGGGCGGCCCCGACCGGCGAGAGCTGCTGCGCGACCTGGAAGAACTGCGCGACGAACAGCATCGTGGTCCCGCCGAGCATGCTGAACAGCAGCATCCCGCCGAGCGCGGTCCGGAACGCCTTCGCGGCGAAGAGGCTGAAGTCGATCAGCGGCTCTGCGAGCGTCCGCTGCCGCTTCACGAAGACGTACCCGACGAGTCCGCCGATCACCAGCGCGAGCACGGGTGTGAGATGGACGCCGTCGCGAGCGAGCTCCTTGACGCCGTAGACGGCGGGCAGGATGGCGGCGAGCGAGAGCCCGACACTGGGCAGGTCGAGCCGCCCGGCGGTTTCGTCGCGGTACTCGGGCAGCAGCTTCGGGCCGATGACCAGCAGGAGGACCATCGCGGGGACGCCGAGCAGGAAGACCGAACCCCACCAGAAGTGCTCGAGCATGAACCCGCCGACGACCGGCCCGATGATCGCCCCGACGGTGAAGCACCCGGCCCAGATCCCGATCGCTTCGGCACGCTGTCGCGGGTTCTCGAACATGGCCCCGATCAGCGAGAGGGTGGAGGGAGCGAGCGTCGCCCCGGCGATCCCGAGCGCCCCCCGCGCGACGATGAGCATGGCGGCGCTGGTGGAGAAGGCGGCGGCGACGGAGGCGACCCCGAAGGCGGCGGCCCCGATGAGTAGGAGTTTCCGCCGGCCGATCCGGTCCCCGAGCGTCCCCATGGTGACCATGAACCCGGCGACCATGAAGCCGTAGGTGTCCATGATCCAGAGCTGCTCGGTCCCATCGGCGTGCAGACTGACGGCGAGCTTCGGCAGCGCGAGGACCAGGACGAAGACGTCGAGCGAAACGAGCAGAGCTGGCAGAGCCAGCACGGCCAGCCCGACCCACGCCCGGCGCCCGGCCCTGACTTCGGCAACCGGAGCGGAGATGGTGGCGGTCATGTGAGGGTCCTCCCGACTCGGCTGGGGTGCTTGCACCAGTTCGTCGAGCGGGAAGGACCGGGATCGACAGACCCCGGGGAGGTTTTTCGTGAGGCCGGGGTTGTCCACACCCCTCGAACAATGTGGACAACCCCGTGCGGCCAGGTTCGCACAGGTCGGAACGGTCGGTGATGACCGATAGACTGAAAGTTGGGGGGCGGCGCCCAACCCCGGCCGCCCGCTCCCCGTCGATCAGGGGCGAGCGGCCGCGCGTGCCGCCGCCGGGTCCGAGGTCGCCAGCGCTGCCTTCGCCAAGCCTTCGCACTCCGCGAGCGTCGTGGCGGCCAGGCTGGCGCCGACCGTGCGGATCGCCGGCGCGTTCATCGACAAGCTGGTCAGGCCCAGCCCGGCCAGGACCAGGGCCAGGCGCGGGTCCGCCGCCGCCTCGCCGCAGACGCCCGCCGGCTTGCCCGTGGCCTTCGCCGCGTCGCCGATCAGCTTCAGCAGGCGCAGGAGGGCCGGCTGCCAGGGGTCGTTGAGCTTCGCGACCGCCCCGAGCTGGCGGTCCGCCGCGAACGTGTACTGGGCCAGGTCGTTCGTGCCGACCGAGACGAAGTCGACCGCTTCGAGGATCTCGCGGGCGCTCAGCGCGGCCGCCGGGATCTCGATCATCACGCCCGCCCGGGGGATGCCCGCCGCGCGGACGCGGTCGGCGAACCAGGCCGCTTCCTCGACCGTCGCGACCATCGGGGCCATCACCGAGACCTCGGCGCCCGAATCCTCGGCCGCGCCCCCGATCGCTTCGAGCTGGCGGTCGAGCACCTCGGGGCGGTCGAACGCCACGCGCAGCCCGCGGACGCCGAGCGCCGGGTTGGGCTCCACCTCCGGGGAGAGGAAGGCCAGCGGCTTGTCGGCGCCCGCGTCCAGCGTGCGGACGATGACCGGTTTGCCGCGGAACGGCGTGAGCACCGCCGTGTACGCCGCGCGCTGATCGGCGACCGACGGCTCGTCGGAGGCGTCCAGGTAACAGAACTCGGTGCGGAACAGGCCGACGCCCTCGGCGCCCGCGTCCGCCGCGGCCTGGGCGTCGGCCGGGGAGCCGACGTTGCCGTAGACCTTCACGCGGTGGCCGTCGGCCGTCGCGCCCGTACCGTTCCAGTCGGCGAGCCGGGCCACCGTCGCCGTGACGACCGGCGCCGACGGGTCCGCGACCTCGACGACGCCCGTGTCGCCGTCGACCGCAAGCGCTTGCGCGTCCAGCGCCAGCAGCCCGCGCACCGCGACGACGGCCGGGATGCCGAGCGCGCGCGCCAGGATCGCGGTGTGGCTGGTCGGGCCGCCCTCTTCGGTGACCAGGGCGAGGACCTTCGCCGGGTCGAGGCCCGCGGTGTCGGCCGGGGCGAGGTCGCGGGCGACCAGCACGGTCGGCGACGTCAGCTCGGGCACGCCGGGGGGCGCGATGCCGAGCAGCTCGGCGATCAGGCGGTCACGCACGTCGCGCACGTCGCGGACGCGCTCGGCCATGTACCCGCCGGCCGCGGCGAGCGCTTCGGCGAAGCCCTCGGCGGCCTGGTAGACGGCGCGCGCGGCGGGCAGGCTCTGCGTCTTGACCAGCTGTTCTGCCTGCGAAGCGAGCGCCGGGTCGGCGGCCATCGCGGCGGTCGTGATCAGGATCGTCGCCGCTTCGCCGGTCGCGGTCTCGGCCTGTTTCTCCAGGCGGCCGGCGACGATCGCGGCGGCGGGGGCGATCCGGGCGGCTTCGGCGGCCGGATCGGCCGGGGCCGGGGTGGCGGCGGGTTCGCCGAGCGGCTCCGCGACGCGGACGACGGGACCACTGGCACGGCCGGGGCTGACGGCGACCCCGGACAGAGAGTCAGACATGGTCTAGACCATAGCTCAGATACGTCTGGATATCTCGTGGTGGCGGGCACAAACCGCGTTGCTTGACCTGTTCGAGCACCGGCCCGACCTCCTCGCGCCACCAGGCTTCGGCCAGTTCGCCGCGGCTGTGGACCGGCCGTCCGGCCAGCATACGGCGGAATCCCCAGGCCTCGGCCGAGTCGGCGAGCCGGAACCAGTCGGCCGGGTCGTCGAGCCACAGCCCGAGGCGGACGTCGTCGGGCAGCGGCACGCGCTCGAGGAACATCCGCTCGGCGGTCTTCGACGGCAGGTCGGCGAGCGTCAGGCAGCGCAGCGCGCAGGCGACCGTGCTGATCCAGCGGACCCGCGCGCGGATGGCCCGGGCGCCGCGGGCGCGGGCGATGGCCACGCGGTGGTGGCCGTCCTCGACGAAGAACATGTCGGACAGCCGCACGAGCCGCACCGGCGGCAGGTCCGCCGACGTCCGCGTCAGGTGCTCCCAGCGGTCGCGCAGGGCCCGGTTGCGCGGCCGGAACTCGCGGTCGAAGTCCCCGGCGCGGGCGACCGTGCCGACGACGCCCTCCAGCGGCACGTCGTAGACGCCTTCGTCGAGCTCGGTCTGCTTGCCGAGCGCCTTGAGGGTCTCCTCGAGCGGCATGATCGCGAGGTGGTCGGGCCGTCTGGCCTCGGCGATCGCCCTCAGCTGAGCGGCGTAGCCGCGCCACCAGGCCGAACCGAAAGAGTCGCCCATGTGACGGGCAACACGCGCGACGGCGCGATCATTCCGCCAGGTCCGCGCCGGTCGGGTAGGACGGCTGCGCACCGGGCCGCGTCACGCTGAACGCGGCGACCCGCACCGCGCGCCGGGCCGCGGTGACCAGGTCGGCGCCGTCGGCGAGGGACGCGGCGAGTGCGCCCGCGAAGGCGTCCCCGGCACCGGTGGTGTCGACGGCCTCGACCGCCGGCGACGCGACTTCGGTGACCCCGCCGGCCTCGACGACAACCGCTCCGGCCGCCCCGAGCGTGACGACGGCGGCCCGCGGTCCGAGGCCGAGCAGCTTGGTGAAGTCGGCACCCGGCCCGGTCAGCCACGCGGCTTCGTGCTCGTTGACCAGCAGGACGTCGAGCTTGGCCAGCGTCGCGGACGAGAGCTTCGCCGCGGGCGAGAGGTTCAGCAGCACCTTGACGCCGTGTTCGGCGGCGCGCGCGACGGCGCGCTCGACGGTCGGCAGCGGCACCTCGAGCGAGAGGACCACGACCTCCACCCCGTCGAAGACGGCGTCGACGTCACCGGGTTCGAGGCTCGAGTTGGCGCCGGGGGAGACGAGGATCGAGTTCTCGCCGTCCGGGGTGACGGTGATGTAGGCGATCCCGGTCGGCCGGTCGCTGGTGCGCACGAGCCCGGTGTCGACGCCGGCGGCGCGCAGCGAATCGAGCAGCAACCGGCCGTAAGTGTCGTCGCCGACGGCACCGAGCAGCGCAACGTCCGCTCCGAGCCGGCCGGCCGCGACCGCCGTGTTGGCGCCTTTGCCGCCCGGCGAGAGCACGGTGTCCCCACCCAGCACGGTCTCCCCACCACCCGGCCGCCGATCCACCGCGACGACGAGGTCGGCGTTGGCGGATCCCACAACGAGCACGTCGGAGTTCATCCCCGAACTGTGCCAGAAACCCGGTCCGGTCCAGGTCAGGACCGGCGGGCAAGAGGAAAGTGAAGGTTTTTGTAACTTATCCGGGGCTGAGTGCGACAATCATGCGAGCAGCGGATGCCCGTCACTCGATCGGGGGATGTCCGTCCCCCGGCCGTCACTTCACGGACCGGTCCCGCTCTCCAGGTGCGTCATCACGCTCGACGTGGTGGTGACGTTGCCCCGACCGGCGCGAGCCGGACAGGGCATCGGGTCGCCGGCGCCGATCACGTAGCCCCCCGAGTGATCGGCGTCGGCGGCGCCCCTTCGAGGCCCGCCGCGAACTCGCGGTACCGGTCCGGCCGGTACGCGAGCATCGCCTGCCGGGCGGCGGCGTCGCTTATCGCCGCGCCGTCCGTCGGCGAGGAACAGATCGACCACCCGCAGGACGAGGCCGTCGTGGTCGATCGTCGTCACCCTGACCTCGGCCACTTCGGCCCAATCGAGGTCGAACGTCGTCTCGCCACGGCGGCGCCAGCCGATGCCGTCGCTCGAAATGATCACGGCGGTGGCGTTCTCGTTCGAACGGTAGGCCTGAGGCGTGAAGGGGCAGAGCAAGAGCGGGGCGGCGAGGCCCGGCAAGCCCAGCGTGGTGAGGACCTCCCGCGCGTCGGCGGACCCGGCGAACGCGCCGGCGACGGCGCAGACCGCACCGGCCACCATGATCGAGCCGGCGAGCCGCCAGTACCGCTGGGCCGACCACTCGGCCGGCGCGATCTTCCGGCGCCCGCGCCCACCGCCCGGTCCGGCTCCGGCAGCCAGTACGCAGGTCGGCGTCACAAGCCTGGAGGTCGGCTGCCACGGCGAGACGCGATGACGCAATCGCTTGCGCCGGTGCAGCACGGACCAGGCGCCGAGGCCGAGAACGAGGACGACGCCCGGGGCGATCGCCCACCACACCACCAGCCTGTCGGCGGCACGCCGGCTCCCCTCCACCGGTACCGGCTTGCCGATGTCGTCCGGCGTCAACTCGTTCAGGCGGAACCGCACCGGCCGGATCGCACCGTTCTCGGTCGTCACGTCGGCGGTGCAGGACCAGTAGAAGCCGATCCCGCCGCGGCGACCATCGTCTGGACGGCGATCTTTCCCCACCGCGGGCGCCGGACGCGGGGAACGGACTCGAAGCCGACCGGCACCGAACTCATCCCGGCCAAGCGATTCCGCCCGGCAGCACCTCACGGATGTGTGCCTCGAGTTCCTTCGACTTGCGGTGGAGCGCTGCCGGTGGCGGCACTGGAACCCGGGCTCCGGCGAGGAGCCAAGGGCGGCCCTCCGTCCGCGAAACGACGACGCTCTCGTTCACACCGTCACCAGCCGCAGCACGTTCTTGGCCGCGCCCGGCGAAACCTTCGCTGCCAGCGGCCGGTTCTCGCCTCGGCGGAGGGTCGCGTGGACCGAAACGTAGTGGCGCGTGGCCTTCTTCGCCGAGGGTTCGACCGTCAGCCGGGCGAGGTCGGCGCGCCGTACCAAGACCGGGTCGCCTTCCTTGGGACGCCAGGTGATCGTGCCGGCGGTCAGGGCGAATTCGCCGAAGTCGCCCCGGTAGCGCGTCAGGTAGAGGAGTACCCAGATCGCCACCGCGACCGGCAGCGGGATGCCCGGTGGGATGTCGTAGAAGGCCGGCGCCACGAAGTCGGCGATGACCGCCAGCCACGCCGCCCACAAGACGAACAGCCGGCCGGCGGAAGCCTGCTCGGCGCGGATGATCGTGCGCGCCTGGTCCGAGCTCCAGCGTTTGACCAGCCGCTTCACCGGGTTCGGCACGCCGAAGCCGCCGCGCCGGACGTTCTTGGAGTTCCACCGCGCGAGGCCGGGGCGGTACCGCTCGATCGCCGCCAGCGCCTTTTCGGCTTCTTCCCTGGCCAGCGCCGACGACAAGATGAGGCCGTCCTCGGACTTGTGCCGGCAGCTGGGGTTCAGGTTGCGGATGGCCTCGTCGTCGACGAGGGAAACCGCGAGCGCGACCCGCTCGTTCGGCTGCCCTTCGCGGAAGACGAACCGCCGGACGTCGTTCCAGGGCAGGACGAGCGTCGTCTTGTCTTCGAGCGGCTGCCGGAACCCGTCGGGACCGAATTCGACCCGCGCGGTGACCAGCGCGCCGTGGCGGCGGAGGTAGCGCCCGAGGATCGGCTTGCCGCAGAAGCACAGCAGGGCCAGCAGGCCGAGCGCGGGCGAGACCAGGTGCATGACCGGATCCCCGCTGCGTACCCACGCCAGCAGGCCCGCCGCGACCGCGAGCACGAGACCGAGGAACGCCATGCACCCGACGGCCGTCTTCAGTTCGGCCGGCGGGTTGTGGATCGGCAGCCGCACCTGCACCACGGCCGTTTCCGGGCCGCCGGGAGTCGTCGACACCACGGCGCTAGATCGACCCGGAGATGCGCTGCCCGCCCTGCTGCTGAAAGACGGGTTCCGCGGCCGCCGGCTTCTTCTCGTTGTAGTGGTTCTCGCGGTAGTTCTTGTCGGCCTCGTCGTAGGCGCCCGCCGTCTTCTTGCCCGCTTCCTTGCCTGCCTCTTCGCCGAGCGCCTTCGGCAGCTCCTTCAGCCCGTCCTTGAAGATGCCCGGCGCCGCGCGAGCCGCGTCCTGCAGCGCGGCGAGCAGCTTCTGGCCGACGGTCCGGAAGAGCCCGCTGAGGTGGTTGAACTGGCTGATGCCCTTCTGGAAGGCCCGCATGAGCTTCTGCAGCCACTCCGACATCCGCGTGCCGCAGCTGACGATCTCGGCCGTGCCTTCACCGGCCAGGCCCGCCGGCGCGGCGGGGCCCGGGTACCGCATGAGGATGCTGATCAGCTTGCCGATGCACTCGGTGAGCAGGTCCCGCAGCACGCTGCGCACGACGTTCAGGATGCTCTTGCAGACGTCGATCAGGACGGAGACGGCTTTCGCGCCACCGGCGACGCCGGAGTACATGTCGCCGAGCTGAGCGGCGAACGCGCGGTAGGCGTCCGCACCTTGCCCCTGCCACTCCGCGCTGTCGGCCTTCACGGTCTCCAGGAGGTCTTTGGCGACGGCGTCGATCTCGTCGCTGATGCCGCTCCACGTCTCCTGCATGACGTCGAGCTGTTCCTGGTTGCCGGTCACCCAGTCGAGCGGGGCGCGCAGGAACTCGACGTGCTCGATCAGCCAGCCGAGCCCCATGCCGGCCAGACCGGCGATCGGGTCCCGGAGGAAGTCCATCACGCCGGCCGCACCGAAGCCCAGGTTGAGCAGGCCTTCCGTCCAGTCGCCGTCGGCGGCTTTCGTCGCCGCGTCCCAGAAGTCCTGCGCCATCCCGGCGCCTTCGAGCGCCGAAGACCCTTCGTCGACCTTCTTCTTGGCTTCCGTCACCAACGCGTTCTCAGTCAAGGTGGATGCCTTCCAGGCTCGCCTTGACGTCCTGCTCGCGCCAGTCGACGTGCTGCGACCACGTGCGCACGCGGTCGATCTGCTCCTGGGCCACGTTCTTCGCGTGCCCGATGGAGTCGCTCCCCAGGGTCTGCGCGACGGCGCACAGCGCACCCAGTCCGCAGGCCTGGCCGACGAGGCCGAACGCCATCGGGTCGACGACCTGGGCCGCCGCGTCCAGCGTCTTCGCGAACCGGTCGACGAACGGTTCGAGCTTCTTCGCGTGCGACAGCAACTGCTCCGGCTTGATCCGGACGTCCGGCTGCGGGTCGTTCACGGTGTTCCCCTCCCTCGTTGCCCTGGTCAGCGCAGGTAGTCGCCGTCGCTGAAGTAGTCGTCGTCGGTGCCGGGCTCGGGCGCGCGGCGCGGCGGCGCCGGTTTCGGCTTCGGCGGCGCCGGTGGCTCTTCCTCGGCGATGAAGCGCGAACCGTCGTTCTCGGGCGCCGCGTGGCCACCGTCCACGAAGCCCTGGGGCTCCGGCTCCGGAAATTCGCGGTGGAGCTGCTGGACCAGCTCGGTCATGGTCTCGGTGCCCGCGATCGACGGCATCCCGGCCTGCACGGCACCCGCCAGCTTGCTCTGGGCGCGCTGGACGGTCCGCAGGATTTCGTCGGCGAGGTTCGCCTTTTCGCGCACCGCGTGCCCGATCTCCAGGCCGACGAGGTTGCCGAGGTGGTTGACCTTGACCGCGATCTGGCCGTCCTGGCTGCGCTCGGCCACCGAGACCGTCGCCATCTCGGCTTGCATGCGGTCGCCCCGCTGTTTGGCCTCGGCGATCTTGGCGTCGAAGTTCGCCAGCAGTTGCTCAGGATTCGACACGCGAACCTCCCCGTTCACGTCAGTAACCGTACGGCGACCGAGTGTGGCATACAGGTCCGACAGATTCTGCGGACTTCGGGTTTTCCCCACCCGCCCGGGCGGTCAACCCGGTGTCCGCGCGGGCCCGGCAACGGCTCGCGCGGCGGTGGCTGGGTGCCGAGCCGAGGCCGGGTGGGCTGCTCGCCGGGGTGGCGTCGTTCCCGGTGGCTTGCTGGTCTGGTACCTCGTCGGCCGGATCGCGACCTTCGGGTTCTTCTGGACCGAGGACGGTGCCGCGCGGTGGCAGGTGCGATCCCCTGACCTGGTCGGTTCTTCCCACGGTGGGTGACCGGTGCGGTATTGTCCGTGACGCAAGAGGGGAGATCGAACGCGAGGGGAGCGCGGTTCGGTGGGGTTGTTCGGTGACATGCTCGACGCTGCCAAGCACGTCGGGTCGGAAATCGCGCACGCCGTCCAGTCGGGTGGTGAGCGGCTCGGCAACGTCTTGACCGGCGCGGGCGTCGGCCTGCTCGCGGGCGGGGTGCCCGGGGCGATCGCGGGCGCGTACGTCGGCTCGCAGACCGGGACCGGGGCGGCGAACCCGCAGGCTTCGGGCCTTTCGCCCGGCCAGCTGGTCCAGGCTGTGATGCGTGGACCCGGCACGGAGTCGCTGCAGAAGGTCCACCAGGCCGGTGTCGACCAGTCGACGTACCAGCGTCAGCTCGAGCAGGGCACGCGGGAACTGACGTCCGGTCTCGAATCCGCGTGGACGGGCGGCGCGTCGGACGCGGCGCGGGAGCGGCTCCAGCCGTTGACGGCGTCGGCGACCTCGGCGTCCACGACCCTGGACCGCAACTCGACGCTGGCCCAGGCGCAGATCGACCAGTTCCACCAGATGAAGAACTCGCTGCACCCGGACGTCACGGACCAGCCGCCGACGCGCAGCGCCTGGGACGTCGCGACGCCGTGGGACACCGACACCGAAGACAAGATCAACCAGTACAACCGGAAGGCCCAGGAGAACGTCGAGCGGTACAACGCGTATTCGCAGCAGTCCAGCTCGAACACCGCGGCCCGCACGATCGACTACGGCCAGCTCCGCGAGTACACCGGTGGCGACTTCACGGTGCAGGACCCGAAGAAGCCGGTCGAGCCGCCGCCACGCAAGCGGACGTCTGGCGGTGGCGACGACGATCGGTCGATCGGCGCCCAGGTCCAGCCGCCGCCGGCGGTCCACCCGCCGGTCTCGCCGCCACCCGGGCAGGTGACGCCTCAGGGGCAGGTGACGCCACCGGGGCACGTCACGCCACCCGGGCACATCACGCCACCGGGCTCGTCCGGCCTGGACGACAGCGTTCGCGCGCAGAGTTACGTACCGCCGTCCACGCAGTTCCCGCCGGGCTACCAGCCGCCGGGGACCGGGCCGGGCGGGTTCGGCCCCGGTTCGGGTCCCGGCGGCGGGTTCGGTCCTGGCTTCGGGCCGGGCTTCGGCCCCGGTGGCGGCGGGTTCGGGCCGGGCTCGTCGTCCGGCGCGAGCGGCGGCACCGGGCCGGGCGGCGGCCCGGGCTCGGGTGCCCGCGGTCCGGGTTCGGCCACCGGAGCCGGCCTGCCGGGCGAAGGCCGTCCGGGCGCGGCCGGCGGGCTCCGCGGCGGCGCGGCGGGCAAACCGGGCTCGCCGGGGATGGGCGGCATGGGCCAGGGCGCCAAGGGTGGCAAGGGCGAGGAGGACGCGGAGCACCAGCGCGCGTCGTACCTGGTGGAAGCGGATCCGGAGAGCATCTTCGGCGGGTCCGACGAGCGGACCGTGCCCCCGGTGATCGGGCTGTGATCTTCCTGCCCAAAGCCGCGCTGCTCACCGCGTGGGAGTGGGAGCGCCACGGCCCACCCCCGGCGGTCCTCGGCGCGGACAACCTCTGGCTCGGCGACGAAACCCGCAAGCGCCTCGACGCGGACGTCCTCGACGTGTTGACGTCACTCCGCCTCGCGGCAGGCGGCACGTTGACGCGGGAATTCCGCGACGTCCTGCGCGTCCTGGCGCGGGGCACCCACCAGTTCACGGCGTGGCTGGGCGACATCGAAGCGGACGAGTCGGGCGCGGTGCTGGTGTCCGCCTCCGGGCCGGACGCGCTCCGGCTGATCCGGAAGGACGACACGGTCCGGATCGACGTCGTAGAACCGCCGCGGCTCGCGGAGTCGCTGGTGGACGTGCTGCCGCCGGTGGCGCCGGCCCGCATCGAAGCGGTGTCGATCCCGGAGGCGCGGTTCTCGGGCCGGGCGGTGGAGGAGTCGTACGACCTCGAGGATCAGACTTCGGACCGAGGCCGTGACCCGCTGCCGTGGGCGCGCCGGCTGATGGCGTCTCCGCGGACGGGGCTGCACCAGTGCTACGCCGTGAATCGGGGTTCGCGCAGCGCGCCGATCACCGCGGTGGACGTGGCCGGGGCCGGGCGCGTGCTGACGTACGTGTACCCGGGGCGCGAGCGGATGGTCAGCTTCCAGCCGGGGACCCGGGGTGCGCTGACCGAGGTGCTGTACGCGACCCTGAACGGGTTAGGGGGAGGACGATGACGGGCTCGATCTTCAGCGGGATCGGCTTCTGGGCGACGGACATGCCGAGTTCGGGACCGCCGCCGGCCGGCGGGCAGGGGTTCGCGATGAGCTCGTCGGATATGCGGGCGATGCTCGAAAAGGCAAAGACCCAACGGGACGCCCTCGCCGAGCAGTTGCGGGCGGCGCGGTACTTGATGATGGCGAGCCCCCCGGCGGAAGAGCCGGTCAGCCAGGCGGCGGTGAACGGGCCGAACGGGATCAACGAAGCGGGTTCGTACTACGAGGGTCATCTGCATTACCAGTTCAACTACCTCACCGAATTGATCAACAGATTGCAGCAGGCACTCGGAATCACCACAGCCGCGGATCAGCAAGCAGCAGACTCGACCAAGACGATCAAGGGGTCGCTCGAATGAGCCGTCAAGTTCTCCTGGCCGCCACTGCCGTAGTCATAGGCGCGACTTTGTTGACGTCGTGCACCGGAAAGAGCCCGACGAACGGCACGGCGAGCCCTGCGACGATCACCACCGACTCGACCAGCAACGCGGACTTGCCGAACAGCGGCGCGCCAAAAGTCGACAAGCCCCTCCCAGCGGCTGCACTGGCCGGCAGTCCCTGCGATTCGGCTCTGACGGCAGAGCAACTCACGGGCTACCTCGGGCAAACGAAAGCCCCGAAGGCGAGCGACACCGAGTTGGGCCCCACCTGCGACTGGGCCAGCGCCTCGGGGTCGTCCGCCGGGATCCTGGTCGGCTACGACACCAAGTCCGGGCAGGGACTGAGCCTCCCCTACAAGAACGTGAAACCCAAGGCGAAACGCTGGGTGGACGACCTGGAGCCGATCCAGGGTTACCCGGCGATCGGCTACGTGGACGAGGGAACGACGGACAACCGGGCATGTGTGGTTGTCGTCGGTATCGCGGACGACCTGGCCTACTCGGTCTCGCTGAGCATCGGGGACTCGGCGGTCCAAGCCGGCAAGGACGCCTGCCAGCTCGGGCGCGGAGTGGCCGACACCGTGCTCACCAACGTCAAGGCGCGCGCCTGAGCTGCATCTTTTCGTTACGACGGACATCGCGTTAATGCAAGACTTGTCGTAGTAAGCACCTAGACTGTTCGGATGAGCCACCCCACCCGCAGGGGTCGCGCGCGTGCGGCTACCGAACAGGACATCCGGCGGACTGCCCGGAGGCTGCTCGTCGAGCAGGGGCCGGAGGCGGTCACCCTGCGCGCCATCGCGCGGGAGCTGGGGATCACCGCGCCTGCGCTCTACCGGTACTACGAGTCGCGGGATGATCTCGTCGGGAACCTGCGGCTGGACGTCTGCGCCGATCTGGCGGACGAGCTCGCCGAGGAGATCGCCGAGCTGCCGGACGACGGGATGCTGCAGCTGTTCGCCATCTGCAAGGGGTTCCGGCGGTGGGCGCTCACCCACACGAAGGAATTCACCCTCGTCTTCGCCTCGCCGACCGGCGGGGTGGGGTCGACGGCCGGGAGTGCGCTGAGCCGGGTCGACGAGCCCTTCGGGCGCATCTTCCTCGCCGCCGCGGGGCGGGTGCTCGCGCGGCACGACATCGTGCTGCCGTCCGCCAGCGGGGTGCCCGACGAGCTGCGGGACGACCTGAAGACGTTCCAGGAGTCGCTGGTCGCCGTGCTCGCCGAGTCCGATCGGGCCGTGCCGGTGGAGAAGATCGACCTCGGCGTGACGTACCTGATGATCCAGTTCTGGGCCCGGCTTTACGGGCACGTCACGCTCGAGGTCTTCGGCAACTACCCGATCCCGATGTCCAAGCCGGACGTCCTGTTCGAGGCGATGCTCATCGACCTCGCCCGGGAGATCGGGCTCTACTCCGGTTAGGCCGCGTGGCCGCCGTCCACCGACAGCACCGACGCCGTCACGTACCCGGCATCGGGAGAAGCCAGGTGCGCGACGGCGGCCGCCACCTCGGACGGTGTGCCGTAGCGGTCGAACGCCGTCAACGCCCGCTGGTCGGCCGCGTACGGGCCGTCGGCCGGGTTCATTTCCGTGTCCGTCGGGCCGGGGTGGACCAGGTTGACCGTGATGCCGCGCGGGCCGAGTTCGCGTGCCAACGCCTTGGTCAGGCCGACCATCGCCGCCTTGCTGGTCGCGTACAGCGCCATGCCCGGGCCGGGCACGCGGTCGGTGACGCAGCTGCCGATCGTGATCACGCGGCCGCCGTCGCTCAGGACCCCGGCCGCGGCCTGGGTCACCGCGAAGACGCCGCGGACGTTCACCGCCAGCACGCGGTCGACATCCTCCAACGAGGTTTCGGCGAACGCGCCCACGAACCCGACGCCCGCGCTGTTCACCAGCACGTCGAGCCGGCCGAATTCCGCCAGCACAGCCGAAACGGCGGCCGAAACCGCGGAAACGTCCGCCGAGTCCGCCTGGATCGCCAGCGCGCGACGGCCGAGGTTCTTGATCTGCTCGACCACCTCGGCCGCCCGCGCGGCGTTGTTCACGTAGGTCAGCGCGATGTCGGCGCCGTCCTCGGCGAGCCGCAGTGCCGTGGCCGCGCCGATGCCTCGGCTGCCGCCCGTCACCAGCGCCACCTTGCCGTCGAGGGTCATCCTCGGTTCTCCTGCGCTCGAACGGTTTTCCTTGACCGTTCAATCAAATCGAGAACCGGCGAGGAGCACCGGCGGCTTTCCGCCGTGGCGCTACAGGACGATGTTGACCAGCCGCCCCGGCACCACGATCACCTTGCGCGGCGCGCCGTCGCCGACCATCGACGCCACCTTCTCGTCCGCCAGCGCCGCGGCCTGGACCTCGTCCGGCGACGCGGAAGCCGGCACCGTGACCCGCGAGCGGACCTTGCCGTTGACCTGGATCGGGTACTCGACCGAGTCCTCGACCAGGTACTTCTCGTCCACCACCGGGAACGGGCCCTGCACCAGCGAATCGACGTGGCCCAGCCGGTGCCACAGCTCCTCCGCCAGGTGCGGGGCCAGCGGCGCCAGCATCAGCACCAGCGGCTCGGCCAGCTCACGCGGCGTCGACGCGGTCGCGCCGTACACCTTGGTGACGTGGTTGTTCAGCTCGATCAGCTTCGCGCCGGCCGTGTTGAACCGCATCTCCGCGTAGTCCTCGCGGACGCCCGCGATGGTCTTGTGCAGCACCTTGCGGTCCGCCTCCGAAGCGTCCTCTGTGGACACCCGCAGCTCGCCGGTCGTCTCGTCGACGACCAGGCGCCACAGCCGCTGCAGGAACCGGTGCGCGCCCACGACGTCCTTGGTCGCCCACGGGCGCGACATCGCCAGCGGGCCCATCGCCATCTCGTAGAACCGGAACGTGTCGGCGCCGTAGTTCTCGGCCATCTCGTCCGGCGTGACGACGTTCTTCAGGCTCTTGCCCATCTTGCCGTACTCCTGGGTGACCTCTTCGTCGTTGAAGAAGTACTTCCCGTCGCGCTCCTCGACCTGCTCGGCCGGGACGTAGACGCCGCGTGCATCCGTGTACGCGTAAGCCTCGATGTAGCCCTGGTTGAACAGCTTCCGGTACGGCTCCTTGGACGTCACGTGGCCCAGGTCGAACAGCACCTTGTGCCAGAACCGCGAGTACAGCAGGTGCAGCACCGCGTGCTCGACGCCGCCGACGTACAGGTCGACGCCACCGGTGTCGTCGGCGCCGTACTCGCCGGGGCGCGGCCCCATCCAGTACTGCTCGTTTTCGGGCGCGCAGAACGTCTCCGAGTTCGTCGGGTCCAGGTAGCGCAGCTGGTACCAGCACGAACCCGCCCAGTTCGGCATCGTGTTGATGTCGCGGCGGTACGTCTTGGGCCCGTCGCCCAGGTCCAGCTCGACCTCGACCCAGTCCGTCGCGCGCGCCAGCGGCGACGACGGCATGGAGTCGCGGTCCTCGGGGTCGAACGTCACCGGCGAGTAGTCGGCG
This sequence comes from Amycolatopsis sp. NPDC049159, assembly GCF_040648295.1. Lineage (NCBI taxonomy): Bacteria > Bacillati > Actinomycetota > Actinomycetes > Pseudonocardiales > Pseudonocardiaceae > Amycolatopsis > Amycolatopsis sp. NPDC049159. The sequence continues at coordinate 245,833 of NZ_JBEZDL010000018.1, forward strand.
ACCTCGGGCAGCTCGATCGGCAGCATCGACTCGGGGACGGCGTGCACTTCGCCGTCTTCGTCGTAGACGACCGGGAACGGCTCGCCCCAGTAGCGCTGGCGCGAGAACAGCCAGTCGCGCAGCTTGTACTGCACGGTCCCGGTGCCGGCACCCTTTTCGGCCAGCCAGTCGATGATCGTCTTCTTGGCCTCGGCGACGTCCATGCCGTCCAGGAAGCCCGAGTTGATCGCCGGGCCGTCACCGGTGAACGCCTTGCCGTCGAAGCCTTCCGACGGCTGCACGGTCCGGATGATCTCCAGGCCGAACTTCTCGGCGAACTCCCAGTCGCGGACGTCCTGGCCGGGGACGGCCATGATCGCGCCGGTGCCGTAGCCCATCAGGACGTAGTCGGCGACGAAGATCGGGATCTGCTTGTCGTTGACCGGGTTCGTCGCGTACGCGCCGGTGAAGACGCCGGTCTTCTCCTTGTTCTCCTGCCGGTCCAGCTCGGACTTCCGCGACGCCGCGACGCGGTACTCCTTGATGGCGTCGGCGGGCGTCGCCGCGCCGCCGGTCCAGCGAGGATCGACGTCCTCGGCCCACGAAGCCGACGTCAGCTTGTCGACCAGCGGGTGTTCCGGCGCCAGCACCACGTAGGTCGCGCCGAACAGCGTGTCCGGGCGGGTCGTGAAGACCTCGATCGCGTCTTCGCCGGACTTGAACGTGACGCGCGCGCCGTGCGAGCGGCCGATCCAGTTCCGCTGCATGGACTTGACCTTCTCCGGCCAGTCCAGCAGGTCCAGATCGTCGACCAGGCGGTCGGCGTACGCGGTGATCCGCATCATCCACTGCCGCAGGTTGCGGCGGAAGACGGGGAAGTTGCCGCGCTCGCTGCGGCCGTCGGTGGTGACCTCTTCGTTCGACAGCACCGTGCCCAGCCCCGGGCACCAGTTGACCGGCGCTTCGGAGATGTAGACCAGCCGGTGGTCGTCGATGATCTTCTTGCGCTCCAGCGCGCTCAGCGACGTCCAGTCGCCGCCACCGGGCACCGGGCGCGAGCCGTCGGCGAACGCGGCTTCCAGCTCGGCGATCGGCCGGGCCTTGCCCGCTTCGGTGTCGTACCAGGAGTTGAAGATGCGCAGGAAGATCCACTGCGTCCAGCGGTAGTACTCGGGGTCGATCGTGGAGATGCGACGGCGTTCGTCGTGGCCCAGGCCCAGGCGCCGGATCTGGCGCAGGTAGGTCCGGATGTTCTCCTCGGTCGTCTTGCGCGGGTGCTGCCCGGTCTGGACCGCGTACTGCTCGGCCGGCAGGCCGAACGCGTCGAAGCCCATCGTGTGCAGCACGTTGCGCCCGATCATCCGGTGGTACCGGGCGAAGACGTCGGTGCTGATGAAGCCCAGCGGGTGCCCGACGTGCAGGCCGGAGCCCGACGGGTACGGGAACATGTCCTGGACGAACAGCTTGTCGCTGGGCACCGGCTGCCCCTCGACGGCGAGCGGCCCGACGGGGTTGGGCGCGTGGAAGGTGCCCTGGTCGGCCCAGTGGTCCTGCCAGCGCTGCTCGATCTGACCCGCCAGCGCGGCCGTGTACCGGTGCGCCGGGACGTCGGTCCCTGTTGTCTCGGTCATCGCCGTCTTCCTCCGTGGGAGCTACTCCAGAAACAACTCGACCCCTCAGCCACCAGGGCATGAGGGGTCGCCGCGCCGGCCGGGCCGGGCCCGGTCAGCGCGGCAGGCTAAGGAGCAGCCGAGCCGTGTTCATGCGTTCATCGTAACTTGCTGGTCAAAGCCGTTCCGCGGGGACCGCCAGTGCGGCGAACTGGGTGACCTGCGTGGCCGAGAAGTTGTTGTCGCTGACGATGATCAAGCTGCGCTCGCCGCCGGGCAGCTTCGGGCCCCAGGTCATGCCCTCCAGGTTGTCCACAGTGGACAAGCCGAGGTCGGCGGCGTCGAACAGGAACCGCTTCTTGACCGGCTTGACGTGCTTGGCGTCGGCCAGGGACTTGACGTTCAGGACGTTCGTCGCGCCCTTCGTGTCGATCTCGTAGACGCGCACCTTGTTGCCGACGCCGGTGACGAACGAGCGCTCCATCATCAGGAACTTCGTCGGGTCGGCCTGGTCGACGGCCAGCATCGAGGAGACGCCGGTGGTCGCGAACGCGCCGGCGGGCACCGGTGACGCGAAAATCGGCTCCTGCGGGTACGCGTACTGCGCCAGGACCGGCCCGAACCGCGACTGCAGGGTGATCCGCGAGAGCGCGCCGGTGGTCGTCGTCGGCTCGGGACCGTCCTGCAGGAGCGGGCCCTCGACCTCGCTGGCCAGCAGCGAGCCGAAGCCGGTGAAGGTGATGCCCTCGAGCACCAGGTTCTGCCGCGGGCCCGCCGTCGGCGTCATCTTCTCGTTCGCGGGGATCGGCAGGTCGCGGACGTACTTCCCGTCGCGGCGCGCCTCGCGGATCGACGGGTCGATCAACGTCGTGGCGGTGCGCTCGCCCTCCTGCGACCAGTAGTAGTCGCCGGTCCACGGGTCGACGCGCAGCTCCTCGGGGTCGATCGTCTGCTCGTTCTGCGGCTTCGAGGGGTCGTTCTGCGCGAGCGGCGGGTACGGCGTGCCGTCGGGGCGCAGCAGCGGCTTCGTGCCGGTGAAGGTGACCGGGCCGACGCCGTTCGCGGACACCGGGAAGGTCGCGGTGTAGAAGCGGGCGGGGTTGATCGCCGACCGGTCGTCGCAGATCAGCGCGTAGCCGCCGGTCCGCGGGTCGTAGTCGATGCTGGACAGGCCGCCGACCGTCGTGCCCTGGAACGCCAAGGCGTTGGGGACGATCTGCTCGCCGAGCAACCGGACGGGTCGCTGGTGACTCTCGGTGGCGCTCGCCGGCGCGGCGGCGAGGATTCCCCCGATCAGGGCAGCGGTCAGGACGGTGGGCAGTACACGCGGTGACATGGCCTGTAGCACAGTCGATCAGGGTATCCGGCAGGTTGCCGGGACGTCACGCTTATCCTTGACCCGTGTTCGCTATCGCGCTGGTTCCGGTCGTGCTGGGTCTGCTCGTCGGTTTTGGTGGGTTCCTCGGATTCCGCGAGCGCTTGACGCGCGAAGGCGGCACCGGGGTGCGCACGCAGGCGGCGCTGCGCAGCGAAGAGGCGTTCAAGCTGGCCAACCGCGTCGCGGGCCTGCCGACCATGGCCGGGGGCGCGATCGCGGTGCTCACCGGGCTGGCCGGGCTGGCGATGCCGACGACGGGCGGCCTGATCTCGGCCGCGCTCGCGGGCGTGCTCGCGATGCTCCTGCTGGTGATGGGCGGAGGCGTGCTCGGCAACCGGGCCGCGCTGACCGTGCCCCCGCCGGCCCCGGCGGCGCCCGCCGGGTGCAGCGGCTGCGCGTGCGGCGCCGGCGGCTGCGGCGTCTTCAAGAAGGAAGACGCCTAGGGCGTGTCTGACAAAATTTTCGGCGGGTCGCTGGAATGCTGGCGGGCGTGTCGCGGTTTCAATTGCTTTCCGACGATCAATGGACCTTGATCGAGGACCTGCTGCCGGTCCG
>NZ_JBEZDL010000019.1:0-244323 GCF_040648295.1 Amycolatopsis sp. NPDC049159
ATCGCCACCCGCGGCGGCGCTGGACGACGGGGCGGCCACCGAGGAGGACGGGGCCGGCGCGCTGGAGCTGCCCGACGAAGCGGTGTCGCTGCTGCCGCAGGCGGTGAGGGTCAGCGCGGCGGCCGCGGTCAGGCCGATACCGGCGATGCGAAGGTTACGCACGAGAATTCACTCCAATTGGTTACGCGGCTGAGGCGATGATTTCGGCAACCGCCTTTGTTGCTGGGTATTCGGGACCCGGCGGGAATCGGATTGGTCGATCGGGAAAAAATCTCAGGCGGCGGTGAAGGTGACGTTGTGCCACCCTGTCGCGCCGTCGGGCACGGTGCCCGCGCGCTGGTCGGTCTGGGTGTAGCCGGCCTTGTCGGTGGCGCGGCAGAAGACCTGGTGCACCCCGGACGGGATGTCGACCTCGGTCCACCACATCCGCCAGGTGTTCGGGTTGACCTCCTGCGACAGCGTGGTCGCCTGCCACGGGCCCTGGTCGATGCGGACTTCGACCTTCTCGATCCCGGTGTGCTGCGCCCACGCGACCCCGGCGACCCGGACCTTTCCCTTTGGGACGTTGGCGAAGCCGCGGTGGGAGTCGATGCGCGACTCGGTCTTGATCGGCGCCTCGCGGGCCCAGCTGCGCTTGAGCCAATAGGCTTGCCGCGCGGCCCACGTGGTGACCTCGATGTCCACGACCCACTTCGTCGCCGACACGTACCCGTACAACCCCGGGGTGACCAGCCGCGCCGGGAACCCGTGCTCCAGCGGCAGCGGCTCGCCGTTCATCCCGATCGCCAGCATCGCGCCCCGGCCGCGGTCGGTCGCGGCGGCGACCGGCGTCCCGGACGTCCAGCCGTCGACACTGGTGCAGAACAGCTGCTCGGCACCGGATTTCACGCCGGCTTCGGCGAGCAGGTCGGCCAGGTCGACGCCGATGAAGTTCGACGTCGACACGTAGTCGCCGCCGACCTCGTTGGACACGCACGTCATCGTGACCGTGCGCTCGACCAGTGGCCGGCTGCGGATGTCGTTGTAGCTGTAGCGGATTTCGCGGTCGACCATGCCGTGCAGGCGCAGGCTCCAGTCTTCGGTGCGCAGCTGCGGCACCGACAACGCGGTGTCCACGCGGTAGAACTTGTCGTTCGGCGTCAGGAACGGCGGCGTGCCGAGCTTGGCGAAGTCCGCGTCCGCCGGGATCATCGGCGCGGTCCGGGCCGGCACGAGCTTGCCGACCGCCTCCCGCGACGCGGTGGCGTCGCGCGACGAGCTGATCAGCTGGCCGCCGAGGCCCAATGCCCCCGCGCCGACGGCCACGCCGGCACCGCCGAGCAGGAAGGACCGCCGCGAAGTCCCGGTCTTCTCGTCCGAGTCCGGTTCCCGCCAGACACGCGGGGCGATCCGGTGCAGCAGGAGGAACACGACGATGCCCACGACCAGGCTCGCGGCCGGTGCCAGCAGCGCGACCGCGGTCAGGTCCGGGCGCTCGAACACGGCGAACCCGCCGACCAGCCCGAACAGGGCGATCAGCACGGTGCCGGGAACGGGTGACCGTCGCGAAAGGACACCCGCGAGCGCGGCGACGCCCAGCATGACCAGCGCCATGCTGCCCAGCAGCACCAGCTTGTCGTAGGTCCCGAACGTGCGGACCGCGAAGTCCTTCAGCTCGACCGGTGTCAGGTCGATCGCGCCGTTGCCCACCGCGAGGTAGGGGGAAGCGTTGACGCTGATGAACCCCGCCACCAGGTGCCCGGCCGCCAACGCGGCGGCCAGTGCCAGGACGCCCGTGAAAGCGGCCGCGAAGAATCGCAGCCGGGCACGCGGCGGTGCTTCCGGCGCTTCTGGGATGTCGAGCTCGGTGGCGGTCATGTCAGTGTTTCGACGCAGCCCGGTCGAAGTATTGGTCTCGCCGGTTCCGTCACACCTGCTCGGGTGACAAGCCGGAATTTCCCGGGCAGCTGATGACCTGACCGGCGTAGGTCAACCCGGCGCCGAACCCGAACAGCAGCACCGGCGACCCCGCCGCGATCTCCCGCCGCGCGACGAGCTTCGACAACGCCAGCGGAATGCTCGCGGCCGAGGTGTTGCCGGACTCCGCCACGTCCGCGGCGATCACCGCGCCGGTCGCGCCGATCTTGCGGGCCAGCGCTTCGATGATGCGGACGTTGGCCTGGTGGGTCACGACACCGCCCAGCGCGCCCGGGTCGACGCCGGCGCGGTGACAAGCCTCTCGGGCGATCGGGGCGAGCGCGGTGGTGGCCCAGCGGAACACCGCCTGGCCCTCCTGCCGGAACACCGCCGGTAAGGCGCCGGGCCCGCCGGACTCGAGCGTGATGAAGCGGCCCTTCGCCGGGTCCGATCCCCACACCACCGGTCCGATCCCGGCCGGAGCCCGCTCGACGACGGCGGCGGCCGCGGCGTCACCGAAGATCACGCACGTCGAGCGGTCGGTCCAGTCGAGGAAGTCGCTCATCTTGTCGGCCCCGACCACGATCGCCCGGGTCGCGGCGCCGGCCCGGATGGCGTGGTCGGCCGCGGCCAGCGCGTAGGAGAACCCCGAGCACGCCGCGTTCAGGTCGAACGCACCCGGTGCGCTGATCCCCAGCCGCTCGGCGACCCGGCAGGCGATGGCGGGCATCCGCTCGAACGCGGTGCACGTGGCGACGAGCACGAGGTCGACGTCGGCGGCGCGGTGACCGGACCGCCGCAGGGCGGCGTCCGCCGCGGCCGTCGCCATGTCGGCGACCGACTCGCCGGGGGCCGCGACCCGGCGGCTGCGCACCCCCACCCGCTCGCGGATCCACGCATCCGACGTTCCGAGCCGGTCCGCCAGTTCGTCGTTCGTCACCACCCGGCCCGGCTGGTAGTGCCCGCACGAGACCACAGTCGAGCCTGCCATCGCTTTCCCCTCATCGAGTCCACCTCTCGTTCGGACCGCCCGGCAGCACGGCTTGCCCGATCCACTGTGGACAGCCGCCGACCACTCCTCCGGGTGGGTGGCGGTGCGGGTTTCCCCGCACCCGCACCCATCCGCGCGGGCGGCCGGGACGAACTCCTCCTGAGGCGCCGCCGACCGCGGCGCGCGACTCGGCGCCCGCCGGGAAGGACAGGTGCCATGACCGCCCGCGCAGTCGCGCTCCGCAGCGGACCCACCACGGTGGCGGAACCGCAGAGCACGCCGGAGCTGCTGCTCGCCCGCACGGCGCTCGGGGACGAGCAGGCCTTCGCCGCCCTCTACGACCAGCTGGCCGGACCGGTCTTCGGCGTCGTGCTCCAGGTGCTGCGCTCACGGGCGCACGCGGAGGAAGTGACCCAGGAGGTCCTGCTCGAGATCTGGCGCAAGGCGACGTCGTTCGACGCCGCCCGCGGGCGGGTGCGGACCTGGGCGCTGACCATCGCGCACCGGCGCGCGATCGACCGGGTCCGGTCCGAGCAGTCCGCGGCCGACCGGGAAGACCGGGCCGAGCGGCTGGACCTGCGCCGCCCCTACGACGACGTCACCGAGTCGACGCTGGATCGGTTCGACCGGGTGCAGGTCCGTGCCGCGTTGGCGGCGCTGACCGAGCTCCAGCGGGAGTCGATCCTGCTCGCCTACTTCCAGGGTTACACCTGCCGGGAGGTTTCCGAAAGACTCGGTGTCGCGGTCGGCACCGTGAAAACCCGTATGCGGGACGGACTCGTCCGCTTGCGCGACGCTCTGGGAGTGCACCGATGACCACCGCCGACGCCCACATCCTCGCCGGCGCCTACGCCCTCGACGCTGTCGACGACCTCGAACGTGCCGCGTTCACCCGGCACCTCGGCGAATGCCCGGTCTGCGCCGAGGAGGTCGCCGGTTTCCGGGAGACCGCCGCCCTGCTGGGCACCGCGGCCGCCGCCGGCCCGGATGAGAGCTTCCGCCGGAACGTGCTCGCCGAGGTCTCCCAGACGCGGCAGCTTCCGCCCCGCGTCGCCGAGCCGGCGGTGCCGGCGCGGCGCACCCCGTGGCGCAGGCGGGCCGTGATCGGGCTGGCCTCCGTCGCCGCGGCCGCGGCGGTGCTCGCCGGCGGGATCGGCATCGGGCTGGACCAGTCGGTCTCGGACCGTCCGGCACCGGTGGCCGACGGCGGCGCGGTGACGTCCGCGCCCGACGCGACCACTGTGCGCACGACCGCGGTCGGCGGCGGCTCCGTCTCGGCCACCGCCTCCCGGCAGCTGGGCAAGGTCCTCGTCGCCGCGCGAGCGCTGCCGAGCCTGGACGCCGGCCACGCCTACGAGGTGTGGCTGACCGGGCCGGGCGCCCCGAGGTCGGCGGGCCTGGTGGACCCCGACGGCTCCGTCGAGGCAGCCCTCCCGGCCGGCACCGACGGTGTGGCGGTGACCATCGAACCCGCCACCGGATCGCTGCAGCCGACGACACCGTCGATCGCCGGCCTCGCGGTGAGCTGAACCCGGCGGGCCCCACTCGGGCGATCCGGCGTTCGAAGGGCCGCCCGGCTCCTTCGTGGAGCGGCTGGGTCCCACGCTCACGGCGCTGCTCGACGCGGCGGCCGCCGACGGTGACCTCGGTGCCGAGGACCTCCTGCACGCGACCGCGTTGTCGTGCCGGCCCGCACTCGGCCACGAGCCGGCGCCGCCGCGGGGCGGCGGCGGCCGGGCCGTCGTCGGGGACCCCGGTGCCGAAGAACATCTCGGGTGAACGTCGCCGGCAGGTCGACAAGAGCCCGGGTCGAGCAGATCCACACCGCGGAGTCCGCCGTGGGTGCGGCCGGCTCGCCGGTGAGCGCGCTCATGACCTGTCGCCACCACCACTCCGCCTCGGCCGCCGCCTGCTCCACGGTTCGAACGCCAGAACCCCACCGAGCGTCGCACCCTCGAAACCGGTCTCGCCGTCGAAAGTCGCACCGTCCAGCAAGACGCCGTCGGTGAACACCGCACCACCGAACCGGACGTCACCCACGAAGGTCGCGTCGCCGACCTCCGGTCGGCCCGCGAAGCTCGCCCGTTCGAACCCGACGCCGCCGGCGAACGTCGTGCTGCCGAAGCCGGCGCCACGACCGAACGCCGCACTGCCGAACCGGGCTTCACCGGCGAACGTCGCGCCACCAAAACTCGCATGGGCCGTGAAACCGGTCCGATCGAAACTTCCTCGAAGGTAGCGCATCCGTTGAACGTCACCTTTCCGAACCGAGCGTCGCCGACGAAATCCGTACCGGTGAACGCGACATCCTTCCCGAAGGTGCTGTTGTGGAACCTCGCCTCGCCACCGAACCTGGTCGTTCGGAACACGGACCGGCGAGTGAACGTGACGACAGCGAAACCGGCGTTCCCCGTGAATGCCACATTCTTGAAGTAGGCATCGCCCGAGAAGACGACACCGACGAACTGCGCGTTCTCAGCGAACAGCACATTACCGAACTGGGCATTCCCGGCGAATTTAGCCGCGCCGAACGTGGCCGTGCTTGCGAAGGTCGTCATGCCGAAACGAGCGTTCCCGGTGAAGGTCGCACCACCGAATGCGGCGTCGCCGACGAAGGTCGCGCCGGCGAAGCGACCGTTGCGCACTCGGCAGTTACCCAGGTTGAAATCGACCAGGTGCGCGTTCGTGAGGTCGAGGTCCATGCCGTCCCAGAAGACTCCGCTGTCGGGAAGGAGGTGTTCGGCCAGGATGCGCTGAGCAGCCAGCCGGATTTCAGCCCCCCGATCGTCTTCCGGGGAGTCGTCGGGCATGCGCAGGTACGCGCACACCACGTTGACGATGCTCTGCCGCTGGCGGACGTTGTTCTGGGCCAGCCGTTCCAACGCGTACAGGCCGGCCAAGCGCACGGAGGCCTCGGCGGAGCCGAGCTGGTCGGCGGCCTTGGTGTAGAGCTCGGTGAGGTTCTTCTCGACCGCGTCGTACTCGTTGTGCCATTGCCGTCGCACCGCCAGCAGGAGAGCGAAGATCCCCGTGGTACCGGCACCGATGCCGAGGCCGGTCTTGATCGCCTCGACCCGCGCGGCGCCTGGGTCCTTCGCCGCAGCAGCCTCGTCGAGGAGCCAGCCGGTAGCGGCCCACGCCACGACGACCACCACTACCGCGGCACCGGTGACCACCCACCAGCTCATGCCGAAGGTGCGGATGCCCGGGCCGCGATCGCCGGGCTTTCGGTCACGACGCAGCATTTTGCCGCCGACGAGCGAAAGGCCCGCACCGACGGCGAACAGAGCGAACGACGGTGCGTGTGGACGCGCCCAGCGGCCCACGGCCGACCAGTCGACCCATCCGGCCAGCCCGACCCCACCCGCGAGCAACGCCACCCCACCCAGCACCAGCACGCCGACGGCGGGCTGCCTGGCCACCTCGTTTCCCCACCTCGTCACGTTCGATCAATCGTCCGGGGCAGGCCCGCTTTAACACCGGCCTCTGTTCCGGCCGTCGGACGGTCCGACATCCTCACCCACGGGCCACGAAGCAGGCGTCATGGCTCTCCCCCAAGCCGGTGCGCCGTTTCGAGCAGGAGAGCGTGCACGAAGGCCTGAGGCAAGTTGCCCCGTAGCTGCCGCTGCCGTGCGTCGTACTCCTCGGCCAGCAGCCCCCGGCGGACCGCAGCCGCGCGGTTGCGCTCGAACCAGCGCCATCCCGAACCCGCACAGGAGGAACGCACCTTCAGCGTCGCCAAGTGGACGGTCATCGGGCGCGAAGCGGTACACGGAGCCGTCCTCGCACAGTTCCGATCGCACGGCGTGCAGTGTTGCGATCGTGCGGGGATCCTCGGCCGGCAGGGCGCCGCGGACCGGGGGCAGCAGCAGCGCCGCGTCGGTACCGGCCGGGGTCGGGCTGCGTTGCCAGCCGCCGCCATGGTCGATGCAGCGGCGGGCGGTTTCGGCGAGCAAGGTGTCGGCGAGGCCGGACAACTCGGCCGCGCGGCGGCCGGCGCGGTGCCGGGCGAAGGCGCGCAGGTCCGCGACACAGGCGGGGCGAGAGCGGGAGCACCAGTCGTCGGCGGGTTCCCGGACTCCGGCTTCCGGCTCGTCCCGGCACCGCGTGATCAGGTCGAGGCAGAAGTCGGCGGCGCGTTCGGTGTCCGTGGTGAGGTGGTCGTGGCGGGCCACCGTCGCGAACAGCTGCCGCGGGTCTCCCTCGGCTGGGCACTGCTGGCACTTGCCGCCCGCTCTCCCCCGCGGACGCTGCGGCAGCTCGAGTGGACGAACGCCACGCTCGAGATCCTCTCCCCGCAGGTGCTGGCGAGCTGAAGCAACGCCTGTCCGGACCATGAACAGCTCCCGGCTACCGATGTCCCCATCATCGCCGTACGGCTGATCCATCCCGGCGAAGGCGCGGCAGTGGTCGCACTCGCGGCTCGGGCGACGGCCCGAAGTGCTCACCCGGCCAGGTAGCTCCCCCACTCCACGACCGTGGCCCGCTTCACACGATCGGGTCGTGACGATCTTCTCGGCGTGGGGTCTGTCGTTCGTGGAGGAAGGATCGAGGTGCTTCCCCTGCGAACACAAGTGATCCGCGCGAAGGAGTCAGCATGACGAACGCCGCCACCAAGGTCCCCGCTCAGCAGAGCTCGCCCGACACCGGCCGGAAGGACGCCGCCGACAGCGCCCTCGTGACCACCCAGGGTTCGACGTCGATCTCCGACGTCGTGGTCCAGAAGATCGCCGGCCTGGCCACCCGGGAAGTCTCCGGCGTGCACGCGCTCGGCGGCGGCGCCGCCCGCGCGTTCTCCGCGATCCGCGAACGCATCCCCGGCGCGACCGCCTCGGCCGGACAGGGAGTCTCGGTCGAGGTCGGCGAAAAGCAGGCCGCGGTCGACCTGCAGATCGTCGTCGAGTACGGCGTCTCCATCGCCGACCTGTCCCGGTCGGTGCGCCGCAACGTGATCACCGCGGTCGAGCGGATGACCGGCCTCGAAGTCGTCGAGGTCAACATCCACGTCGGTGACCTGCACCTCCCCTCCGACGACGAGGGCGAAAGCACCGACGCCGGCCGGGTGCAGTGACCACCGAACCGGACGCCGCCCGGATCGCCGCCGCCGTGCGGACCGTGCCCGGGGTGACCGGCCTGCACGGCGGGCGGTTCGGCGAAATCGCCACCCTGGACCCACCGCGGCGGGTCGTCGGCGTCCGGGTCCGCGAGGACGAGGTGACCGTCGCCGTGATCGCGCAGTACCCGGTCGTGGCCGGCGCCATCGCCACGGCCGTGCGGGCCGCCGCCGGAGTCACCGGGCGGCCCGTGCACGTCGTGCTCGCGGACCTCACCGATCCACCCGCTACCGAGGAAGAACCGAAGGAGAAGGTCTCGTGAACTCAACCCAGCTCGGCCTGCTGACCGGCCTCGCCCTGGGCTTGGCCGTCGCGTTCGGCGGGTTCGGGGCGTTCGCCGCCGTCGCCCTGCTGGGCGTGATCGGCCTGCTGGCCGGCCGTTTCCTCGACGGCAAACTCGACCTGTCCCGGCTCACCGGGCGCGATCGCGGGTGAGCACCGAACCCGAACGCGGCACGCTCACCATCGCCGACCAGGTGGTGCAGCGGCTCGCCGCCCACGCGGTCCGCGAAGTGGACGACGTCGGCGGAGCGGCCGGCCGGCTTCTCGGCGTCAGCCTCGGCGGCGAGGATCCGGAGCGCTCGGCCAAGGTCACGGCCTCGGTCGCCGACACGACGGTCGCCCTCGACGTGCGGCTCTCGATCGCCTACCCCGCCTCGGTCACCCGCACCACGGAACGGGCGCGTGCGCACCTCGTCCAGCGGGTGGAGGAGCTGACCGGCCTCAGCGTCACGCGCGTCGACCTCACCGTCACCGCCCTGCACACCGACGTCACCACGGGCAGGAGGATCGAATGAAGCGGCGGCCCCGCCGGAGTGTTCCGGCTCTCCTCAGCGCGCTGGTGCTGCTGGGCGCCTGCGTGGTGATCACCGTCGTCGCGGTCCAGATGCTCCTGGGCGAACGGCCGTGGCTCAGCTACGACGCGGTGGCCGGCACGCTGCACGACTTGCGCTGGACCGACGTGCTCCCGGCCGTGGCCGGCGGGGTCCTCGCGCTGCTCGGTCTCGTGCTGGTGCTGGCCGCGGTCGTTCCCGGCGCGGCCACCGTGCTGCCGCTGAACGGCCTCTTCGACGCCGGCGCCGCGCGCGGCGGCTACCGGTCGACCTTGCGCGCCGCGGCGGCCGGGGTCGACGGTGTCGCCCGCGCCCGGGTCAAGCTCGGCAAGCGACGGGCGAAGATCCGGGTCGACACCGCCCGGAGCCGGCCGGAGGGCCTGGCCGACGCCGTCCACGCGGCGGTCACCCAGCGGCTCGAGCAGATCGGCCCGGCCGGCCGGCCCACCGTGACCGTGCGCGTCCGAGCCCCGAGGAGGAACTCATGACCAGCCTCAACCGCCCGGCGCGGCTCAACCGGGTCGCCTTGTTCCTGCTCGGGCTGATCTCGCTGGCCGCGGGCGGCTTCGCGCTCGCGACCCACTTCGGCCGCCTGCGCGTCGTCGACCCCTCGGCCACGCTCGTGACCGGGACCGCCGCCCCGCCGACGTGGGCGCTCTACGTCACCGCCGGGACAGCCGTCGTGCTCGGTCTCCTCATGCTGCGCTGGATGCTCGCGCAGCTGTCGCCCCGGCCACGGACACGGGCATGGCGGTTCGACACCGAACCCATCCACGGCCGCACCGAACTCGCGGCCGACGTCGCGGTGGCGCCGTTCGCAGCCGAACTACGCACGTACCCGGGCGTCCACACCGCCCGCGCCACCTTGGCCGGCACCCGAGAAGAACCAACCCTGGCCCTGGTGGTTTCCGTAACCGAGGACGGCGACCCCACAACGATCCGCGAACGACTCGACCTCGACGGCCTGCCCAGGCTGCGGCAGGCACTCGACCTCGACGACCTCCCGGTGGTCCTCGAGTTCCGCTTCACCACCGGCGTCGGACCACGGATCCGCTGACCGGCCACGCCCGGTCAGCGACCCCGGGCCGGAGCTGGGTGAGCAGCTCGACGCGCGGAACCGGTCGCACAAGAGTTTCTTCACCGCAATGGTCCGATGCCGACCCAGTCCGAGATCGGCCGCCACAGACGAGCACGAGAAGCACCCGGCCGCGAACCGGCGGGCCGCTGTCGAGCCCGGCAACCACGTCCGGGTTCTCGGCGACACCGCCGCCGGCTCTCGACCCGCGCCGTGGACGTCGACGAGCGGGCTGTCCAGGTCCCCCGCCAGGTCGTCCGGCGCCGGCCGGGCCGGATCGCGCCGCGACCGGGCAGTGCGGGCTCGCGCTCGGCTCGGCCAACAGCCGGTTTCACCCGGACAGACCTTGACCGCGAGAGAGCGTGCCGCTGTTCCGATACGGCCGCCACCTTCCGATCGAGAATCGCGGAATTGGGCTCGGAATGCACTTCCGACACCCCGGATACCGCGTAGAATCCCCACGGGGGATCACTCATCAACTCTTCCCCGTGAAGGATGAGTCATGGACTTGACCGACGAAGAACTCTTGCGAATCCAGCCGGAGCGGATGGCTGCCGCCTACCTGGAATACCGCCGGTCCGGCTACGAGTTCGTCTACCGCGCGGCCTTGGACAATGGAGTGCTCGCCGAGCTCGAGACGCCACTGACCGTGGCGCAGTTCGTGGCCAGGCACGGAGTTGTGCCGGGCAAGGTCGCGGTGGCCGAGTTGCTGCTCGGAGCACTGAACAGGTGCGGAGCGGTTCGCCGGGTCGGTGATCAGCCCACGCGCTTCGGTGCGGTGGCCGATTACGCGCCGCCGCGGTCCATCGACGACGAGCTGATCCGGTTGGCCACCGGTAAATCGAGCTACCGGGAGCTCGGGTACAGCGGAAGTTTCGGCCGGGTGGTGGCATCGCTGACCCGAGAGGAAAAGCAGGCATTGTCGGGCTTCGACGCCTCGAACGCCGATCTCTGGGATCAGGGAATGCAGTTGCCGTATTACCGGTACGCTCGAATGAGTGCGGTGCGCACACTGGTTTCCACGGGCGTGAACCTACTCGACCTGGCTTCCGGGACCGGATTGGGCCTGCTCGAACTCGCGCGGCACGCGAACGGCGGCGGTGCGGGCCGGTTCGTTGGCGTGGAGGTCAGCGCGGACTTCGTCCGGGTCTCGGCCGAACGCACCGCCGATGACCCCCGCACTTGCGTTGTCCGGGGAAATCTGGAACAGCCACTCACCCTTCCCGGTGCGCAGTGCTTCGACGGTGCGATGCTGGTCGGCGCTTATCACTACCTCCGGGATTCGGCGCCGATGTGGCGGAGCATGATGCGGCTGGTGCGAGCCGGCGGTGTGGTGTGCCTGGCGATGGCGTACTTCCGCACTGGCAGCTACGATCAGGAACTGGTCGATCTCCGTTATGCACAAAGAAATCCGGTCGCGCGCCCGCGTACCCGCGCGCAGGTGGTCGCCGAGGCGCGGGCAGCGGGTTTCGTGCTGGAAAGCGAGTTCTGGTTCGGCTGCTTCGGGTGGCTCGCGTTCCGCCGGACAGCCGATCACTGCGGGCCGGACGGCACGGGCAAGACCTCGTAGCCGAATTCCATGTAGGCCACCCGGCCGACGTCGTGCGCGCGGCGGCACACCTCGATCCGCCGGGCGATCCGCGGCGCCATCAGCTCCCGGAACCGGCGCATGTCGACGAACTGCCACGCCGACAGCTCATCAGCCGGAAGCCGGATCGCGGGAAGCAGCTCGTCGCGGATCCGGCCGGCGAAGACGAACACGTTTGCCTCGTCGCGGCCCGGCCGCGGAGGTACCCAGTCCACTCCGGCCAGCGGACCGAGCACCGGGGTGATGCCGAGCTCCTCGCGAAGTTCGCGCACGCACGCCGCGTGCGGCGACTCGCCCTCCTCGATCACCCCGCCCGGCAAGCCCCAGCCCGGTTTGTACGTGGGCTTGACGACGAGAACGCGTCCGTGGTCGTCGAACAGCATGCCCGCGGACGCGCCCCTGGTGCCCGGTCGCGCGTTCAGCGGCTGTTCCCCGAGTACACGCTGTCCGACCAGGTGCCGCCGGGGTTGTGCAGCGCGTCGGGTTTGATCCCGCTGATCCCGCCGTGCAGGGTGGCCTGGAACAGCGCTGTCCGGGCGCTGACCTCGATCCTCGTCAGGTTCTCGACGGCCTCGTCGAGGTGGCGGGCGAAGACGAACACACCGTGCCGGTAGACCACGAAACCGAGGCCGTGCCGGTCCAGTTCGCCGGCGCGGGGGCCGAAGTGTTCCAACATCTGGGGGTTCACGGTGAGAAGGTAGCCCGCGATGACGTCCGGGCGTGATCCCATGCATTCGGCGACCTCGATGTCGACCCGCCCGGTGAGCACATCCTCCTTGACGGCGGGATCGTCCGAGGTGAAGCAGGGCACTTCACCCATCGTGTCGAGCTTGTTCGTGCAGGATGGCACGCCGAGACCGAGCGAGGCGAACGCCAGGCTGTAGGGCGCGTGGGAGTGCACGATGGCGTTGCAGTTCGGGAACTCCCGGTAGATCGCCATGTGCAACGGCGCGTCCGGTGGCGCCAGGTCCGTGGCGCGCTCCACGATCGAGCCCTCGGGGCTGTACACCATCAGGTTGCGGGCGGTGATGTCCCACCGCACGAAAGCGGAGCTCGCGGTGGTGCTGACGATGTTGCCGGTGCCGGCGCGGACGCTGACCGAACCACCGGCCGGATCCAGGGTACCCCAGCGCGTCATGTCGCTGACGGACCGGATGATGTGGTGGCGTTCGGCTTCGTGACCCATTCTGGTGATCCTTTCGATCTATGCCGTCCGGTCGGCTGCGGACAGCGGTGAGGGGTGCCTGCTCCACTCGGGAACTTCCTGCGCGAGCCGGGCGTAGGCGAGGAAACAACGGGTCTGGGAGAACGATCGGGCGTTGAGCCGGGCTCGGCTGCCCAGCGCGTCGAGACGGCTCGCGGGCCACCCGGCGGCCTCGGCCAGAGCGGCGGTGAGACCGGCGGGATCGCCCGCGGGGTAAACCAGACCGGTGATCCCGGGCACCACCAGTTCGGTGCTGCCCCCGCGATCCGGCACGATCTGGGGGATCCCGGCTCCGCCTGCTTCGAGCACCGAACGGCCGAAGCCCTCGATGTCACAGGCCGTGACGAGGACATCGGTACCGGCCAGCCACCGGTGATCCGGTACGTGGCCCCGGAACCGGACGTCCTGGCCGCGGCAGAGTTCTTCCGCCAGCCGCCGGAGCTCCGGTAACGCCGTCCCGGTCCCGTAGATGTTGAGCTGTGCGCGCGCGGCGAGTTCCTCGGGCAAGCGCGCGAAAGCACGGATCACCTGGTCGATCAGCTTCCACGGCTCGGTGCGGGCGACCACCGAAAACCTGCGTGGCAGCGGTGGCTTCCGCGCTTTCCGGTACAGGTCGAGGCGGACGGCGTTGTGTATGGTGACCGCGTTGACCGGGCGCGGAGACGATTCCCGGATGCTTCTCGTCGCGGCCTCGCTGACGCCGACCCAGCAGCCGGCCCGGGAGAGGATGTCCCAGTCGAGATCGCCGGGCAGGCGCGGAACCAGCCGCCGCTCCCGGGGATCGACGGTCCGCAGGCCCTGGTCCGCGACGAGGATTCCCCGCAGCACCGATATCACCGGCACGGCGAAGGACTCCGCCAGCGCGATGTCGACCATCGCCGTCCGGTGCGCTCCGATGAGCACCGTCCCGGCCGGGTCCACCCCGAGTTCGGTGACCAGCGCCCGTTCGTAGGCGTCGAGATCCGCGACCTGCCTCATGCGGACGTCCTGCGGGCCCGGCCGGAGAGCGCCGCCGTTGTCCCACCACACGACGGCGACGTCCACCCCGAGCAGTTCGCGAAGACCTTGCGCGAGTTCGAGTGTCGACCGCTCCGCGCCGCCGGACGCCGTTGTCAGCCACGTCAGCACCACGCGCCGCAAGGCCGTTCTGCTCGCTGGTGACCGCGGTACCCATCGACTGACCATTGGGTCAACTCTGCCAACCGAACCCACGGGAACGCCACAAAAATTCCACAATCGCGGCGCGGCCGAGTTTGGTCCGATCGGGTGGCATCCGACTGCTCGGCCAAACCGTTCCGCCTTCCCGAACGTTGGCCGATCACGATGCGGCGGAAAGGAATGGTGTGCCACAGGGAGGGGAGGTCGGGCGCGTCTCATCTGAGAATCCCTTACAGCCGGGTGTCACCACGGGCGTGCGAGACGGAACGATTCATTTCAGCGTGGCACCTCGTGAATGCGCTGTCGTCAGTCGATCCTCGGGAGCAGTGGGGGGCATGACAATGGATTTCCGCGTGCTGGGTCCGGTCGAGGTCGGCCCGGCGAGCCGGGTGAGCGGCCTCGGGACGCCGAAGCAACGAGCACTACTGAGCATATTGCTGCTCAATGCCAACCACATCGTGTCGGTGGACCGGCTCACCGCGATGCTGTGGGACGGCCCGGCTCCGCGCTCGGCGATCGCGAACGTCTACAGCTATGTCGCCGGTGTCCGCCGACTGCTCGACACCGCCGGCGACGCCGGGCGCGACCGCCTGATCACCAGGATGCCCGGGTACCTGTTGCGCGTGCGCGCCGACGAACTCGATCTGTCGGTCTTCGACCGGCTCGCGACGCAGGGCCGGGCCGCACTGCGCCGGTCCGACCACGAGCTGGCCGCCGAGTGCCTGAGCGGCGCATTGGCTCTGTGGCGCGGAAAACCGCTCGAAGACGTCCGCGTCACCCCCGCGCTGATGGCGCCTGTCACGGCGCTGGAGGGGCGCCGGATCGACGTGTTGAACGACCTCGTCCAGGCCCGGCTACGACTCGGGTTGCACAAGGAAGTGGTGGGTGAGCTCCGCGAGCTGGTCACGGCTTCCCCGATCTCCGAACTCACCTGGTCGCAGTACATGTTCGCGTTGTACCGGTCCGGCCGCAAGGGAGAGGCCCTGGACGCCTACCTGGACGCGCGTCGGAACCTGGTTTCGCAGACGGGTGTGGAGCCCTCCGCCTATCTCCGACGCGTCCACCAGGCGATCCTCGCCGGTGCGCCCTCCAGCGAAGTGCTCGAGCATTGCTGCCGGGACTGACCGAGCCGTTCGGCCGTCACCGGCAGGAGCGCCCCACCGGCGAGTGGGGCGACCGCGATGACGACGAACGCCCCCGCGTAGCCGGCTCCGCCGATGACGGCACTCAGCACCACCGGGCCGGCGGTGGTCACCAGGCTCTGCAGCGTGTGCTGGACTCCCAGCGCACGACCCAGCCGGGCCCGCGCGGCGAACGAGGCGACCACCGTGGAGGCCAGCCCGTACCCGGTGACCGTCGAGACGCAGGCGACGAACACCATGACCGTGCCCAGCCAGGTCCCGGTCAGCGCACCGAGCACGACGAGCAGCAGCACGACGGCGTTGCCGAAGGCGAAGATCCGCATCAGTCCCAGCGGGGCGCCGAGACGGTCCGCGACATAGCCGACCAGCGGCCGGGTGAGCACGGTGAGCAGCAACGCCCCGCTGAGCAGCCAGCCCGCCCGCACCGGGCTCCAGCCCCGATCGTCCACGAGGTAGCTGACGCTGAAGGTGAGCAGCGCCGACTGCGGCAGGATGAGCAGTGCGCAGGCCCCGTACATCCGCCGCCACGGCACCGGCGCGGCATCGCCGGACGCCGGACCGGCCGGGGGATCGCCCGGCCGGGACCGGCCGCCGAACAGGAACACCACCGCCGCTGTCAGCAGGCAGAGCCCGGCCATACCGAGCCAGAGGACGGGCAAGCCGCAGGCAGCCGCGACGCCCGGAACGACCGCCGCGGCCAGCGCCGAACTGAGCGGTGTCGCGGTCTGGGTCAAGCCGAGAGCCAAAGCGCGCTGCCGGGCCGGAAACCGCCGCACCACCGCCTGCCCGCTCGGTGCGTAGACCGAGCTCGCGGTCATCCCGACGAGGGCGAAAACACCGAACAGGGCCGCGACACCACCGGTGGCGGCGGCCACGCACAGGAAGAAGGCGCAGAGAGTCAGGCCGCAGGACATGGCACGTCGTTCGCCGAAGCGGTCGGCCACCAGGCCCCAGCCCAGCATGGACACGGTCAGTCCGCCGTTGGCGACCCCGACCAGAGCTCCGGCCAGCGCCAGCGACATCCCGGTCTCCGCTCGCAAGGCCGGCAGCACCAGGGAGAGCTGGAAAACCGCGGTGGCACCGACCGCCCAGGCGATCAGGCTCACGGTGAGCAGGATCCAGCGGTTCGGGGTGCGGCCGGCGCTACCGTCCATGAGCATGCACCCACGCGGCCAGGTCGCCGAGGCTGCGCAGGTGTTCGTGCCGACCCGGCGGATCGGGGCAGTCGAGGTGCGGATCGAGGTGCAGGGGCCGGATCCCGGCGGCGAGCGCGCCGTCCACATCGATCCGGGCGGTGTCGCCGACGTAGACGGTCCGCCCCGGCCGGGCGTCCAGCTCCCGCAGCGCGAGGTGGAAGATCCCGGGATCCGGTTTGGCGATCCCGACCAGCGCGGAGTCGATCACCAGGGCCACCGGGGTCCCGGCTCCCGGCCCGACCTGGCAGATACCGGCCTGCCGCAGCTGTGCGGCCACCACCCCGACCGAGTTGGACACCACGCCGAGCACGACCGGCAAGGAACTCAGCGCTCGCAACGACTTCGCGGCCCCACGCAGCTCTCGGGTCCACGCCGGACCGTCGATCGCGGTGGAGAGTTCAGCGGCCACCCGCTCGACACGCTCGTCCTGCACCCCGCACGCCCGGGCAAACGCCCTCAGGTACAGCAGGCGATCACGGGGAGGAGACGCGTCGTTCGCCGCGGTGGCCGCGTAGTGGGCACGGTCGATCACACCCACGTCGGCCCGCACCCCCGCGGCCCGCAGGATCGTGATCACCGCTTCAGCGGCAGGCATGATCAGCACTCCCCCGGCGTCCAGCAGCACGGTTTCGATCGGTTCACGGGGGCTCATCCCGGCCTCTCCCCGGAACCGCCGTACCAGGCCGGTTTCGTCGGCTCCTCGTAGTAGACCGTCCCTCCGCCGAGATATCCCTCGACGCACGAGCGGACCCGGCGTTCGGTGTGCGGTTCCACGTCCGGGAGCGCCGACACCGGAAAGAAGCCGAATTCGGCGATCTCGCCGGGATCCGGCTCGATGACCGCCTGGACGGGCTCGGGCAGCCGGCCGGCGAACACGAACAGGTTCGACGGCGCGCGGCGTGGCCGGGGCGGGAACCACACCACTCCGACCAGCCGCTCGATGACCGGGGTGATGCCGAGTTCCTCCCGCACCTCACGGGTACACGCGGCCAGCGGGGACTCGCCGGCCTCGATCACGCCGCCGGGCAGGTCCCAGACCGGCTTGTACGCGGGCCGGACCAGGAGCACCCGGCCGGTGCCGTCGAGCTGCACCGCCCCGGCGGCGCCCCTGGTCCGGGCCAGTTGCGCGTAGTACGCGCTTTCGGCGAGACCGTCAGACATCCGCGAGCTGCTGTTCGGCACCCAGCCCGGCCTTCGGGAACAGGAGGTTGGGCTCGACCCCGGCCAGCCCGCCGCGCAGGATCGCCTGGAAGACCGCCGTCCGCGCGCTCATCTCCACCCTGGCCAGGTTCTCCACCGCCTCGGTCAGTCCACGGGCGAACGTGAAGGCACCATGGCGGTAGAGCACGCACGCCAGGCCGTGGCGCTTGAGTTCGCCCGCCCGCGGGCCCAGTTTCTCCTTCAGCTGCGGGATGAGCTGGTAGGTGTCGACTGCCGCGATTTCCGGCCGCTGGGCGATGCCGTCGGGCAGCTTGATCTCGGGGCGGTCCGACTCACCGCTGAGCACCCCGCCCTTGACCGCGGTGTCGTCGGCGATCAAGCAGGGCACCTCGCCCAGGGTGTCCAGCTGGTTGACGCAGGAAGGGATGCCCATGCCCAGTGAGGCGAACGCGAGCACGTAGGCGTTGTGCGCGTGCACGATCGCGCGGCAGTCGGGGAACATCTCGTAGGCGGCCATGTGGATCAGCGCGCCCACCGGGGCCACTCCCCCGGTGCGCTCCCGCAGTTCGCCGGTCGCCGAGATCACCGTCATGTCGCGCGGGGTGACCTTCCAGCGGGCGAAGGCCGAGCCGGTGGCGGTGACGATGATGTCGCCGTTGTCGGCCCGGACGCTCAGACCGCCGCCGGTGGTCTCGATCAGCCCCCAACGGGCCATGTCGGTGATGCTTTCCACGAGCAGCTGCCGTTCGGCTTCGTACAACATGTTCTCTCCTTCGTCGTGTGGCTACCGATCCGGGAAGATCAGCGGTGCTGACGTGCCAGTTGTCCCGGGGTCGTGCTCTTCCTGCTCTGGAACTTCTCCCGCGGTCCCAGCCCGAACTCGGGCAGTGGCTGTTCGCCACCCTCGATCAGGTCGGCGGTGTACTCACCGAAGGCAGGACCGAACTTGAACGCGTGCCCGCCCCCGCCGGCCAGCCAGCCGCCGCCCGATCCCGGCACCGGCGCGAGCAGAAAGTGCTGGTCGGCGGTCAGCTCGTACTGGCAGACGTGCCGGGACACCAGCGGCGCGCCGGCCAGCGCGGGGAACCGGTGGGCGAGCGCTCCCCGAGCGGCTTTCTCGGCTTCCGGATCGGGACGGCGGTCGGCGAGATCCGGATCGATGACCGGAGCGGCGCCGAGCGCGCCACCGACCTTGAAGCCGCTGTCGTCGATGTCCCCGGCCCCGTAGGCGCCGCCGTCGACCCACACCGGGACGCCGGGGGTGCGCCAGTGCGGCTCCACCCCGTAGTAGAAGACGTTCTGCCGGACCGATTCGATGTCCACCAGCTGCGGGAACCAACGTCCCAGCCACGGGCCGCAGGCCCAGATCGTCCGGTCGGCGGCCTGCACCTCGCCGTCCACGACGGCCCGGCCTTCCGCGTCCGGCCGGGCCTCGGCGATGCGCAGCCTGGCTCCCGCCCGCAGGGTGCGGCGCATCAGGGTCAGCACGCCCAGCCGGGCCCGCAACACCCCGCTGCTCGGTTCGTGCAGCACGAATTCGAGGTCGTCGCAGCGCACGTCGGGAAAGAAGTCGCGAGCCGCCTCCGGGGCCAGCCGCTCGACCGGGAGGCCCAGCTTCTCGAGACTGCGTGCGCTCTGCTCCTCGAATTCGGCCTCCCCCCTGGCGAACCAGACGACCCCGACGTTGTGGAAGAGCTCGATGCCCTCTTCCGCCCCGATCTCCTGCCACAGTTCCCGGGCCCGCCAGGCCCGGCGGGTGTACCAGACGTCGATGTCGCGGCCGCCGCCGTAGGACAGCCGGAGCACCCGGGAGGTGTCGTGGCTGGAGCCCCGCACGTGTCCCGGCAGGTACTGTTCGACGACGGTGACCGACCACCCCCTCTGGACCAGGCTGTGCGCGATGGACGCGCCGACGATCCCGGCACCGACGACCACTGCGGTGGGTGCGTCAGGCATTGGACCTCCTTCCCCGCTCGGCCGGCCGGCCGAGCTGTGCGACGGCTTGGTCGATGCAGGCCAACAGCGCCTCGGCGTCGGCGATGTCGATCGCCGGGAACATGCCCATGCGCAGCTGGTTCCGGCCGAAACTGCGGTGGGGCTCCAAGTCGAGAACGCCGTGCGCCCGCAGTCCGGCGACCAGGCCCGCCGCGTCGATGTGCTCGGCAAACTCGATGGTCGCGACCACCGGCGACCGCTGCTCCGGTTCGGTGACGAACGGTGCCGCGTAGGGCGAATCCTCGGCCCAGCCGTAGACCAGCTCGGCCGTGCTCGCCGCCTTGGCCGCGGCACCAGGCAGCCCGCCGAGGCCGAGCAGCCAGTCGATCTGCTCGGCGAACAAGAACAGCGACGCCACCGACGGGGTGTTGAAGGTGAGGTCACGAGCCGAGTGGTCGATGGCGGCGGGCAGGCTGAAGAACTCCGGGATGTACCGACCACCCGCCGCGATTTCTTCGGCGCGGGCCACCGCGGCCGGCGACATCAGAGCGATCCAGAGTCCGCCGTCGGCACCGAAGCACTTCTGCGGTGCGAAGTAGTAGACGTCGAACTCCTCGGGCCGCACGAGCATGCCCCCCGCCGCGCTGGTGCCGTCGACCAGCACCAGGGCCTCGGCGCCGGCCCCCGGCACCCGCTGGATCGGCATGGCCACGCCGGTCGAGGTTTCGTTCTGCGTCAGCGCGTACGCGTCGACGTCCGGATCGGCCCGCGGATCCGGGTGGGTTCCGGGTGCGCTCTCGATCACCGCCGGCTCGGCCAGCCAGGGCGTTGCCCGGTCGACCGCGGTGAAACGGCCGGAAAACTCGCCGAAGGACAGGTGCTGGGCCCGGTTCCGGATGAGGCCGTGGGTGGCGATGTTCCAGAACGCGGTGCCGCCTCCGTTGCCGAGCACCACCTGGTATTCCGCGGGCAGTTCGAACAGCTCCCGCAGCCCCGCGCGAACCCGGCCCAGCAGCGCGCGCACCGCACCGCGGCGGTACGAGGTCCCGAGGAAGTCCGCGCCGCGCGAGGCGAGCGCGTCCAGTTGCTCGGGCCGCACCTTGGCCGGGCCGCAACCGAATCGCCCGTCGGCGGGCAACAAGCCGTCCGGGAAGTTGAAATTCACCACTTGATCGTCGGGCACAACACCGGATCTTAAGGCTTTCCCGCGACGGAGTCCGCGCCCGGCAGCTCTTCTGTGGAACATTTGTGGAGCACATATGGACAATCTGTGGACCTCCGAGAAGTAGCGGATTGCCAGCGGTTTTCCACTTGACCTCGACGAGCGGGACGACGCAGTATCGGACCTGCCGCCCGTGCAGCCGAGGGGATCCCAGTTATGCGAATCACCGTTCTCGGGACCGGCTACTTGGGTGCCACACACGCGGCCTGCATGGCCGAAATGGGGTTCGAAGTACTCGGCATGGACACCGATCCGGAGAAGATTTCCGCGCTCTCCGCCGGAAATCCCCCCTTCTACGAGCCGGGCCTCGAAAGCCTCGTCCGAAGGCACCTGAAATCCGGCAGGCTGCGTTTTACGTCCTCGTACGGTGATATCAACGAGTTCACCGGCGGCGCACCGGCCATACACTTTCTCTGCGTCGGGACGCCGGAGAGGAAGACCGACCGGGCAGCCGATCTGCGTTTTCTCCGAGAAGCGATCGACCGGCTGGCACCCACCCTGAACGGGCCGAGCCTGGTAGTCGGCAAATCGACGGTCCCGGTCGGGACGGCGGAGCAGCTGGCCCGCCGCCTGAGCCGGCGCGCACCCGCCGGCGCGCGCGTCGAACTGGCCTGGAACCCGGAATTCCTGCGGGAGGGCTTCGCCATCGGCGACACACTCAGACCGGCTCGGCTGGTGTTCGGGGTGGGTTCACCGCAGGCCGAATCCCTCCTGCGCGAGGCCTACCGGATCCCCCTCGCCCGCGGCGTACCGCTGGTGGTCACCGATCTGCCCACAGCGGAGCTGGTCAAGGTGTCCGCCAACGCGTTCCTGGCCACCAAGATCTCGTTCATCAACGCCATCGCCGAGGTCTGCGAGACCACCGGCGCCGATGTCACCCACCTCGCCCGTGCACTCGCCCACGACCCGCGCATCGGCGGGCAGTACCTGCTGCCCGGCCTGGGTTTCGGCGGCGGTTGCCTGCCCAAGGACCTCCGGGCTTTCCAGTTCAGGGCCGACGAGCTCGGCCTCGGGCACACGCTGGAATTCCTCCGCGAGGTGGATGCCATCAACCTCCGTCGGCGGCGCCGGATGGTCGACCTCACGCGCGAGCAGTGCGGTGGTGCGCTCCGCGGCAAACGGGTGACCGTCTGGGGCGCGGCGTTCAAGCCCGGCTCCGACGACGTCCGTGATTCACCCGCACTCAGTGTCGCCGCGTCCATCCAGCTCGAGGGCGGAGAGGTGACCGTGTACGACCCGAAAGCCTCGGACAACGCACGCAAGGACTTCCCGGAGCTGAACTACGCGAGCTCCGCGGTCGAAGCGGCGACCGGCGCCGACGTGCTGTTGCACCTCACCGAGTGGCGGGAGTTCCAGGAGCTCGATCCGGAGGTGGTCGGTGCCGTGGTCGCCAACCGCCAGGTCATCGACGGCCGCAACACGCTGGACGCCCAGCGGTGGAACGCGGCCGGTTGGAGCTTCCACGCACTCGGGCGCCCGCCCCGTCGATGACCCGCGGTCGGGGGTGGCTTGGATCGGTGACTTGCTTTTGGCGACAACCCGTCGTAATCTTTACGACAGGTTGTCGCATCGACGCGTCGCCCTACCGACCGGAGGGGTATCCCCATGAACGCGCTCAGTGATCGCGCCGAACTCGTCGAGCTGCTCGGCCGCTACGCCGACATCGCGGACCTGAAGGAGTTCACCGAGCTGCCCGCCCGCGTCTTCACCGATCCCGTGACGCTCGACTTCGGGTCGGTCGCCGACATCCCGCCGATGACCGTGCCGCTCGCCGAATACGTCGAGAACCTCCGTGGCGCCTTCAGCTTCTACACGGCCACGCACCACGCCATCACCGGCCACGTCGTCGACGTCGACGGCGACCGGGCGACGATCCACGCGCACGTCCGCGCCGATCACTGGGTCTCCGACGAGCTCGCCGCCGGGGGGCCGAACCACTGGCTGGTGGTCGGCTTCTACGACAACGAGGCGGTCCGCACGCCGGACGGCTGGCGCCTCGACCGCGTGAAGCTCACCTCGGCGCACCAGGACAACCCGCACCTGTCGAGCGTCGCACTGGCCGCGGCGGGCACCCGTTGATGGGAAGATGACCGGATGCCACGGATCCGGGGAGCCAGCATCGAGGAGCACCACGAGGTGGTGTGGGCCGACCTCGCCGCGGCGACGCGGCAGCTGCTGCTCGAACGCGACTACGACTCGATCACCATGGGCCACATCGCGGCGCGGGCCGGGGTCGCGCGCAACACGCTGTACAACTACGCCGGCGACAAGAGCGCGCTGGTCCTGGCGCTGACGCAGCGGCTGGCCCGGCCGGCGGTCGAGCGGGTGGCCGCTATCGCCGCGCGTTCCGCCGACCCGGCCGCGGACCGGCTGCGCGAGATCATCGTGGCCGTCCTGGACGCGTTCACCGACCAGGTCCTGCAGCTGATGTTCCGGCCGGGCTCCGGCCTGCCCTTCGTGGAGCCGCCGAAGAGCTCGGACAACCCGTTCCACGCGATCGTCGTCGAGGTGGAGAACGTCGTCCGGGCCGGCATCGAGCGCGGAGAGTTCCGCGACGTCGGCGACGTCCGGCTCACCGTGGAGCTGCTGTCCGGGGTCATGCGCTCGGGCGCCGAACGCATCGGCCGCGACCCGGCCGCCTTCACGGCCACCGAGCGCGCGACGCGGGAGATCATCCTCGCGTCGCTGACCCACCACCCGGGCCGGATCACCGGCAGCTGACGCGGCCCGGGTCGCGTCAGCTGCCCGTCAGGACGGCGTCCGTGTCCTGGTGGCGGTTGCCGGACGGCGCCCGCCAAGTCCTCGCCCTGGACGCCTGGCTCAGCTCGGCTCCAGTGCGGCGCGCGCTCCCTCAGATCGCGGTACCACCGGTGGCATCGATGACCTGGCCGGTGATCCAGCGCGAGTCGTCCGAGGCGAGGAACGCCACGAGGTCGGCCACGTCGTCGGGGCGGCCGAGTCGCCCGAGCGCGACTCGCTCGGCCTCCTGCGCGGCGGCTTCGGGGTCGTCCATCAGGCGAGCGTTGTTCCTGGTGAGGATGACGCCGGGGGCCACCGAGTTGACCGTGATCCCGCGGGGGCCGAGCCCCTTGGCCAGTGCCAGCGTGAACGCGTCCAACGCGCCTTTGCTGGCGCTGTAAGCGATCATTTCCGGCGTCGCGAGCGTAGCCGCGAGGCTGGAGATGGCGATGACCCGCCCGCCGTCGCGCAGCCGTGGCAGTGCGGCCTGGGTGATGAAGAACGGGGCTCGCACGTTGACCGCGAACACCCGGTCGTAGTCCTCCTGGGTCAGGTCGGACAGCGGTGCGAAACTTCCGCCGGCGGCATTGTGGATGAGGATGTCGAGCTTCCCGTCGGGTACGTGGTGCGCGCCGGCGGCGTCGAACGCGGCCCAGAGACGGGTCGCGTCGTCGGGCTGTCCCAGTTCCAGCCGCAGTGCGAAAGCGCTTCCGCCGTTTTTCTCGATGCCGTCGACCGTTTCTTTCGCGGCTGCCTCGTCACGGGCGTAGGTGATGGCGACGGTTGCGCCGTCACGACCGAGGCGTTCGGCGATCGCCCGCCCGATGCCGTTGCTCCCGCCGGTCACGAGCGCGATCTTGTTCTTCAGGGGGGTGGACACAGCCGGTCTCCTTCTGGAACTGGAGGTCAAAAATAGCGGCAAAAAAAAGATCGCGTCAGAGGTTGGCCAACGCGGTGTCGATGACGCGGTACAGCCGAGGGGCGTCGTGGATCCGGGCGAGCACCCGCAGTCCGGCGATCGTCACCTGCAGCAGGTCGGTCGCCGCCCGCACGTCGAGCGCGGGGTCGAGGTCGCCGTCGAGGCGGCCCCGGTCGATCCGGGCGGCGATCACCTCGAGCGTCCGCTCCAGGGACCGCCGCACCGCGCGGGCGATCTCCGGATCGTGCCGGGCGAGTTCGATGGCGGTGTTGACGACCAGGCAGCCCCGGCGATCGGCGGCCAGGTCGGCGTCGACCAGGCCACGCAGGTAGGAGCGGAGGACCTCGCGGGTGGTGCCGGGACCGGACAGCCGCTCCTCCACGACCTCGGCGCCCAGGCGGTCGTAGCGAGCGAACGCCCGGACGAACAACTCGCGCTTGCTCCCGAACGCGTTGTACAGGCTTCCCTTCGCGACACCCGTCACTTCCGCGAGCATCGCCGGCGACGTCTCGGCGTAACCGTGACTCCAGAACGCCTGCATCGCACGATCGACGACTTCCTCGTCGTCGAAGGTGCGCGGCCGTCCCATGAAACGACCCTAGCCAGTTATGGACCTTCAGGTCAAGAACTTCTCACCGGCCGAGGAAGACCGGCTTGCCCGGTGGCGGATCCGAGAGCACCTCGACGGCGTCGGCATAACCGAACGGGCCGGCCAGGATCGGTGCCGGGTCCAGGGTGCCGTCGCCGAGGAGTTCCAGCACGTCGGGCACGTGCGGGCTCACGTGGGGTGGTCCCACCACGATGGCGATCCCCGTGCCGTACAAGGCGAAGTACGGCAGCCGCGGCTCTCCGAAGTAGACGGACCGGATGACGCACGTGCCGCCGGGGCGGGTCGACAGCAGGGCACAACGGAGTCCCTCGGCCGCGGCCGAGGCGTCCACCACCAGGTCGAAGCGGCCGTCGAGCCGGTCGGGGTACGCGTCGGCGGCGGCGACGGTCGCACCCGCGGCGGCAGCCTTGGCGCGCCGCCCTTCGTCCACGTCGAGGTAGGTGACCTTCGCGGCGCCCAGCGCGACGGCGCCCAGCACCACCAGCAACCCGAGGGTGGCCGTTCCCCCGACCACGAGCACCTCGGCCTCGGGCTGGGCGACCAACGTCGGCCGGACCGCCTGGAAGGCGTCGGTGATGTTGTCACTGGCCGAAGCGGCCAGGAACGGTTCGACGGACGGCGGCAGCGGGGTGAGGGCGTGCCGGGCCCAGGGCACGCGCACCAGCTCGTCGAACAACCCGCCCCACGAGCCGCCGGCCGTGGTGCCGAAGGACGCGAGCGGAGGCACCGAAGCGCAGGCGCCCGGCAGGCCGCGCCGGCAGTTTTCGCAGGTGCCACAGCTGATGTGCCACGGGATGACCACCCGTTGGCCGATCCGGAGCACCGGATCGTCGTCGGCGAGGTCGACGACTTCGCCGACGGCCTCGTGGCCGAGCGCGAACGGCGTCTCGAACGGCGAAGGCGACACCACGAGCCTCCGGTCGAGGTCGCAGGCCGCGGAGGCGATGGGCCGCACCAGCGCGTCACCGGCGGCGGACAGGCGGGGCGCCGGCCGGTCTTGCCATTCCAGGCTCCGAGGTCCGGAGAGAACGAGGCTTTGCACGAGTCTCCCTAGATAGGTCTCTCTAGAGAGAGAACTCTAGAGAGGGCGTTCGGTATCGTCAACCCGTGCCAAGAACCGTCCACGACACTTCGGCGATCCTCGACGCGGCCGTCCGGCTGCTCGAGACCGGGAGCGCCGACGCCATCACCATCGCCGGTGTCATCCGGGAAGCCGCGGTGTCCAGCGGCTCCGTCTACCACCGGTTCCCCAACCGCGCGGCCCTGCTGGCCGCCGTCTGGAACCGGACGGTGCAGCGCTTCCACGCCGAGCTGTACCCGCTCTTCGACGAGGAACCGGTGGCCGCGGCCGCCGCCCTCGGGCGCCGGACCGTGTCGTGGTGCCGCGCCCACCCGGCGGACGCCCGGGTGCTGCTGGCCGGCCTCGGCTCCTTCGAACCCGCCGCCTGGTCTCCGGAAAACCGCAGCCTGCGAGAGGCCGACCAAGCACGCTGGGACCAGCACGTCCGCCGCCTGGTGACCGACCTGAAGGCGGTGACCGGAAGCGCGACGGCGGAAATCCTGCTCGTCGTCCTCGACCTGCCCTACGCCGCCGTCCGCCGCTACACCGGCGCCGGCCGCGCCATCCCGGCGACGCTCGACGGCATCGTCGAGCAGATCATCCGGACGCAGCTCGCCCCGGCCCCGCAGGAGTGAGCCGGGGCGGACGGCTCCCTTGCGCCCGAACCCCAGCGCACCAGCCGGATCGGGTCGTCGACGGCCGGATCCGGACCGCGGCCCCAGTTCGGCCAGCTCGGCGGCCGGCCGGAGCTTCGCCTCGCCCCGGTCGGCGACCCGGTCCGCGTTCAGGTCGCCGACGCGCCGCACCGCGTCCGCCCAGCCGAGCCGGTGTTCCCGGGCGAGGACGAAGTTGATCGGATCGCCCGCCGCCAGCTCGGCGGCCAGCGAGTGGACGTCGTTGGTCCAGCACATGACGTCCGCGGTGGCGGCCACGATTTCCTGGCACTTGCCCTGGCAAGTAGAGCGCGCCGGGCAGCTCGGCCCCGGCGGCCCGTTCGATCAGGTCGCAGTGGGGCAGCACGGTCGAGGCGTCGCGTCGCAGCCGGGCGTACTCGGCGAACCCCGGCGTCACGCCCGCCGACCGGAAAGCGTGTTCCCTGGCGTGGCCGGTGAGCCAGATTTCGAGGTTGAGGGCGAAGCGCCCGGCCCGGCCGTCGCCCCGCTGGTCGGCCGTTTCGAGGACCTGGCGCCGGAGCCGTTCGTACTCGACGCGTTTCCCGGCCGGCAGCGCGTCGTCCTGGATGTCGCCGAACGCGGAGAAAACTCCCGCAGCGTGCCCTCGCTCCGGATCAGCCGAGGCGGTGCGCCCACTGCCGCGTCTTCCCCCGGGCCTCGTCGCCGCGCGCGTGCTTGCGCGCAGGGAACGGCAGCGGGATCCCACGAAGCCGCCCGTCGGCGTCCACAGTGGACTCCTCTCACCCTCGTCCGCCGCACCGGCGGGACGGCCGTGCGGCGCTGCCGTTGAACCTCGCCGGCAGTTCGGCGAACGTGCGGATGTCGTGCTCCGGCCACGACGCCAGGCGCTCCCCCAGCCGGCCGCCGCGGGCGGCCCGGACGTCGGCGACGCGGCGGTCGCCCGCTTCGGTCAGCCGCACCAGGTACGCCCGGCCGTCGTCCGGTGCCGGGACGCGCTCGACGAGTCCCAGCTCCTCCAGCTGCTGGAGCTGGCGGGAGATGGTCGGCGCCGTCACTCCGACGTGGCACGCGAGCCCGGTCGGCCGGCGCGGGCCGCGGTCGGCCAAGTGGGCCAGCAAGCGGTACGCGGCAACGTTGAGGCCCGGGTGCACTTCCCGGCCGAGCCGTCCCGACGCGACGCGGTCCTGGCGGACGAAGACGGCGAACTCGCGTTCGAGGTCCGCGAGCGTCTCCTCGTCGGGCGTCATCGCGGTCCGTCCCCGCCGGTCGCCTCGGCGTAGTCGGCCGCGGCGGGGCGGTCCGTGGTGGACAGACAGCCGGTGGCGACGGCAACGCGGGAAGGGCGGGGACGCATGACGGGGAACCCCTTCCGGGCAAAGAAGGCGCCCCGCCGGATCGCGGCGGGGCGGGGGCAACGGGCTGATCAACGGCCGTAGGCTTCGAGCAGCCGCAGCCACACCTCGCTGACGGTGGGAAACGCCGGGACCGCGTGCCACAGCCGGTCCAGCGGCACCGCACCGACCACGGCGATCGTCGCCGCGTGCAGCATTTCCGCGACGTCCGGCCCGACGAGTGTGAAACCGACGATCACCTTGCGGTCCTCGTCGACGACCATCCGGGCGTGTCCCCGGTAGCCCTCGGCGTGCACGGCGGAGCCGGCGGTGGCGGCCAGGTCGTAGTCGACGACGCGGATCCGCAGCCCGGCGGCCTCGGCCTTGGCCGCGGTCAGTCCCACGGCTGCGATTTCCGGGTCGGTGAAGACGACCTGCGGCACGGCGCGCTCGTCGGCGGTCGCCGCGTGGCGGCCCCACTCGCCGTCGTCGACCGGTTCGTCCTTCGCGCGCGCCACGATCACGTCGCCCACCGCTCGGGCCTGGTACTTTCCTTGGTGCGTGAGGAGAACACGCCGGTTCACGTCCCCGGCGGCGTAGAGCCAGCCGTCCGCTCCGCGCACCCGCATCGTGCTGTCGACCGTGAGCCAGGCACCCGGTTCCAGGCCGACGGTGTCCAGGCCGATGTCCTGGGTGTTCGGCGTGCGGCCGATCGCGACGAGCAGTTCGTCGGCGTCGAGCTGCTCGCCGTCGGTGAGCGTGATCGACACCGTGCCGTCTTCGTTGCGCTTGACGGAGCCGGCCTCGGCACCGATGCGGACCGAAACCCCCTTCTCCTCGAGCGACTCCGCGACGCGCTCACCGACGAACGGCTCGTTGAGGTGCAGCACGCCGTCGCGGGCCAGCATCGTCACCGACGACCCCAGCTCGCGGTACGCGGTCGCCATTTCCGAAGCCACCACCCCGCCGCCGATGACGGCGAGCCGGGCGGGAACCTCCTTCGCCGCGACGGTTTCCCGGCTGGTCCACGGCCCGGCCGCGCGGAGGCCGTCGATGTCCGGGACGAGCGCGCTGCTGCCGGTCGCGACGATCACCGCGTGCCGCGCGGTCAGCGTCGTGGTGGTGCCGTCGGCGGCGGTCACCTCGACGACCCGGGCTCCGGCGAGCCGGCCGTGGCCGCGGTACAGCGGGATGCCGGCCGACTCGAGCCAGGACACCTGGCCCTCGTCGTTCCAATCCGAGGCGAAGGAGTCGCGCCGGCGGAGCACGGCCGCCACGTCAAGCTCACCCGTCACGGCTTCGCGAGCGCCGGGCACCTGCCGGGCGGCGCGGAGCGCCGCCCCGCTGCGCAGCAACGCCTTGGTCGGCATGCACGCCCAGTAGGAGCACTCGCCACCGACCAGGTCGCGCTCGACGATCGCGGCGGTCAGACCGCCCTGGACGATCCGGTCGGCGGCGTTTTCCCCGACCGGGCCCGCGCCGATGACGATGACGTCGTAGGTGCCCACGTCAGTTCCCCTTGGCGGCGCGGCCGAGCCGGATCGCCGAGACGAGGAAGAAGATACCGCCGAGCACCGCGTACCCGGCCACGTTGGCCAGCGACGGGTCGGCCGCGGAGGCGCCGATGACGAAGTTGGCGCCGGCCAGCACGGAGATGCCACCGCTGAGCATCATCGGCCACTGGCCACCCATCTTGCGGCGGCGGACACCGACGATCAGCTGGACCACCCCGGCCACGATCGCCCAGGCCCCCCACACCCGCAGCACGCCCGCCACGCCGGACGCGGACGCGACACCGATCCCGATGGCCGCGAGCAGGCTGATCGCCATGTTCACGTACAGCGCGGTCACCGACCCGCCGCCCTTCGACGAGCGAGCGTCCACCACGGCCGAACCCACGTCGAACAGCGGGTACAGGACGGCCAAGACGATGCCGACCGCCCCCAAGCCCGACTTGGTCGTCAGGAAAACCAGGACCGCCCACACGATGGCGAACGCGAAGCGCACGAAGTACAACCGGCGCAGAGCCGGGGCGAACCCACCTACGGCGGGCGAGTCGACAGTAGTCACCATGATCCTCTCAGCACTGCGGGGAACCTCCCCAACAAGACCGAACGTTCTATCTCAATTCAGCATGGTGGGCGCGCCGCGCACCGTCAAGACAGAACGTTCTTTCCGATTCATTACGCACGAGAGAGGACCGCCTCGATCGCCCACGGCGGCCGAGGTGTCGGCTCAGTTACAGCTGCGGTAGCGGTCGACCGCGAGGGAGTCGCCGACGGGCCCGGCGCGCGAACGCGCGGCCGTCAGGGCAGAGGTTGTCATCGAACCGTCGCGCTTCACCGAGCTCCGACACGCCGGCCCGCTACTTCGAGGCGGCGTCGATGCGGTGCTGCAGGATCCCGTCGACGCCTTGCAGGAACGTGTCGCGGACGCCGGCGGGGTCGGCCAAGCAACCCGAGACCATCGCGCCGTCGCGCAGCATGACGAAGTGCCGTCCCGCGAGTTCCGGCGGCGTGTCGCCGACCTGCGCGAGCAGGTCCGTGACGATGTTCAGGAACCACTCGCGATGCGCGAGGACGGCTTGGTGCACGGGGTGCGCGGGATCCGGGTACTCCGCGACCGCGTTGAGGAACGCGCAGCCGCGGAACTGGGCGGAGCGGATGCCGTCGGCGATCGATCCGGCGATGGCTCGCAGCTTGTCCGCAGCCGAAAGGCCGCCGACCAGCACCTTCCCGAACCCTTCGCGCTCCATCTCGTGCACACCCTGCAAATACGCGACTACGAGGTCTTCTTTGCCGGGGAAGTGCCGGTACAGCGTGGCGCGGGTGACCTGCGCCTCCGCGACGATCCGGTCGATCCCCACGGAGTGCAACCCGTCCGCGTAGAAGATCCGGGTGGCCGTCGCGAGCAGCCTCGACCGCGCTTCGGACACCTGGCCTCGAGTGTTGCGCACCATCCGCTCGAGTGTAACAGATAGAACGGTCGGTATCGCGGGTGCCGCGCACCTCCCCAGGCGCCAGCCAAGTGAGCCGAGCGGTCCAAAAGGCCTGTTCGCCCACCGGACGGCACACCCCGGCGAACCTCCCGCCACCCGCCCCGGCCTCGGGCGGATCCGGTCCCGGCTCGATCGGCTGACCACGGACCTGCCGCGGCAGCTCGAGGCCACCGTGCCGGTGCGCGCGCAACCGGTCTCCCGCACCGCCGGGCGCTCGGCACCGGTTCGCGGCCGGTCAGGGCTCGATCCCCGCGACCCGCAGCCACACCACCCGGCAGGTCTCGGCGGCCTGGTCGAGCGCTTCGGGAGAAACCGCCGACGCGTGGTAGAACGTCCGCTCGATCATCCAGCACACCGCCCCCGCGACGGCCCGTGCGCCCGCCGGGCCGTCGCCGTCCGGGACGCCGGCGCGGAGCAGGATCACCGTGATCGCGTCGATGAAGATCTCCGCGGTTTCCGTCCACAGCGCACCCAGCTCGGGTATCGCCGAGGACTGGTCGATCGCGACGCGCATCACCAGGCCGTGCTCGCGCCAGCGGTCGCGGGTGCGGCGCAGGGCCGTCGCGATCGCGTCCGTGGGTGCGGCCGGGTCGCCGGCCGCCGCGCGCGACTTCTCGTGGAGCGCCTCGACGGTCCTGGCGAACAGGGCGACGAGCGCCTCCTGCTTGGAACTGAAGTAGAAGTACAGCGACGCGCGGGAGAGCCCGGCGCGTTCGGCGATGTCGGTGGTCGTCAGCGCGTCGAAGCTCTTCTCCGCCAACAGTTCCTCGAGTACCTCGAGGATCTTCAGCTCGCGCAAGTCCCCTTTGGACGGTCCACCGGACCGCCGCCGGACGGCCTTGTCAGGCATCGCGTGCCCCTCCCTTCCCGCGGGTACAGCTCACGATCGCACGGCGGTCAGTTCGCCGCGATCTGGTGCCCGTCCGGGAAGTCCGTCGATCGCGACAGCCCGGCCCAGCTTTCGATGTCCGCGGCCACCGCGGCCCGGCCGCTCGCGACGAGCCGCAACGCGTCCGAACCGAGGACGAGGTGCACGGGCGGCTTCTCCGCCTCGAGGACGGCGAGCACGGCTTCGGCGGCCTTGGCCGGGTCCCCCAGCTGGTTGCCGCTGGCGGCCTGCCGGGCCGCGCGGATCGGCTCGAAGAGCTCGTCGTAGTCCGCGATCGAGCGCTCGCTGCGGACCATCGAGCGGCCCGCCCAGTCCGTCCGGAACGAACCGGGCTCGATGACGGTCACCCGTACACCGAACCCCGCGACCTCCTTGGCCAGCGTCTCCAGCATGCCCTCCACCGCGTACTTGCTGCCGCAGTAGTACGCCAGCCCGGGGACGGTCATCAGCCCGCCCATCGAGCTGACCGCGAAGATGTGCCCCGCCCGCCGTTTCCGCATGCCCGGCAGGACGGCGTGGACGGTGGCCGCCACGCCGAAGACGTTGACGTCGAACTGCGCGCGCAGTTCGGCCATCGGGGACTCCTCGAACACACCCTCGTGCCCGTAGCCGGCGTTCGCGATCAGCACGTCGATGGGGCCGACGCTGCGTTCGACCTCGCCGACCGCGGCGAACACGGCCTCGTCGTCGGTCACGTCGAGCTGCCGGGCGTGGGCGCGACCGGGCGCGAGCGCCTCGAACCGCCCGGCGTCTTCGGGCTTGCGCACGGTGCCGACGACGGTGTGCCCGGCCGCCAGCGCGCCCTGGGCGAAAGCGCGGCCGAGACCGCTGCCGGCCCCGGTGATCAGGAAGGTTCGCTTCGTCATGCCCTGGACTCTACGCCTTGTTGATAAAATTCGACACTGTGTCGACGATCGCGGGCGCCCGGTCGGTCACCGCTCGGCGGGCACCAGGGCGGTGCCCAGGGTTTCGACCGCGAGGTACGGGTTGAGGTGCGGGTGCCTGCTGCCGACGGCGACGTCCCGCCAGAAGCGCTGCAGCTCGTTCGACGTCGCGAAACCGCTCGGACCGTGCAGGTCGAGCATCCGCTCGACGGCGGCCCGGCAGTCCCGGCCCGCGTCCGCGAGCGCCATGCGCAGCCGGGGACCGTCCACAGCGGACAACTCGGCCGAGCTCGCTTCGCGGGCCACCTCGAGCATCGTCTTCTCAGCACGGCCCACGAGGTGAGCGGCCTCCGCCAGCCACTGACGGGCCCCCGCCGACTCGCCCATGCGCGAATACGCGGACATGAACGGTTTGCGGTCCGAGCCGAACATCGCGATGACGGCGTCGAGCGCCCCTCGGGCGGCACCCACGACCGGACCGAGCACCGTGGTGGCGTACAGCATCAAGTCGCCCAGGGGGAAGGGCGCCGCCGCCGTGATCCGGCCGGCCGGCACGTGGACGCCGTCGGCGACCAAGGTGTGGCTACCGGTGCCACGCATGCCCGCCACGGCCCAGGTCCGCTCGACGACGAGGTCGGCCGTCGGCACCACCGCGAAAGAAAACTCGCCGTCGACCAGCACCGCGAGCGTGGCCCACACGGCGTCTTCGCAGCCCGAGACGTTCGGCCAGCGGCCGGTGACGCGCACCCCGTCCGGCACCCGCTCACCCTGCGCGCCGGGCACCCCCGAACCGCAGAAGAGCGCGTCCGGATCGGCGAAGAACTCCGGCGTCGCGGAACCGGGGAAGAAACGGGCGGCGAGGTTCTTGGCCGTGACGCAGGTCCCGGCGATCCAGGCGGTGGACGGGCAGGCCCGGCCGAGGCCGGTCAGCCGGCGCGCGATGGTCTCCGTGTCCGCCCATTCCCCGCCGTGCTCCCGGGGTGTCCGCCAGGCGAAGACGCCGTCCCCGTGCAGGGCGGCCAGGCCTTCGACCGCCGGCCGCTCGTTCTGTTCGACTTTCCCGGCGTGGGTGCGCAGGAGGTCCGTGGTTCGGGCGTTCGCGTATTCGATCACCCCGTCGACCCAAGCACCGGGCGCGCGCGGCGTGCCATGCGCCCGCGGCACCGGTTCATACGCGGCTGTGCGCCGGTAGCATCGCCGGTGTGGACCTGATCAGCGAGGTGATCCGCACCGTGCGGGTCGGGAGCGCCGGCGCCCGCGTGATCAAGCAGCCGTCAGCGGGCCTCAGGTTCGCCGCGTTCCACGGCAGCGGGTTCCACATCATCACGCGCGGCTCCTGCTGGCTGATCGGCCACGGCGAGCCGGTCTCCCTGCGGCCGGGCGACATCGTGCTCACCTCGTCCGGCGCCGAGCACGGGCTCAGCCAGGAACCCCGCGCCCTGGCGGACATCCCGCTCTTCGAGCTGGGGGCGCCCCCGCCGGTCCCGGAGCCCGCGGCCTTCGAATTCCTGTGCGGGGCCTACCGGCTCGACCACGGCCAGGCGCCCCAGTACCTGCGCGCGCTGCCCGACCTCATCTCGCTGTCGCCGGACTACGACCGGCACCCGGAGCTGCGCTCCCTGATCGACCTCCTCCTCGCCGACGTCTCGGCAGCCGGGCCGGGCTCCGGCGCGACGCGGCGGGCGCTGCTGGACCTGATCCTCGTCCAGGTCCTCCGCCAGTGGCACGAGCGGGACACCGCCGCCGGGTGGCCGGAGGTCGCCCACCCGGGGATCGCGGCCGCGCTGCGCGAGATCCACGAAAGCCCGCACCGGCCGTGGACGGTGGGCCGGCTGAGCGAGGTCGCGGGGATGCCCCGCACTGCTTTTTCCCGGCTGTTCACCACCGCGGTGGGCCGGCCGCCGATGAGCTACCTGACCGGCTGGCGGCTGGGCCAGGCCGCCCGGCTGCTCCGGGAAACCGACGCCGCGCTGGCGAGCATCGCCCCGCGGGTCGGGTACTCGACCGAATTCGCGTTCTCGGCCGCTTTCCGCCGCGAGTACGGCGTCTCGCCAGGACGGTTCCGCAGAACGCCGCCCACCCTCGCCGGCGCCGACGCTCACTGATCGTTCAGGAGCTGCGCGAGCTGCCGGTCGAACTCCCGCGGGTTCTTGCTCGGCGACGCCTTGACCAGCTGCGTGAACTCGTCGACCACGACCTCGGTTTCACCGGCTTCCACACCGTCGGGCGTGCGGCGGGCGGCCTCGGCCGGCCAGTTCCTGGCGCAGCGCGTTGCCCATGCTCCAGACGGCGGCCTTGGACACGGCGTAGGCGCTGCTACCGGGGAAGACGAACCAGGACGCCGAGGAGGCGATGTTCACGATCGCGCCGCCACCGTTCGCGGCGAGGACCGGCGCGAAAGCGCGGGCCGTCGACAGCGTGCCCGAGAAGTTCACGTCCAGCGCGGCGCGGACCGCACCCAGGTCACCGAGTAAGGCGCCGCCGCCGATCCCGGCCACCCGCTGTACTGGTGCTCGCGGAGCGACGGCTTCGTGCTGATCCTCGACCAGCTGGCCGCCGTCGAAGCCCAGGCACCGATCGTCGCCGGACGGCTCGACCCGGCGTGCGCCGCCGCCGGGCACCCGGCGCGAGGCAGCACCATCAGCGCGCGGTCCGGCCTAGACCGGCAGCGCCCAGGGCATGACCGAAACCATGCGCACCGCGGTACCCCGAACTCGAAACCGACTACGACGGCGACCCGGCGTGGCAACGGGTCACCGAAGCGATCCGCGCCGTCCCTTCGCTCGGCCGGGTGCGGACCGAACACCCGTGACGCCGGGTGCGTGCAGCTCCCGCGGATCCGCACCGCGGTCGTGGTGCTCCTCGCTGCCGCCCGCCCGCCGGGAAGTCGGTCCGGCCGCAGCCGGGCGTCCGGTTCGGCCCCGCGGAGGGCTCAGGCGTCGCGGTTGACCACCCGCAGGATGAGCCATTGGTCGAACCAGGCTCCCGCCGTGGTCACGACGAGCATCGCGAGGCCGAGGACCAGGTGGGTGTAGCTGTGCAGCGGTGCGGCGTCGTCGGTCAGCTTCGCCAGCCCGAACTGCAGGCCCAGCCTCAGCGCGAAGAGCACGGCGACGAGCGCGAGCGCCTGCTTGCTGCGCCACACCGCGCGCAGGTACT
This sequence comes from Amycolatopsis sp. NPDC049159, assembly GCF_040648295.1. Taxonomy (NCBI): domain Bacteria; kingdom Bacillati; phylum Actinomycetota; class Actinomycetes; order Pseudonocardiales; family Pseudonocardiaceae; genus Amycolatopsis; species Amycolatopsis sp. NPDC049159. The sequence continues at coordinate 35,740 of NZ_JBEZDL010000019.1, forward strand.
TGCGGCGCCGGTTCAGCAGGGTGAACCACAGCGTGAGGTGCACCGCCACGAGCGCCAGCGGCAAGTACACCACCCAGGAGTACCGGTCGCTGAACTGCAGGCTGAGGTCGTTGCTCGCGACCAGCAGCCCGACGAGCACGAAGTACCAGCCCGGCAGGCCTTCGATCTTCCCGGACCCGGTCCGGGGCGCCACCTCGGCCTCTCGCATCAGGTATCGGTTCATGGTGCCAGCTTTGCGGGGACGCCCCCTGGAGCGATCAACCGGCGGTACGAGATTCCGCCGCCGTCTCGTACCCAGGTACGAACTCCCGGCCGGCGCGCGGCACGTCGGCGCCGGGTGCGGCACGATCGGCAGATGACCTTCGCCGGCCACCCCGGGATCCCGTGGACCGGCCGCCGCGGACCGCTGGTGGCCGAGGCGGTCGTCCTCGGCCTGCTGGTGCTGCTCGACGCGGTCCTCGCCGCCCGGGCGGGGCCGGGGCAGGACGAGCTCGTCACGGTCGCGATCGAGTTCGCTCCGGGCGTCGGCCCGGTCGTGGCGCTACTGGCCGTGCTGCGCCGCCGATTCCCCGACCACATCGCCGGGCTGGCCGGCGCCGTCTCCGGACTTTCGCTGCTGGGCACGGCGGTCGCGGCGGTGCTGGGGGTCGCCGGCGCGCGGCTCCCGCCGCAGCCCGGGGCGGCCGAAACCCTGGCGATCGCGCTCCTGGTCGGCGCGTCCTGCCACCGGCTCGCACCGCGGGCGGCCACCGTCCAAGCCGTGCTCGGCGGCTGCGCGGTGACCCTCGCCCCGATCATCCGCTACGGCACCGGCTCCCCGGCCGCGCTGTACGCCGCGGGGGCCGCGGTGGTCTGGGGCGGTGCGCTGGCCGGTGGCCTGGTCCTGCGCGACGCCGACGTCCGCCACCGCGTGGACGTCCTCGAACTCCGGTCCGCCGAGCGGTTGCGGCTGGCCCGTGAACTGCACGACCTCGTGGCGCACCAGATCACCGGCATCGTCGTGCGCGTCCAGGCCGCGCACCGGGTCGCCAAGCGCACCGGCGGCGACACCGCGACGTTCGCCGAGCTGGAAACCGCGGGCACGACCGCACTGTCGGCGATGCGCCGGCTGGTCGGCGCGCTGCGGACCGGCGACGAAGACCTCTTCGTGCCGCCCGCCGACCTCGCCACCGCCGTGGACCGCGCGGTGCCCGATGACGACCGCATCCACCTCGAAGTGAGCCCCGACCTCGCCACGCTGGCCGTCGCACCGGAGGTGGTGACCACCACGCACCGGCTGCTCACCGAGTCGCTGACCAACGTCCGGCGGCACGCGCCCGACGCCGCCGAGGTGCAGGTGCTCGTCCGCCACGAGCCGCGTGGCGAGCTGCGGGTCGAGGTGGTCAACGACGGCGCCGCCCGGCCCGCCCGCCGGGGTGGCTACGGCCTGCTCGGGATGGCGGAGCGGGTCGCGGCGGTGGGCGGTACGGTGCAGGCGGGACCGGCGGAGGGCCGGCGCTGGCGCGTCGTCGCGCGGCTGCCGCTCGAACCCGGCTGAGGCGAGGGAGACCGGGGTTGCCGACGCGAGTGCTGATCGCCGACGACCAGGCGATGGTCCGCGCGGGGTTCCGGCTGATCCTCGAAGGCGAACCGGACATCGAGGTCGTCGGCGAGGCCGCCGACGGCGACCAGGCCGTCCGGCTGGCGCGCGAACTGCGCCCGGACGTCACGCTGATGGACATCCGGATGCCCGGCATCGACGGCCTGCGGGCCACGGAACTGCTGGCGGGCCCCGGAGTCGCGGATCCGGTGCACGTCGTGATGGTCACGACGTTCGGGCTGGACGAGAACGTGCACGCGGCCCTGCGCGCCGGCGCCTGCGGGTTCCTGCTGAAGGACGCCGGGCCGAACCTGCTCATCGAAGCCGTGCACGCGGCCGCCCACGGCGAAGCCCTCGTCTCCCCCGCGATCACCACGCGGCTGCTGGCGCACTTCACGCACAGCGTCTCCCTGCCCGCGGTCCAGCCCGCGAGCCCGCTCACCCCACGCGAGCTGGATGTCGTGAAAGCCGTGGCCCGCGGCGAAACCAACGACGAGATCTGCCGCTCGCTGGTGGTGTCACTGCCGACGGTCAAGACCCACATCGGCGCGGTCAAGCGCAAGCTCAGCGCCCGCAACCGCACCGAAATCGCCATCTGGGCCTGGGACAGCGGCTTGATCCGCTGATCTGGGGACGTGCACGACGACCGTGCGCGCCACGACGTCGCCGAAGCGCTGCCGCCGACGCGTCACGAGCATCACCACGGTCCCGGCCAGTCCCCACGCGAAGCCGTCGACCAGCATCAGCAGGTCGCGCACGACGAACGCGCCCAGCGACGGGTGCGCGCCTTCGAGGGTCTGGATCCGCAGGCGCAGCCAGCGCATGGCCGGGGTCTGCCCGCCGTGCCGGTAGGGCCACCACACGGTGACGAACACAAGACCGACGAAGTCCAGCGCCAGCATCGTGTAGACGACGACCTCCAAAAACGTCAGCAGGCCCGGGCCGTGCGGGTGGAACAGCCAGATGACGGCGATCGCGAGCAGCAGCGTGGGCACGAACACGAGCAGCTCGTCGAGCAGGAACTGCACCAGGCGGCGGCCGACGACACCGAGTCCCGGACGGGTCATCAGCCCATGATCTCGGTCCGCGCGCCCGGGCGCGCGCTGAGCCGGCTCCCACCCCGGACCGAGTCCCGGGCCACGACTTCGCCCCCGGGGCTGGGCACCGGCGGGCGCGGCCGGGCAAGGCTCCGGCGCACCTCGCCTGGCGACGGGGAGACCACCCGGCGCGGGTCTCCCGGACGGGGCAGGCGGCCGCGATGGCCGCCCACTTCGCGGCGCCGGTACCCGTCGCGGCCGCGGGCACCGGCGCCCAGCTCTCGATCAGCCGCGCCGCGCCCCGGCGAGCGCGCGATCCCCGCTCGCCCCCGGGCGGGCCCGGCCAGTGCTCCACGCTGGAGCCGTCCGGGCACGGACTCCACGACTTCTTCGGCATGGACCCGAGCGGCCCCGGCGGGCGGGTGGCTTACGCTCGCCGGATGCTGGACGCAATCGGGGTGACCGGAGACGAGGAGCGGGTCTACCGGCTCCTGGTCGGGATGTTCGACGCCGGGCCGGTGCAGCTGGCCCAGCAACTGCGGCTCACGCCGTCCCAGGTGTCGGCCGCGCTGCGTTCGCTGCACGCCAAGGGGCTGGTCAGCCTGGTCGCCGGGGACGAGGTGCGGTACGCGCCGACACCGCCGGACGTCGCCTTCGGTCCGTTGCTGATGCGCGGGCAAGAGTCGCTCGAATGGGCCCGGGCCGCCGTGAACCGGCTGGCCGAGGACTACCGCGGCGGTGCCCGGCGGCGCGACGCGACGCAGCTGGTCGAGGTGATCAGCGGCAGCGCGGCGATCCGGCAGCAGGTGGCGAACCTGCAGGCCGGGGCCCGCCACGAGATGCTGTGGTTCTGCAAGGCCGGGCACATCGCGATTTCGTCGGCGGAGAACCACGACGAGTTCGACGCGCTCGCCCGCGGTGTGCGGTTCCGGGTGGTTTACGAACGAGCCCTGCTGGAAGAGCCCGGGATGATCGAGAACGTCGCGCTCGGCATCCGGCACGGCGAGGCGGCCCGGTCGTCCACGGCGGTGCCGGTGCGGATGGCGATCGCGGACGGGTCCATCGCACTGTGCCCGCTGGTGCAGACCCTCGACGGCGCCGGCGAACCCACCGCGGCGCTGATCCGCGACAGCAGCCTGCTGGCCGCGTTGATCGCGTTGTTCGAAAGCTACTGGGAACGCGCCTGGCCGTTGCGCGCGGACGGGACACCGCAGGACGCGACCGAACCGGCGCGCGGTGGCGCCCGTCCCGACCGGGACGAGCGCCACCTGCTGTCGTTGCTGGTCGCCGGGGTCACCGACAAGGCGATCGCGACCCGGCTCGCGGTGAGCCAGCGGACCGTCCAGCGGCGGATCTACGACCTCATGGCCCGGATGAACGTGCAGACCCGGATGCAGCTCGCCTGGGAAGTCAGCCGGCGCGGCTGGCTCGACGAGCCGGCGGCGGCCGGGTAACCACCCCGGCCGCCGCTGTGCTCAGGACAGCCCGTACGCCCGGATCACGGTCTGCCGCACCGCGTTCGCGCCGTCGGAGGCGTTCACCCGCAGCGCGACGAACCCGTTGGTGTTGGCCCGCTTCGGCACGTCGAGCTTGGCGCGGAACTTCCCGTCTCCGACGCTGTCGACCCGGTTGACCGCGGTCCAGGTGCGACCGTCGTCGAAGGACACTTCGACGGTCAGCTTCGGATTCTTCGGCGCGGCCATCCCGTCCTGGTTGCGCACGGTGAACTCGAGCCGGTCGGGCCGGCCCGCCCTGGTCCGCTGCGTCAGGTCGGTCTGCACGCCGAAATCCACCTGCAGCAACGGAAGCAGGTCGGTCCGGGTGCCGGCCGGCCGCTGCGAGGCGAACGTCCAGGACGTTTCGGTGCGCGTGCCGAACTGCCACTCCGGAGCGGCCTTCGCCACCGCCACGTCGAGCCGGTAGGTCGCCGGGCCGGCGTCCGCCGGGAAGCTGCCCCACGCGACGCGGCCGTCCTCGACCAGCTGCCCGTCGCGGTACAGCTTCGCGCTCAGCTGGTCTTCCGGTTCGTCCATCTCGGTGTCGGCGAAGGCATAGTGCCCGGCTTCCGCGTCGACGTATTCCGGGATCCGGATCGCGAACGTGTCGCCGGTGCGCGACGACGTCAGCCCGGCGCCGCGCGGAATGGCCGGCCGCACCACCGGGGTGTACCACCGTTCGCTCGCCCGCTCGCCCGGACGGAACGTGCGCGGCGGGCCGATCTGCCCGTTGGCCAGCGGGTCGAAGGTGTTCCAGGCGAGCTTGTTGTACACCCGGTGCTGCCAGATCGTGTCGTCCGCGGAGACGATTTCCTCGCGCGTCGACGCGGTCTTCGCGAACCGCTGGTACTGGTTCGTCGCGTACTTCTCCCACGGCCGCCAGCCGAACCGCTGCTCGGACAGCCACTCCTGGTCGCCGGTCTTCGGGTAGTCCACCTTCACGGTCGCGCTGTTGCGGTCGGAGACCTCGTGGACGACCCGCTGCGGGATCTGGTCGCGCGACACCTGCAGCACGTCGTACAGGTAGGGACTGACCGGGGTCCCCCGCAGCACCATGCTGGTGAACCCCAGCTTGGCCCGCTGAACCAGTTTCACACCCTGCTCGTTGGTGACCATCATGGCCGGGATCGGCAGCCGGTCGCCGCGCGGCGACCAGTGCGCGTAGGTGTGGTCGCCGGGCCTGATGATCATGATGACCATCGCCGCGCCCGCCTTGGCCGCGGCCGCGGCGATCTCTTCCGGGATGCCGCCGTCGTCCGGCGGCGTGACCAGGGCGATCTTGCCGCGTGCAGTGCCCCACTGGTCCGGCTTGTTGCCGTCCACGGGAGCGACGGCCAGCCAGCTGGTCCCGGAGATCGCCGGCGACGGGCCGAGCGTGAACAGCTCCGGTTCGAGGCCGGTCCACGGCAGCACGGTCGCCGTGACCATCGGCGCGGTGAGCTGCCAGCGGGTGCCGAACTCGAACGTACCTTTCGTCACCTTCCGCGTCGGCGTCACATAGATGTGCCGGGTGCCGGGGAACTCCATGATGTAGTTCGTGACGTTGCGGTCGCCGAACTCGCGGTGCGTGTAGCTGCTGATGATGTTTTCCAGCGTCGCCGGCCGTGGCGTCTTGATCTCGACCGGCACCGCGGCCCGTGCGTCCATCACCAGCTTCGCGTCCTGGGTCAGCGGGACTTCGGGCTTGACGACGATCGCCAGCTCCTCGTCCGGGGCCAGCCCGGTGTGGAAGACGGCTCGCGCGTAGTAGTCGCCTTCGGGGAGTTCGAAGGTGGTGGCTTCCCTGATGTCGCCGAAGATGTCGTAGCGGGAGTCGGGGCCGAAGAGGTCGATCTCCATCCAGTCGCCGGTCTTGCCGGCCCGGTCGAGACCGCTGACCGTCAGCTTGTGCTTCGGTGCTTCCTTCACCAGCCCGATCGTGGTGTGCACGGCCCCGGCCAGGAGGCTGCCGGTGTAGTTGCCCGGAGCGAGCGCGGCCGGGTCGACGATGATCCCGACCGTGGCGGTGCCCCCGGCCGGAACGTCCACAGTGGACTTGTCGAGCTTGATCGCGGCGCCCGGCGGGGAGCCGCCCGGGCGGTGCAGGTCGAGCCGCGGGGTGAGGGTGACCGGCGCGGAAGTCGTGTTGGTGTAGCTCACTTCCTTGCGCACCGTGCCGCTTTCGCCGGTGACCGGGCCGATGTTCAGCGTGCCGGTCGCGAAGACGCCGGGCTTGACCGCGGCGGCGGTGAGGTCGACGCGTCCACCGCCCTGCTGGAAGACGGTGAGTCCGCTGGTCGGCTTCGCCGTACTGGCCAGGCCGTCCTTGAGCTGCTGCCCGGTCCACTGTGGATAGCGCTGCGCCAGGATCGCCGCGGCGCCCGCGACGTGCGGCGTCGCCATCGACGTGCCGGAAGCCGCGGTGTAGTACTGGTCCACCACGGCGCCCATCGACGTGCCGGCCGCGCGGGCGGCGACGATGTCCACGCCGGGCGCGGTGATGTCCGGCTTCACCGCCTGGTCGCCGAGCCGCGGGCCCGTGCTGGAGAACGGCGCGAGCTGGTCCTGGCGATCCACCGCGCCGACGGTCAGCGCCGCGTCCGCGGTGCCGGGCGTGCCGATCGTTTCGGGCCCGAGCCGGCCGTCGTTGCCCGCGGCGACCACGAACAGCGCGCCGGTGCGGGCGGAGAGCTCGTTGAGCGCGACGCTGAGATCGTCCGTGCCGTCGGTGGCGCCGCCACCGAGGCTCATGTTGATCACCTTGGCGCCGGTGGCCGCGGCCCACTCCATGCCCTGCAGGACCTCGGACGACGTGGCTGAGCCGTCGTCGCCGAGCACCTTGCCGATGTACAGCTTCGCACCCGGTGCCGCACCCTTGCGCTTGCCCGCGTCGGCCGCGCCGCTACCGGCGATCGTCGACGCGACGTGCGTGCCGTGACCGAACCGGTCGACCATGTCCGCGCTGGACGAGAAGTTGGCGGTCTTCTCGACCCGGCCCGCGAGATCGGGGTGGGTGGCGTCGAACCCGGTGTCCAGGACTGCGACCTTGACACCGGAGCCGTCGTACCCGGCCGCCCACGCCTCCGGAGCGCCGATCTGCGGGACACTGCGGTCGAGCGACGCGTGCACCTTCCGATCCAGCGAGATCCGTTCCACCGCGCCGGAAGCGGCCTGCGGACCGGTGAAGGACCGCCAGAACTCGCCGGCGCGCTTCTTGTCCTCGCGGACCGCGCGGCCGTGCACACTGGGCAGCTCGGCGCCCCGCTCGGTGCCGGCCAACGTCGGCGCCGCGGCGATCGACATGCCCTCGGCGTAGTGCACGATCAGCGGAAGCTGCGCGGCGGCCTCGTCGGCGTAGCCCTGCGCGATCAGGCCGGTGACGTCGAACAGGTCCTTGTCGAGCCGCTTGGCGGCGACGAACCGCATCGCGTCGGACGGGACGACCACCAGCTTGCCGTCCACCTCGGACTGGCTGAACCGGATCGACTCCCGGTCCTTGCCCGGCCGGACGGTCGCGATCCGCCGGCCGCCGGGTACGGATTCGACTTGCACGACATCGCCGGTCAGCAGCGTGACACTGTGCCGTTCACCGGGATTCCGCGGCGGCGCGCCGACGGCGGGGTCGGCCGCCGCGGGGACCGCCTGGCCGAGTGCCGCGACCAGTGCCCCCGTGCAGGCGAGTGCGAAAACTCGTGATCTCCACGTCATCGCACCAGGTTCGGGGGAGCTGGGGTCCGCGTCACTACCTGGCGGGTGTCGCGGTTGCGACATGTCGCATCTGGGACAGCGGTGCCCGGTCACTGCCGCGGTGGTCCGGACCAGCAGCCGACCAGCACCGGACTCGGCCGAAGTCGTGCGCGGCGACGGTCGGAAGAACCTTGCCGGCACCGCTCCGCCCGCGCGGCTCGCCGGCCCTCGAGACCGGTCTCTCGCCCCGGTGGGGCGCTGGTGACTTCGGCACACTGATCACATGACGGGTTTGACTGCTGAAGTGGTGGTCGAGGGTCGCGTCCCGCAGACCCCGGCGCTCGCTCCGAACGGCCATCTGCTCTGCTACGTCCTCGCCCCCATCAGCAGGGTCGGTGACCACCTCGACACCGCACTCTGGCTGGCCGACATCGACGGCGACGGTGTGTGGAGCCGGGTGACCGCCGACACCGCGACGGAGTCCCGGCCCCGTTGGTCCGCGGACTCGCGCTCGCTGTACTTCCTGTCCGACCTCGCCGAGCGTGGTACTCCGCAGCTGCACCGGCTCACCCCCGCCGACGGCGTGGTGATCGACTTGACCGGCTGGCGCGCCGGCATCGTCGACCACCTGCCGCTCGCCGATCTCGAGCTGGTCGCGCTGCTCGCCTACGACGAGCCCACCGAGCAGGACGCACGCCGCGCCCGGGACCGTGACGACGCCATCGTGTTCGGCGAACGCGAACCCCTTGCCCGGCTGCGCCTGCTCGACCTGCGCACCGGCCAGGTCACCACCCCGAGCGTGTTCGGCGACCGGCACGTCGTGGAACTGCGGCAACGACCCGACGGTGGCCCGCTCGCCGTGCTCACCCAGGACAGCGCCGACAAGGACTACGGTCCCCGCACCGGCCGGCTGCACCTGTTCGACCCCGCAACGGGGACCGCGGAAGACCTCGGACCGGTCGAGGTCGAGGCGCAATCCCTGGCCTGGTGGCCGGCCGAAGACGGTTGGCACCTCGGCTACCTCGCCCTCACCCCACCCGACCTCCACGCCGGCACCGCCGTGTTCGACCTGGCCGTGAGCAGCCGGGTCCGCCGCAACCGCACCGCCGGCCTGCCGATGTGCCCCACCGAGCTGTGCCAGACCGACGCCGCCCCGCTGGTGGTGTTCGCCGACGGCCTGAACACGACCCTGGCCCGGCTCGACCCAGGCGGCCCCACACCACTGTCGCGGCACACCGGCCACCTCGACGCCCTCACCACCACCCCCGCGGGCAAGACGGTCACGGCCTTGACCGGCAGCCGTCACCAACCCACGGATGTTCACGTCGGGCCACCGACCGGGCCGCTGCGCAAGATCACGGACACCCGCCCCGAACTGGACACCATCACCTTCGGCACCCAGCGACCGCTGGCCTACCGAGCCGCCGACGGCCTCGAGCTGGACGGTCTGCTCGTGCTGCCGGCCGGGAAATCCGCCTCGGACGGCCCGTTCCCGCTCGTCACGAGCGTGCACGGAGGCCCCTACGACCGGTACGCCGATCGCCTCCAGCTGTTCTCGTTCCCCAGTGCGCGGGCACAGTGGCTGGCCACCGCCGGGTACGCGGTGTTCCTGCCCAACCCGCGCGGCGGCCAGGGCCACGGTCACGAGTTCGCGGCCGGCGTCGTGGGCCGGGTCGGCCGGGAGGAGTGGACCGACATCCTGACCGGCATCGACCTGCTCATCGCCGAGGGCATCGCCGACCCCGACCGGCTGGGTATCGCCGGCGGGAGCCACGGCGGATTCATGGCCGCCTGGGCGGTCGGGCAAACCGACCGGTTTCGCGCCGCGCTGGTCGACGCGGGTATCACCGACTGGGGAATGCTCGCCGCGACCGGGGAATACGGCCAGCTCGACGGCGCACTCAGCGGCAGCATCGGGTGGGACGGGATCGGCCCGCACCCGCACGACGCGGTCAGCCCGGTCTCCTTCGCCGGCCGCATCCGCACTCCGGTGCTGATCCTGCACGGTGCCGAGGACACCAACGTCCCGCTCGGCCAGGCCGTGTACTTCCACCGGGCACTGCGCCACTTCGGCGCCGAGCACGAATTCGTGATCTACCCCCGAGAGGGCCACTCGATCCGGGAACGCAACCACCAGCTCGACGTCCTGCACCGCACCCGCGCCTGGTTCGACCGCTGGCTCCGGCCCTGAGCGGGAGCCGCCACGCCTGCATGGCTTCCGGTCCAGTCACGACAACCCTGCACACGCGGCGGCCAGGATCGCTGGCGCCGCACCCACGACGCTTTGCCCGACCGGTTTCGTCCGGCACGATTTCCGGGCCCGCTCCCCGCTCGATGGGCTCGATGTCGAGGCCTTTCGCTGAGATCGAGCCGTCAGCCGGCGCTTCGGCCTGGTGAACCGCGGCGCCCGTCCCGAAGCCGCCAGAAGTACGTCGTCACTGACCTCGTCCGCGACAACACACGAGCGCGACAGCAGCCTGCGGCTCCGCTCCGGCGTCAGCTCTCGCAGCACCGAGCCGGCCCTGCGGCATCAACGCCATGCTGCCGGCGTCGCTCATTCACCAGCCTCAGCCGCTTTGATGTTCGCTTCAGGCGAGTGAGCCGACCGCGGCCATCGCCTGATCGAGCGCTTCGTGCAATGGCCCACCACTCGCTGCGACCGAAGCGTGCGCCGCGGTCAGGCAGGCGAACGCCGACCCGACCAGCGCCAGCGGAGCCGGGTCGGCGTCCTCCCACGGCTTGCCGGCCTTGCGAGACCGGGCCCGGGCGGCGTCCGCGATCCGGGACTGGTTGCCGAGCATCCGGTCCAGGTAAGCCGCGCGCAGGGACGCGGAACCGTTGATGACCCGCTGCAGCTCCCCCGCAGCGGCCGCCTGCACCGGGTCGGTCATGTAGTCGACGACGTCGTCGAACATCCGCCGCAGCGACGTCCACAACGGCTCGTCCGGCGGCCGCGCCTCGAGAGCTTCGACGAACTGGTCGCCGAGACGCTCGTGCTTGCCCAGGATGACGTCTTCCTTGCTGCCGAAGTAGCGGAAGAAGCTGCGCTTGGACATGCCCGCCGCCGCGGCGATCTCGTCCACCGTCGTCTCCTCGTACCCGTGCTTCACGAACAACGCGAGCGCGGCATCGAGCAGCTGCTGGCGCACAGCCAGACGCGTGCGCTCCCGCAGGGACGGTGGTTCCACCCGGCCAGGCTAGCATCACACGCCGTTCTTGACACCGAGTGCCAACTTGGGCGTACGGTGACAACAAGAGTTCGTCCAGCCATGGAGGCACACACCCATGCCCAAGACCTGGTTCATCACGGGCACTTCCCGCGGCTTCGGGCGCAGTTGGGCCAAAGCCGCCCTCGAGCGCGGTGACAAGGTCGCCGCGACCGCGCGTGCCACCGACACGCTCAACGACCTCGTCGAAGCCTTCGGCGACGCCCTGCTGCCGCTCGCGCTCGACGTGACCGACCGGGATGCCGCGTTCGCCGGCGTCAAGCAGGCCCACGACCACTTCGGCCGCATCGACGTCGTGGTCAACAACGCCGGCTACGGCCACTTCGGCTTCGTCGAGGAGATCACCGAACAGGAAGCCCGCGCGCAGATCGAGACCAACGTCTTCGGTGCCCTGTGGGTCACCCAGGCCGCCATCCCGCTCCTGCGCGAGCAGGGAGCCGGGCACATCGTCCAGGTCTCCAGCATCGGCGGCGTCGGCGCGTTCCCCAGCCTCGGCATCTACCACGCCTCCAAGTGGGCCCTCGAAGGCTTTTCCGAGGCGCTGTCACAGGAAGTCGCCCCGTTCGGCATCAAGGTCACGATCATCGAGCCGGGTGGTTACGCCACCGACTGGGGCACCGCTTCGGCGGTCCGCTCCGACCCCCACCCCGCGTACCAGCCAATCCGTACCGCCATGGCCGCCCGCCGCGGCGCAGCCCGGTCCCCCGGCCCCGAGGCCACCGTCGCGGCGGTACTGGCGGCCGTCGACGCCAAGCAGCCGCCCCTGCGCCTGCTGCTGTCCAGCACCGCCTACGACCTCGCCCAGAACATCTACGCCGGACGCCGAAAGGTCTGGGCCGACTGGGAGTCGACCTCCCGCTCGGCCGACGCCGGCTGACCGTTCTCCTCGGGCACGTTCGGCACGCGGCCGGACGAGATTCCACCGGAAACCTGGCGAGGCTCAGCGAGACCCAGAGCTCACAAGCGGGTTCGCGCACCACGGCGGCCCGTCGGCCTCCGGTACCCGCGCCACGACCGATGGGCGGCCACCTCGACCGGATCGAGGTGGCCGCCCGACAGGGGCTACCGCTCGGTCGACAGCTGGAACTCGACGCCGCCGAGGTCATCTTCGCCGCTGGACTGGGAAACGCGGAAGACGAAGTCGGTCCCCGCCGCCGCGTCCGTCGCGGTGAACGTCACCGCGGTCTCCAGCCGTTCCTTCGGCTGGATCACCAGGCCCTGCAGGACCGCCTGCGGCCCGCCCGTGATCGCGACCTGCGTCTCCCCCACCGGACGCACGCCGACGCCCTTCTGGCCGCCTTGGCGCCAGCGCTCGGCCAGCACCTTGCCCAGGTCGACGACCACCGTGCCGGGGCCGCCCGCGAACGGCTTGCCGGGCTGGGTGAAGAGCAGGTCGGTGGTGGTGGCCCGGTCCGCGACCGGGTTGCCGAGGGTGAACGGGTGCGTCACCGGCGTGCCGGGCTTCAGCTTGATCGTGTCCACGTTGCGCCACGCGATGTTGTTGTTGTTCCGCGTGTTGACCAGCGTGTTGGAGCCGGTCAGCTCGGGGTAGGTCATCGGGTCGGTCGCCGAGATCCACCGGGCGAGCAGGCAGAAGTGGCCCGGCCCGGGCACCGCGGTCCACGGGATCGCCACCTGGGTGGAGCCGGCCGGCACGGTCACCGTCGCCGAGGAGCCGATCGAGGTCCAGTCCACCGGCCACAGCGCCGCGCCGCCCTGCGCGGTGTAGGACACCTCGACGTGGCCGGTCGACGGGCCGGACCCGCCCGGGCCCGGGGCGTTCAGCGTGACGACCACGTAGTTCGTCCCGCCGACGACCGGGCTGGTGCCCGAGCACGGCGGCAGCGACGTGCACACCTTGATGTCCGGGCTCGTCCAGATCGGGTTCAGGCCGTGCGGCGCGACCCCGGTGTCGGCCGGCGCGTCCTTGATGAACACGTCGGTCTTGCGGCAGTTCTTGAGCGCGTCGAGGATCGCCGTGCCCGCACCCGTGCCGCTGGCCGGCGTCGCCGCGTACGTGCCGCCGGTGGTGGTGGCGTAGTCCTGCATGATCGTCGAGATGCCGGGCAGCGTGTTCGTCTGGACGTAGACCGCCGAGACCTTGATGCCCTTCGTCGCCGCCTGCACCGCCCGCGAGTGGGCGTTGGCCTGGTCGGCCGCGGTGAAGGTGTCGTCGAAGCCGCCCGGGTGGGCGTCGGTCACCAGGATGACCATCTTCGTGGCGTTGCTGCGCCAGGTCCCGGAGAAGTTGCCGGTCTGCGGGCGCCCGGTGGCGGGCAGGTTGTTGACAGCGGTGTTGACCGCCTCGTCGGACGCTTCGGGCTCACCGCCGCCGCCCGACGCGGTCAGCGCGTTGATCTGCGGGGTGACCGTGGCCAGGTTGAGCGGCGCGAGGTCGGTCCGGACCGTCACGTCGTCCTTGAACGTGACGAGGCCGAGCTGGTAGTCGTTACCGGAGTTGGCCTGCACGGCCGCGGCGATGCTGCCCAGCTCGTTCTTGATGGTGGTCAGCGCCGGGCCCATGCTGCCGGTGTCGTCGATGACGAACGCGACGTCGAGCGGCCCGCACGGCGACGTGGGCGGCGGTGCGACGGCTGGGGCCGCTGCCGCGGGGACCACGGGCAGGAACGCGGCCGCGGCGGCGAACGCGAGCGCGGCGGTGAACGGTCTGCGGCGCCGGGGCCGCGATCTGGTGCTCATCCGGTCTTCCCTCACTCGAGTCGGAACAGGGACGGGAACCGAGCGTCACCGCAGCCGGTTGTGAAGCGGTTGTCGATGCCCCGCGGATCAGCTGGTTGGCTGTTTTCGCACCTCCTTCGCGCTGGTTACGCTCGCTGAGCGGTGGTGCCGCGCGGGAAGGAGCGGGGGGTGTCCCAACCCGGGGAGCTGCGCGTGCTGGGGCCGGTCGAAGCGGTGGGGCCGGCCGGGCCCGCGACCCTGCACGGGACGCGGCAGCGAGTCGTGCTCGGAGTGCTGGCGCTGCACGCCGGCACGGTGCTGCCGATTCCGCGGCTGATCGACGTCCTGTGGGGCGAAGACCCGCCGCGCACCGCGGTCAAGACCCTGCACAGCCATGTCGCCCGGCTGCGCCAGGCGCTGGAAAGCTGCGGGTTCCCGGCCGTCCTGGTCACCCGGGAGCCGGGTTACCTGCTGACCGTCCCGCCGGTGGCGGTCGACGCGCACCGCTTCGAGCAGCAGCTCCGCGCGGGCGCGGCGGACCTCGCGGCCGGCGCCGTCGAGCGGGCGGCCACCACCCTGCGCGCCGCGGTCACCCTCTGGCGCGGGGACGCCTTCGCCGACGCGGAGCCGTCCGGCTGGGGCCGGCGCGAGGTGGACCGGCTGCACGAACTGCGGCTGGGCGCGGTGGAAGACCTCTGGGACGCCGAACTGCGGCTGGGGCACCACGAACAGGCCGTCCACGAGCTGCCCCGGGTGCTCGCCGCCGCGCCGACCCGGGAACGGCTGACCGGGCTGCACATGCTCGCGCTGTACCGCTGCGGGCGGCACACCGACGCGCTCGACGCCTTCCAGCGGCTGCGGCGGCGGCTCGCCGACGAGCTCGGCGTCGACCCCGGCCCCGAACTGCTGGCCCGCCACACGGCGATCCTGCGGCGGGACCCCGGCCTCGATCTGCGCCCGGTCTCGACCGGGCCCTCGCAGCTACCCGCGGGCGTCGGGCACTTCACTGGACGCGAAGCCGAGCTCGCGGCTCTCGACGCCGTGCTCGACGAGCCCGAACGGCCGGTGGTGGTGCTCTCCGGCGCGGCGGGTATGGGCAAGACCGCGCTGGCGCTGCACTGGGCGCACCGGGTCGCGGCCCGCTTCCCGGACGGCCGGCTGTTCCTCGACCTGCGCGGCGAGGATCCGGACGAGCCGCTACCCGGCGCCCTGGCGCTGACGCACCTGCTGCGCGGCCTCGACGTGCCCGAAGAGAACATCCCGGGCGATCAGGCCGGGCGCTCCGCGCTGTACCGATCGCTGCTGCACGGACGCCGGTGCCTGGTCGTGGTGGACAACGTGGCCGGCATCGAGGACGTTCTGCCGCTGATCCCGGGTACCGGTTCGGCCCTGCTGGTCGTCACCAGCCGGCAGCACCTAGCCGCGCTGGGCACCCGCCACGCCGTGCGCCCGATCGCCCTGGACGCCTTCGGGCACGCCGAGTCCGTCGCGTTGCTGGACCGGGTGCTGGGCGGCGAGCGGGTGCGGCGCGAGCGGGGACCGGCCGCACGGGTGGCGCGGCTGTGCGGCGGGATGCCGCTGGCGCTGCGCATCGCGGCCGCCCGGCTGGTGGGTGCGCCGGAACGGCCGATCGCCGAGCTCGCCGCTGAGCTGGCCGGGACCGGTCGGCTGGAAACCCTCGCGGTGGAGGGGGATTCCCGCACGGTCCGGGCGGTGCTCGCGACCGCCTACCGTCCCTTGGCCGTCGCGCAGGCCAGGTTCTTCCGCCGGGCCGCCCTCGGCCCGGGGGCCACGTTCAGCGCCGCACTCGGCGCCGCGCTCTGCGCGGTGGCGGGCACCGACGGCGACCACGCCGCGGCCGGGCTCGCCGCCGCGCACCTCGTCGCGGCCGCCGGCGCGGGCCGGTTCCGGTTCCACGACCTGATCCGGGAGTTCGCGCGGCAGTGCGCGCGGGCCGACGAGCCCCCGGCCGCCCGTGCGGAGGTCGCCGACCGGCTCGTCGACTGGTACCTGGTGGCCGCGGCGGCGGCGAACCGGGCCATCGACCCGAACCGCGACCTGGTCACGCCGGTCCCGCGGTTCGCCGCGCCCGAGGTCCCGGTCGGCGCCGACCGGCACGCCGCGCTGACCTTCCTCACCGCCGAGCGCGACAACCTGCTGCCCGTCGTGCGGTTCGCCCGCGAGCACGGCCGCGCCGAGGCCGCGTGGCAGCTGACGTACCTGCTGACCAGCTTCTACGACACGGCCGGGCACTGGCACACCCGCGTCGAGCTCTGCCGCGAGGGTGCCGCCGCCGCGGCCGGGCTCGGCGACCCGCTGGCCGAGGCGGAGATGCTGCGGGCGCTGGGCGTCGCGTACTTCATGACCCGGCGGCTGCCGGAGGCGCTGGAGACCAACGCGGCCGCGCTGCGGACGGCGCAAGCCGCCGGGGACGTGCAGGGCGAAGGGCACATCCACAACAACACCGCCAACGCCTACGCCGAACTGCGCCGCTTCGACGAGGCCGTCGCCGCCCACCGGCTGGCGGTGGCCCGCAACGCCGCGGCCGGCAACGACCTCGGGCACGCGCTGTCCCAGCGGAACCTCGGCCACACCTACGTCCGGATGGGCCGGGCCGCGGAGAGCTTGGAACCGCTGACCGCGGCGTTGTCGACGTTCCGCACCCTGGGCAACGCACGGCTGGAAGCCGCCACGCTCGACACGCTCGGCGAGGCGCACCTGCAGCGCGGGGACCACCGCACAGCCTTGGCGCACCTCGGTGAGGCCCTCGCGGTGAGCCGCGTGCTCGGCGACCGCTGGCTGGAGTGGGAGTCGCTGCTCGACACCGGCCGGGTCCACCTGAGCCGAAGCGACTTCACCGCCGCGTCGGACCACTTCGGGCAGGCCCTGGACCTCAGCCGCCACGTCGGCGACCGGCACGGCGAGGCGGCCGCGTTGGAGCACCTCGGGCGGGCGCGGCTCGGGACGGGCGACCTGGCCGCCGCCCGCGAGCACCTGGAACGCGCGCTGGCCGTGCGGGCCACGGTGCCCGACGGTTACGAGCAGGCGCACCTGCACCGCGACCTCGGTGACCTGGCGGCGCGACTCGGCCGGCCCGCCGACGCGGCCCAGCACTGGGCCGCGGCCGCCGCGTTGTACACCCAGGCCAACGCGACGGCCGAGGCCCGCGAGGTGGCTAACCGCCGGGCTTGATCGTCACCTCCGACCGCGCTGTGCCGAGCTTGCCGGCCGACGGGCTGAACAGCTCCAGCACGAACCGGGACTCGCCCTGGCCGGGCTTGGGGGTCAGCAACTCGACCACGGCGCTGCCGGCGGAAGCGCCGGCCGGGATCGTCACCGTCGCGTCCTTGACCGGCACGTACGCCGGTTCGCCGGTGCCGACGGGCAGGGTCCGGTAGTGCACGGTCACCGGCGCCTCGGCGGGGCCGCCGAGGCGCACCCCCACCGCGCAGACCTTCCAGCAGATCTTGCCGCCGTCGGTGGAGACCACGACCGGGGGCCCGACGGCGCCGTCGTCGTCCAGGATCCCGCCCGCGGCCAGGTCGTCGGCCAGGACCAGGCCGACCGGATCGGACAGGCGCAGCAGGAACGGCTCGTTCGGCTCCCCGGCGGCGTCCTTGACGACCTGGACGGCGACGGTGCGCGGGCCGGAGTCGCCGGTCCAGCTCAGCTTTCCCGCGGCGGGCTCGTAGTCGGCCGGGCTGCTCGCACCCGGTGAGCCGTCCGCGGTCCGGTAGGAGACCGAGCCGGTGGGCGCGCAGCCCGCGGCCGCCGTGACGGACACGGTGAACGTGAAAGTGGTGGAGGCCGGGCCGGGCTCCCCCACAGCCGGCGTGCCCTCGTAGAGCGTCCGGTCGGCGACCGCCACCGACGCGGGCCCGCAACCGGCGACCACAGCTCCCGCAGGCGCGGCGGTACCCAGTCCGAGCATGAGCAGGCCGACCACGAGCACCGCTGATCTCATCGAAGTCCCCTTGCGTCCGGGCCCGCGGAGCAGCGCGCCACCCGGCATGCGTACCGCACCCCGGTTGCAGCCGGGTTGTGGCCGGGTGACGGGCCGCCACGGTCCCGCGTACCGACAAGCGCGGACGGAGCTCGACCCGGCCGGAGCCCGGAACGCTGCGGGGCCATCCGGGCAGCCCGCGCCGATCGACGCCCGGGGGACGGCCCCGCGCCACACCGGACCGGATCGAAACCGGCCACGGGAGCAAGCCCGTACCGCGCGGTCCGGCGAGCCGCCTGGGGATTCGTGGCCGTGACCACCGAGTCCGAGCCGGAGCGCTTCGGGATCACCCGCACCACGAGCAGTGGCGCGCCGTGGGCATCCGCGCGCTGACCCCGGCGCGCGCCGGGACGTGCAAGGACGCTTCCCCGGGGGTAACCCGAACCGAGCCCGCTGCCCACGCGGCGCTGTCCCGGAGGAGGTTGTGTGTCGAGTCTGTCGCTGCCGTTGCCTTTGCTGATCTTCGCCGGAGCGGGGGCAGCGATCTGGGTCGCCGGGACCTCGTTGTCGAACCAGACCGACGTGCTCTCCACCCGGCTGCACCTCGGGTCCGCGCTCGGCGGGCTGATCCTGCTGGCGGTGGCCACGAACCTGCCGGAGATCGCGATCGTGGCGACGGCGTCGCTGTCGGGCAACATCGGGGTCGCGGTCGGCAACGTTCTCGACGGCATCGCCATCCAGACCCGTCGTCCTGGTCGTGCTCGACATCGCAGGCGTACGGGGTGACCGCCCGCTGACCTACCGCGCCGCGTCACTGGTCCTGGTCCTCGAGGCGCTGCTGGTCGTCGCCGTGCTCGCCGTCGTCATCGCCGGCACCCGGCTGCCCGCCAACCTCATCGCCTTCCGGCTGACCCCGGGCCCGGTGCTCATCGCCGTGCTGTGGGTCGCCGGGCTGTTCCTGCTGCGCCGCGCCGGGCGGTCGCTGCCGTGGCACGAATCGGGGCAAGCACCCGACGGGCAATCCCGCCCGCGCGGGCACAAACGCCACCACACCGAGCAGCAGGCCAGCGCAAAAGGCACGAGCACCACCAAGTCGGCCCTGATCTTCGCCGCCGCAGCCCTGGTCACCCTGGTGGCCGGCGTCTTCCTGGAACGCAGCGGGGACGCGATCGCCGACCACACCGGGCTGTCGGGAGTGCTGTTCGGTGCCACGGTGCTGGCCGCCGCGACGTCACTGCCCGAAATCTCCACCGGCCTGGCGTCGGTCAAGCACGGTGACTACCAGCTCGCGATCAGCGACATCTTCGGTGGCAACGCATTCCTGCCCGTGTTGTTCCTGGCCGCCACCCTGCTGTCCGGCAAAGCCGTCCTGCCGCAAGCACAGAACACCGACATCTACCTCACCGCACTGGCCATGTTGTACGTGCTCGGGCTGGCCGGCCTGTTCGCCATCGCCACCTGACCGAACGACGGCGGACGTGCGAAGCGGCCAGAGTCGTCAACCCGAGCAGCCGCTCAACCGTGGGGCGGCCACTACGCGTTCGCGACGGCGTCCGAGCGGGCCGAGCCCGCCGGGTGCTCCACGTCGGCTTCCCCCGAGCCCGCACGGTTCGTTCTCCCTGCTTACCGGCCTTCCTGCTCGACGCCTGAAGACGGCGCTCGCCGGACGGGGCAAACACCGGCGGCGAGCCACTTCTCCCGCAAGCCCGCCGGGATGTCCAGCGTGGTCGGCTGACCGTTGGTGAGTGTGCGCACGCTTCCGCCGAGCAGCAGGGTTCCCGCCTTGTCGAGCACCGCGGTGGCGGTCCGGCTGCGGTCTTCCGACCGTTCGAGCAGCCGCATCAAGCGCGTCCCGGCACCGACCACCCGGCTCCAGCCCCGCGAGCGCGGCACCTCGAGCCAGTCGGCGACCTCCGGGGTGACGACCTGGCGGACGACCGCGGCGGCCACCCCGTCGAACGCCTTGCCCGGGATCATGTCCTCGTACAGCCGCAGGAGGTTCCGGGTCAGCTCGATGCCCTCGGCCGAGGGCCCGTAGGTCGCCTCGACCAGTTCCGCGTTCAGCTCCCGGGCCTCAGCCAGCGTCTCCGGCATTGCCTCGGCCGGGATGCCGAGCATCGCACCCGTCACGCGCCAGACGTGGTAGTAGTACTCCGCCTCGCGTTCGGTCACGGAAATCCCGATCCGGCGCATGCCGTCGATGACCTGGACCGAAAAGATGAGCAGCGCACCCAGCATGTCCTGCTGGCACAACGGCACTCCCTCCGCCGCCGCGTCCCACTCGCCGGAGCGGGTGATGAAGTACCGGACGGCGGCGTGGATGAGCCGCGTCTTCTGGATCGCCGGCACGAACCCGCCACCGGAGCCGAACGGCGCGGGACCCATCATGTTCAGCACGAACTGCGAGGTTTCCGACAACCGCCGGTGCGGCTGGTTCAGCCGGTGGGTCAGCGACAGCACCCGGGACGGCCGCGGCTGGGCGTAGCAGTTCACCATCGCCCCGAACGACAGCACCGAAGCAACGTGCACGCCATCGTCGACGAAGAACTCGTACGCGCCCGCGACTCGATCGAGGTCGGCCCACTCCGGCGGGACGTCCGTGGCGACGAGGTAGCGGCGCACCGACTCGGGCAGGTTCGCCGGAATGGGCTGGTCGTTGTCCCGGAATTGTGCCAGGACCTCGTTGACCACTCCGGTCTGGCCGCTGGCCACCAAATCCGCGATCACAGCGTCGGGGAGCGGGTCGCCGTGGAACTTCAGCTTTTCGAAGGCGGCCGATCCGGCCGCCGTGGTTTTTCGGGTTTCCGGCACCGGCTGATTCTCGGCGCGCGGAGAAATGCGCGGCTAGCGCCATCCGGGGACGACCGGCCCACGAACCAGTGACCGTCCCGATCACTTTCCGTCGACCAGCTCGGGAGTGGAGGAACTCGGTCACCGGGTGCCACGATCACCCGGCGGATCCTCGAACGAGGTACCCGGCAGCAAGCCTTCGGCCGATCGACGACCACCGGGCAGAACCTCGCCTTCAGCCGCGAATTCAGGCAGGAGCGCAGGCGCGGGTACCGGTGTGTCGTCGTCACCGGCAACCTCCACCAGGTCGTCGGCGCACCCACCGCCCTCTGCCACTGGCCCCGCGCCACCACCCGGGAGTTCGCCGCCATCCTCGTGCAGCACCGCCTGATCACCTTGAGCGTGCCGGGACTGCGCGCCATTGCCGGCTTCCTGGCCGCCCTCCCCGGACCGGCCGGGTGGATGAAGCCGCTCCTGTTCGCCGGAGTGGGCCGGCCGGAGGGTGACGCCAGCACGGTCCTCCGCCCTGCTGCCGAGCCGCGGTCCGCCCGCAGCGGATCAAGCAGCCGGCCAAGCCGATCACCCTCGTTCCCGGCTCTGTCGAGGCCGGGCGCCCGCTGACCCGGCTGCGCCTACGACAAAGCCGTCGCCATCCGCGTCGGATACCCGTTCCGCTCCACCGACAACCCGAGGCACTGCAACGATTTCACCGGATCGGAGCTGGTGCGTGAGCGGCGAGTTCGCGCACCGGCCCCTGCTACCGTGCGCCCATGACCGTGATCCACCGGGTCCACCGCACCGTCGCGGTCCACCCCGGCCTGTTCTTCCTCGCCTACGTCAATCCTCGACCGTGGCGAGATCTGCGGCTTCGGGCTCGACGGCATCGCGTTCGTCAGCGCGTTCCAGTCCCACCTCGTCACCGCCGACGTGGAAGTCGTCGCGCACCCGTTCGACGCGCCTGCCTCGATGGACGCGCCGCACGTCCGGACCCACAGCGGCACTTTCGCCTTCACGGGCGAAGGGATGCGGTTCGAGAACCCCGACGAAACGCAACCCGGAACCCGGTTCGCCGTGCCGCTGTCCGGACAGCGCGACGTCGTCGTAACCCGCCGCCTGCTGGTGTCGCCGTCCTCGTTCGCCCCGCCGCACGACGACCCCAACCCCAGCGGACTGGAACACTGGACGATCACCGTCCTACCCGGACACGCCGACACCCACGGCCGGGCCGTCGGCTGAGCCACCGGGCAGGACTCGCCCGGGGCCGGTCATCGCGGACGAGCGACCATTCTGCGTGAGCGCCCCGAACGGCATCGTGAGCCCACACCGGTTCGGGTGACAGCCGCCGGCCGATCGGCCACCGGCGACGGTGGTCACCGGGCCGGTGTCGCCGTCCCGATGATCAGCGGGTGCACCACCGAAGGCATCCCCCGCCACCGCGCTGTGCTCATGTCCTCGATGTCGAACCGCTGCTTGAGCAGCGCGACGGTGTCACGATCGCACCGGCAGCCCTGCGCGAACGCCGCCCACGGCCCCGCCAGGCGCGTCTGCCTGCGCGCCAGCTTCGGGTCCTCGGCTCGCACGTGCTCGCAGAACAGCAGCCGCCCACCGGGCCGCAGCACCCGCGCGAGCTCGACCAGTACCCGATCGACGTCGGGCACCGTGCAGAGGACCAGCGTCGACACGACCGCGTCGACGCTGGCGTCCGCCATCGGCAGCGCGTCCGCCGGGGCCGGCACCGGCCGCATGCCGACGCGGCCCGCCACGCGCTTTTCGAGTCGCCGGTACATCGCCGGGACGGGCTCGGTCAGCACGACCTCCGCCGTCGCGGGGTAGTGCCCGACGTTGAGCCCGGTCCCCGCCCCGATCTCGACCACCCGGCCCTGCACGCGCCGCAGCAGTTCCCCACGCCGGCCCGCCAACCCGAGCCGCTCCCCCCGGCGCAGGAACGGTTCGTACAGTGCCGCCCCGAACCGTTCCCGGAGCCCGTCCCGTGCCCCCACGCTGTCCCCTCCGGCCATCGTTCCTCCTCCACACCGCCGATGCGCTGCAGCACACCAGCCGCCGGCCACCCACCGCATCACCCGCTCGTGCCATTCCGGGGACTGGCCGAAACGGGCCACGCCCGGCCAGGCAACGGCCTACGCTCGACGAATGCCGGAACAAGACCAGGTCGTGCGGTTCACCAGTGGCCCGGACGACCGCCCCCTCGCCTGGGCGGCCTTCGGCGCGGGACCGCCGCTGGTCGTCGGCGGCTGGTGGTGCGGGCACCTCGAACTGGACTGGCAGAACCCGTTGTTCCGCCGGTTCGCCGACCTGCTCGGTGACCGGTTCACCCTCGTCCGCTACGACCGGCCCGGCGTCGGCATGTCCGACGACGCCGGGCCGCTGGTCACTTCGCTCGCCGAAGAAGTGGCCGCGTTGCGCGCCGTCGTCGACGCCGCCGGGGAGAAGGTGACCCTGTTCGGCGGTTCGTCCGGCGGCTGCGCCGCGATGGCGTACGCGGCGGCCCACCCCGACCGCGTGGAGCGGCTCGTCCTCTACGGCAGCTACGCCCGCGGCACCGAGATCGCCACGGCGGAAGCCCGCGATTCCCTGCTGGCGGTCGTCGGACGGCACTGGGGCGTGGGGTCCCGGGTGCTCGCCGACCTGTTCCTGCCGACCGCGACCCCGGCGGAACGCGACGAGTTCGTCCGGTTCCAGCGCGCAAGCCTCACCGCGGAGACAGCGGCGCGCTCACTCGCGGCGGTATACGAGTTCGACGTCCGAGACCAGCTGGGCACGATCGAGGTGCCGACGCTCGTCCTGCACCGCCGGGACGACCGCGCGATCCCGTTCGCCCTGGGCCGGGACGTCGCCGCCCTCATCCCGGGCGCCACCTTCGTCCCGCTCGACGGCACCGATCACCTGCCTTGGCGCGGGGACGTGGAAGGGCTCGTCCGCGCCGTGCGGGAGTTCCTCGGCGCCGGCCGGCCCGCCCGCCGGGCCGGCTCGCCGCGCCGCGAGCTCTCCGAACGCGAACTCGACGTGCTGCGACTGGTCGCGCAAGGGTTGAGCGACCAGGAGATCGCGCGCCGGCTCGGGATCAGCGCCCACACCGCGCACCGCCACGTGTCGAACATCCGCGGCAAGCTCGGTGTGCCGTCGCGAGCGGCGGCCGCCGCGCACGCCGCCACCGCCGGGCTGCTCTGACTCAGCTCGGGGTCGCGACGCGCGATACGAGCGCCCACCGGGCGAGGCCGCCGGCGGGCTACGTCCGGATCATCGGACCAATAGCCGTTCTCGCCGAGACGGCGGAATCCGGTGGTGCGAGGCAGCACGCTGGTGCTTAACGGGACAGGCGTTCACGAGAGGATCGTGACTTCGACTCGGAATCGGCTCGCCTGCAGACCTTCCGTGTCCACGACGACATACCAATGCCCATCGACGGGAACCCTGACGTCGAAGGGCCGCCGGGTCGCGACCCCGCCGATCATGCGATAGGCGATTCTCTTGGTGTAAGCGTCGATATTGGCTTTCGTCATCAGCCGAACGTTCGCCACAACGTCCAGCTCAACGCGAACGGTGGTCGACCTGCTCAGCCACCCGAGGTCGAAGACGGACCCGTCAGACACCACAGCAACCCCCCGGGGGACACCAAAGTCCTCCTCCGCTCTGCTTTTTCAACCGGAGGGTGAGCGAAACGCATCACGCGCTTCGGACGTCGAGAACGCCGATTCCACTGTTACACCGCGGAGCGCGTCAGAAATTTACGGCCGCGAACTCCGTCGTTTCTGTCCAACGGCGTCGAAAAACGACTCCGGTAACGGAAGTGGCGGCGATCCGACGCGTCCTCGACGGCCCGCGAGGGCGTGGCTGAGTATCCCGAGGAACCCGCGGTGGGGACACAGCGGATGCCGCAGGTCGCGCCACGCCGCGCAGAAGACCTCGATCACCCGGCGCTCCACCTCGAACGGGTCGACGACGCGAGAATTGATCATGTGGGTCACCGCGGGGCAGTACCGCTGCACCAGCTCCCCGAACGCCTCGACGTCCCCCGCCCGGGCCTGGCGTTCCAGGTCGTAGTCACTGCGCTGGGCGGGCCGGACGGGCGGCCGTCACGGCCACGCGCCGGCCTGCAGGTCTGTGACCTTCTGAGTTCCCTGTCGTGACTTGTTCCTCCCACCAAGATCACTTTGGGCGCGGCTTCCCGCCACTGCAACACGTTGCGCTCAGCAGGGCGACGCTCATCCGGGGGAAACGATGTCTGCTCCCCGGCACCCGGCTGGCGTGACCGGGTGAGCACCGAAAGCCACGACGCCGCCGATCCCGGCTCCGAGCCCGCGCCGCAGCGCGCCGGCTCGCACTGGTCGGCCCGCGACAGCGAGATCCTGCTCGATGGGCTCCGCACCGGGATCCCCCTCGTCGACCTGGCCGTGTCCCTGCAACGTCGGGTCAGCGCCTTGCAGGCCCGCTGCAAGGCGCTGACGCCGCACCTGCAGACCACCGTGCTGCGCGCCGACGCCGACGTGGTGCTGCGGGGCCTGCTCGCTGCCGACCCGGACTTCGACGTCGAAGCCAACCTCGACCGCACCACCTCCCGGCGCCGGCATCCCGCACGGGAGGAGATCCTGACGCTGGGCTGGAAAGACCGTCGGCCGCTGGCCGAGCTGGTCACCGCGGCGGCGTCCGAGACCGAGATCGCCGGGCGGCTGATCCAGCTCGGGCTGCCGACAGCCTCGCCGTGGCCGAACGGCTCGGCTACACCCCCGGCGGCGCCCTGGACCTGCGCTGCCGGATGATGCGCGACCGCGCCGCCGCGAGCGTCTGGGTCCTGGTCGTCGACGGCCTCGATGACGGCCGTCACGTCTCCCCGCACCCGACGCGCGGGGCCGCGTGCGACCACGCCGACATGATCATCCCGGCCGAGGACGTGTCGGGCACCGGCGACCCGCGGACACTGACGACAACGTCGCGAGGGCAGTCAACTCACTCGCGTGGAACGCCGCGGTGAGCAAGAGCGACTACCTCGACGACTTCGCCGCACGCGACCAGCGGATGGTGGAGAGCTTCCGTTCGGTGGTGATCACGGCGTCGCTGTTCGTGCTCGCGGTGGCCGCGATGAGCCTGCTGATGCTGTCGGTCGAGCAGATCAGCGAACGGCGGCGGCCGCTCGCGGCGCTGTCCGCGGCCGGCGTGCCGATCGGGGTACTGGCTCGCGGATCGCTGTGGCAGAACGCGATTCCCGTGGTGGTCGGCGTCGTACTGGCGGTCGCGGCAGGGCTCGGGCTGACCGTCTCCATCCTGCGACTGGCGGACCGATCGATGATGACCCGGTTGGACACGCTGCGTTCGGAGTGAGTCGGCGGTGGACGGCGACCACTTGTGGATCCCCGTCCACCGCCGTGCAACCGTCGGACGAAGAAGGCGCGAGGCGCTCGTGGTGTCGAGCGTGAACCGGACAAGCCGAGCCGCTGCACCGGTCCGGCGGCGCGATCGCGACGGGCGGGACGACCGCGGTGAGCGTCATCGTTTCCGTGCGAAGCCATTCGACCTCGAACCTGCTCGGCCACTGGACCGGGCGGCGCCGCCGGATCACCCGGGTCCGCTCCCCCACAGGCGCCACGTCTGGTTCAGCGGACTGCCCTGGGTGACCGCCCGGCACGTCCACTGGATGAGCTGGGCGCGCGCGGCCGCGGATGCCTGGTTGACGTCGAGGCACTTGCCGCTGTGCCGGGCGGCCAGCTGGTAGTCGTGGGAGTCGTTGCCGCCGTAGGTCACCTTCCGCAAGGTGAACTGCTGGTTCGCCGCGCCGGGACTGCAGGTTCCCTGCTGGACCGCCGCACCGTCGGCGGTCGAAGCGCCGGCCACCTCGAGGCACTTGCCCGACTGCTGGTTGACGACGGTGAACGCGCCGGAGACCGGGCGGAAGTTCCACAGCTGCTGGTCGCCGCCCTCGCACGGGAACTGCTGCTGCCGGTTGCCGTCGGCGGTGCTCAGGCCGGTGTTGTCCAAGCACTGCTGGGAATGCTGGGCGACGGCGACGGACGGGAACCCGCCGTCCGACGGCGGAAGCAGCGTGAGGGTGAACGTGTCGTCGGCGTTGGTGTGCGGGACGTTGACCGTCACGGCGTTGCCGGACAGGGTCAGCACCGAGTTCTGGACGGTGACCGGACCGGCGACCGCGCCGCCGCCGTTGTAGGGGATCCGCTGGACGAGCACCCGGACCTGGTTGTCCTGGACGATTCCCGTGGTGGCGTCCAGGCGCCGCAGGGCGACCGCGACGTTGCCGGTCGTGCCACCGCCGCCGAGGAGCACCTTCGCCGTCCCGCTCGTCGCCGTGGCGAACGCGTCGTACGAACCGCTGGGCGTGGTGGCGGCGATCCGGCCGGTCTGCGAGCCGTAGAACCGGTAAACCCACCACTCCCCCTTGGGCTGGTGCTGCCCGGCGGAATCGTGGACGAGCAGGTTGCCGAGGTCGTTGTGGAGGTTTCCCCCGCTGGCCCAGTTGGCGCGGAGCCCGTCGGCGCCGGCCCGTTCGAGCCGGGTGATGTACCACGAGCCGTCGCCGGGGTTCTGCTCGTTCGACGCGCCGTACTCGTTGATCTGGTACGGCCGCGGGTGCGGGATGCCGCGGGAGTCGAGGGAAGCGTTGGCGGCGGCGACGTTCGCCACCGGATCGCCCGGCAGGGAGTGCCAGCTCACGATGTCCGGGACGACGTTCGCGGAACGGACGAAGTCCAGGTACTGCGTCCACCAGCCGGCCGAGGTCGACGGGACGCCGGCGAGGCTCGGGCCGATGATGGGCTGCGCCGGGAACGCCGCGCGGATCCGCTGGTACGCGCGCTGCCACAGCGCGAAGTACTGGCTCTGCGGGCGGTTCCAGAAGAGCGAGATGTTGGGCTCGTTCCAGAGGTCCCACTCCACGGGGGCGCCGGTGGCCCGCACGTCGCCGATCAGGCGGGTGAGGAAGTTGTCGTAGTCGGTCCAGTCGCCGTTGTCGCCCGGGAAGCGGGAGATCGGGTAGCCGTCCGCACCCCACAGGTCGTGCACCAGCAGGACGAACCGGCCGCCGAGCGCGCGGGTGCGCAGCAGCTGGGCCCGGGTGGCGTTCCAGCGGCGGTCGTACCGGCCCGAGACCCAGCCGCCCGGACTGTCCAGTTGCGCGCCGCCGGCGCGCATGGCCTGGAACTTCACGTCCCGGTAGAAGTGGTCGGCCGGGGCCGAGGCGTTCTCGGTCATGCCGTAGATCCAGCCGGACGCCCGGTAGGCCGGCGTACCACCCCCGGCGGAGAAGTCGACGGCGATCGACTCGTCGGCGGCCCGGGCCGGCTCGGCGAGAGCCACGGCGGACGCGCCGGTGAGGGCGGCGGTGAGGAGGAAGGCGGCGAAGCCACGGCGGGCGCGCTCGCGCGAAAAGATCACGTGCGACTCCTTTGGGCACGGACAGCGAGGGATGCGGCAACATCGAACCGGTTCGACCAAGGAGTGAAGCTACGCCGCCAGAGATTCGCCAACAAGCGGCCAAATGGCGTCGAACCGATTCCGCCGAGGCTTACGACGATCGGCGGCGGGCGCCGGTGCTGGACCGCAGGGCCACCGCCGGCCGCAACAGGGCGTGCCGCGGCTCGGCCGACCGGTCGCCGATCTGCTCCAGCAGCAGGTCCACGGCCAGGCGAGCCATCTCCCCCGCGGGCACGTCCGCCGCGGTCAGCGGCGGGTGGAAGTCCTCGGCCAGCCGGTCGGCGAGCACCCCGGTGAGCGAGAAGTCCCGCGGGACGTCCAGGCCGGCCCGGTCGAGGGCCCGCTGCACCCCGGGCAGGGCGGCTTCGTTGATCGTCACCGCGGCGGTGACCTCGGGCCACCGGGCCCGGATCCCTTCGAAGCACTCCAGCCCCGCGGCCGGTTCGTCGGCGCAGCACACGGTGTGCCCCGTGATCCCGCACTCGGCGGTCGCGCCGACGAACCCGGCCGTGGCGCGCACCGCCGGGCCGTAGCCCGCGGCGACCAGGTGTTCGGAGCGGTTGATCAGCACGACGTGGTCGTGGCCGAGGTCCGCGAGGTGGCGCACGCACCGCCCGATCAGCGTCGCGTAGTCGACGTCGACCCACCACGACGCGCCGGGGTGCTCGACGTGCCCGATCGCCACGAACGGCAGCCCGGCGCCGGTCAGCCGGTCGACCCGGGCGTCCTCGAGCAGGATTTCCATGAGGATCACGCCGTCGACCCGGCGCCCGGTCACGATGCGCTCGAACGAGCGGTCGTGGTCGCCGCCGCTGGGCGAGAGCAGCACGTCGTGGTCGTGCGCCGCCGCGGCCTCCACGACGCTGGCCACGAACCCCAGCTGCGCGTCGGTGAGGCGCGCGCTCGCCGGGGGGATCACCAGCCCGATGGTCCGGGTCTTCCCTTCGGCCAGTGCTCGCGCGCTGGCGTTGGGCCGGTAGCCCAGCTCGGCGATGACGTCGTTGATCCGCCGCACCGTCCGCGCCGACACCGGCCGCTTGCCGCTCAGCGCGTAGGACACCGTGCTGCGGGAGACCCCGGCCCGCTTGGCGATCTCGCCGATGTTCATGTGCGCTTCCCGTCCCCGGATCCGTCGGCGGCAACCGGTTCGACCATCTTGCCACCTGGAAACGCGCACCCTTGCGCACGGGCGGCGCCTCGGTCTACGTTGACCCGGCTCCCATCATCGAACCGGTTCGATGACTGTCGTCGCCGTCGCCGCCAGGAGGACCCCATGCCGTACCCCCCGCGCACCCGTCCGATCCCGGCCGCGCTGACGGCGGTCGCCCTCGCCGCGACGCTGGCGGCCTGCTCGTCGTCCCCGGACACCGGCAGCACCGGCACGCTCTCGATCTGGGACCCGTATCCGCAGTTCACGGCCGGCTCCGCGTGGGCGAAGGTGATCGACGAGTGCGCCGCCGGAGCCGGGGTGAAGATCCAGCGCCAGGCCTACGACACGACCGACCTCACCGGCAAGGTGCTGCTCGCCGCCCAGCAGCACACCGCGCCCAGCGTGCTCGTGCTCGACAACCCGGTCGTTTCCACCATGGTCGAAGCGGGCGTGCTCAAGGCGAACGACGAGGTCGGGCTGGACGCTTCGCCGGCCTCGCCGAACCTGGTGGCCGCCGGCACCGTGCAGGGCCGGACGTACGGCGTGCCGCTGGGTGCCAACACCCTCGCGCTGTACTACAACAAGGACGTCCTGGCCGCCGCGGGCGTCGACCCCGCCTCCGTCAAGGACTGGGCGTCGCTCGAAACGGCGCTGGGCAAGGTGAAGGCGGCCGGGAAGAAGGGCATCACGTTCGCCGCGATCGGCACCGAGGAGGGCAGCTTCCAGTTCCTGCCGTGGTTCTGGGGCTCGGGTGCGGCACTGACCGACCTGTCCGCTCCCCCGGCCGTCGCGGCGCTGACCCAGTGGAAGTCCTGGCTCGACCGCGGCTACGCCCCCAACTCCGTCATCGGCAACACCCAGACGACCAGCTGGCAGGAGTTCGCCACCGGGCAGTACGCCTTCGCCGAGAACGGCACCTGGCAGCTGGAGAACGCGAAGAAGGCCGGTTTCCCGTACGGCGTGATCCCGATCCCGGGCCGCACCGGCGGCACCGCGCCCGCACCGACCGGCGGCGAGTTCGTCACCGTCCCCGCCCAGGACAACCCGGACACCGAGCGCACGGCAGGCAAGATCGCGGCCTGCCTCACCGCCCCGGACAAGGTGCTGACCTCGGACACGGCGCTGACCTACGTCTCGGCGGTGCCATCGGTCCAGCAGCAGCAGGTCGCGCAGAAGCCCGAACTCGCGGTGTGGGTCGACGCGGTGAAGAACGCCAAGGGCCGGACCGGCGACAACCTCGGCACGCGGTACCCCCGCATCTCGCAGCCGCTGTGGAACGCGGTCCAGGCCGCCCTCACCGGCTCGAAGACGCCGGACGCCGCGCTCAAGGACGCCCAGACGGCGGCGAAGTAGCCGCCCGGTGCGACTCGACAAGAAGCGGCTCGCCGGCTGGGCGTTCCTCGTTCCGCTGGTGGCCTACCTGCTCGCCTGCTACGGCTACCCGCTCTACACCACCGTCGACCTGAGCCTGCGCGACTACACCGTCCGGACCTTCGTCCGCGGTGGAGCGCCCTTCACCGGGCTCGCCAACTACACGACCGTGTTCGCCGACCCGCGGTTCACGACCGCGCTGGTGAACACGCTCGTCTTCACGGCCGCGTCCCTGGTCTTCCAGTACGCGATCGGCCTGGCGACGGCGGTGTTCTTCACCCGCCGCTTCCGGTTGTCGGCGACGCTGCGGGCGCTGTTCCTGGTGCCGTGGCTGCTGCCGCTGATCGTGTCGGGGTCGACGTGGGCCTGGCTGCTCAACAGCGAGTCGGGGCTGGTCAACGCGGTGCTCCAGGGGCTCGGGATCGCCCGGGTCGACTGGCTGACCTCGCCGTCGTGGTCACTGGTGTCGGTCATCCTGGCCAACATCTGGATCGGCATCCCGTTCAACCTCGTGGTGCTCCACAGTGGACTGCGCAACATCCCCGCGGAGGTCTACGAAGCGTCCGCTTTGGACGGTGCGACCGGCTGGCAGACGTTCCGCCACATCACGTTTCCCGTCCTGCGGCCGGTATCGGCGATCACGCTGCTGCTCGGCCTGGTCTACACGCTGAAGGTGTTCGACATCATCTGGATCATGACCAGGGGTGGCCCCAGCGGCTCGTCCAGCACCCTCGCCACCTGGTCCTACGAACTGGGGTTCGGCTCCATGCTGCCGAAGTTCGGGCCCGGCGCGGCGGTCGGCAACGTGCTCATCCTGCTCGCTTTCGCGGCCGGGCTGGTCTACATCCGCCTGCAACGCCACCAGGAAAACGGGTGAAGCGCCCGGCGTGGCTGACCGCGATCGGCGTCCTGCTCACCGCGGTGATGCTCTTCCCGGTCTACTGGATGATCGCCGTCTCGCTCACCCCGGCCGGCGAGCTGCGGAAGTCACCCCCGGACCTGTTCCCGGCCTCGCCCACCTTCGCGGGCTACGAGCGCGTCCTGCGGGAACAGCTGCCCTACTTCGGGACCAGCCTGCTCGTCGCGCTGGGCACCGTCGCGCTCACCCTGGTCATCGCGGCCCCCGCGGCGTACGCGCTGGCGAAACTCCGCCCGCCGGGCCGGCGCGTGCTCGGATTCGTGCTGCTGGTGGCGCAGATGATCCCGGGCATCATCATGGCCCTGGGCTTCTACGGCGTTTACGTCAAGATCGGCCTCACCAACACGGTGGGCGGCCTGATCGTCGCCGACTCCACCGTCGCGGTGCCGTTCGCCGTGCTGATCCTCACCTCCTTCATGGCCTCGGTGCCCGACGAACTGCTGCAGGCGGCGCGCATCGACGGCGCCGGGGCGTGGCGGACGTTCGTGTCGATCGTGCTCCCGGCCAGCCGCAACGGCGTCGTCACCGCGGCCCTGTTCTCGTTCCTGTGGGCCTGGTCGGACTTCGTGTTCGCCGCCACCCTCGACGCCGGGGGCCGGCTGCGCCCGCTCACCCTGGGCATCTACCACTACATCGGCAACAACAACCAGGAGTGGAACGCGATCATGGCGACCGCCGTGGTCGCGTCGGTTCCCGCCACCGTGCTGCTCGTGCTCGCCCAGCGCTACGTCGCGGCCGGTGTCACCGCCGGCGCCGTCAAGGACTGAAGGGACTCACCCTGTGACCGCCGAGTTCTCCGTCGGGGAGATCCCGTTCAGCCGTGCCGGCGCCTGGTTCGGCCTGTCCCCGGTGCTCAGCGCGACGCGGCGCGCCGACGACGTGCACGTGGTGTCCCACCGGCACGGCCTGCACCCCGTGCTGGCCCTCGTGCCCGAGCGGGACGGCCACCGCGCCGCCACCGACGTCTCGGCCGATCCCGCCGTGCTCACGTGGCGCTCGTCCGGCGGCCGGATCACCGCGGCGTTCGCGGACGCCGGAACGCTCCGGATCACCGGCACCGGCCTGGGCATGAGCATCATCGCCGCGGAACCGGCCCTCACGCCCTTCACCGGCCCGTACTTCTTCGCCGATCCGTCCGGGGCCGCCGTGTTCACCTTCTACGAGACGGGGAACCGCCTCCGGCTGACGCTCCTTTCCGGCCACTGGACGCACGTCGGCGAACAGGAGCTCGGCACGGCCCGGCGCGGCGTCACGGTGGACGCCGACGGCGGCCCGTGGGAGGTCGCGCTGGAGGAGATCAGCACCGGCGCGACGCCGTATGCGTCCACAGAGGACTTCCCGCGCGCCGCCGCCTCGGCGCGCGGCGACTTCACCGGCTTCGCCGACGCCGTCGCCCCGTGGCGGGACCACTCGACCCCCGCGGCCGAACTCGCCTGCTACGTGCTGTGGTCCGCCACGGTCGCGCCCGCCGGGTTCCTCGCCCGCCCGGCCGTGCTGATGTCCAAGCACTGGATGAACAAGGTGTGGAGCTGGGACCACTGCTTCACCGCGCTGGCACTGGCCCCCGGCGCGCCGGAGCTGGCGTGGAACCAGTACCAGCTGCCCTTCGACCACCAGGACGGCCTGGGCGCCCTGCCGGACTCGGTCACCCACGCGGAGGTGCTCCGGAACTTCGTCAAGCCGCCGATCCACGGCTGGGCGCTGGCTCACCTGCGCGGCCGGCTCCCGGGCGGGCTTCCCGATCCCGAGCTGGCTTACCGGCAGCTCGCGGCGTGGACGTCGTTCTGGCTCGACCACCGCCGCGCCCCCGGGCAGCGGCTGCCGTACTACGAACACGGCAACGACAGCGGCTGGGACAACGCCACGGTGTTCGCCGGCGAACGCCTCGTCGTCACCGCCGACCTCGCGGCCTTCCTCGTCCTGCAGCTGAAGGAACTCGCCGCGCTGGCCCCCGTCGTCGGGGACACCACCACGGACTGGGCGCGACGCGCCGACACCCTGCTGGCGGCGCTGCTCGCCGAGCTCTGGGACGGCTCGTCCTTCGGCAGCCGCACCGTGCGCACCGGGACGTCCCAGCGCGGTTCGAGCCTGCTCGACCTCATGCCGATCGTGCTCGGCGAGCACCTGCCCCGCGACGTCTTCGAGCGGTTGTGCGTCCGCGTGGCCGAGCACCTCACCCCGGTCGGGCTCGCCACGGAGCTGCCGTCCTCGCCGCACTACGAGCCCGACGGGTATTGGCGCGGCCCGGTCTGGGCGCCGGTCACGGTCCTCGTCGAAGACGGCCTCCGCCGCGGCGGCGCCACGGACCTCGCCGACGAGGTGAGCAGCCGGTTCCGGAGGACCTGCGAGGAACACGGGTTCGCCGAGAACTTCGACGCACTGACCGGAGCGGGCCTGCGCGACCACGCCTACACCTGGACCGCCGGCGCGTACCTCCTGCTGAGCGAAGCAGCCCAGCACCGGCGCGGCGCGCGGGAAGCCGCCCACCGACCCGCCGCCTCGCCCCCGAAGCGGTCCTGATCGCCGCTCTTCGCCACCGGTCGTGGTGGGCCCGCGGAGGTGGGATCCGCCACGATCTCCGCCGGCACCGAGCCACCCACAGCAACGTGTCCGGTACGAGGATCAGATCTTGCCCGCGGCCACGTCGGCGAGGGTCACGCGGGAGGAGTTGTAGTTCACCACGTAGCGCTTGGACGATTCCGCCGAGGTGATCTCCTCCCGGATCGGCAAGCCGTTGTCGGCGTTGATGATGAGGACGTCCGTGCTACCGGCCAGGATGGCGGGGGGCGCGGTGAGGGTCAGCGCGGCCTGGCCGTCGACGCTGGTCTTGCCGACGATCATGTCCGGGATGGTCGCGTACAGCTTCAGCACGCCCGCGCGGACCTCCGCGTCGGCGGCGTTGGCGAACAGCGCGTGTTCGGCGTTGCTCCACAGGTGGTTGTCGATGAGGTTTTCCAGGTCCTTGCCCGTCGGACGCGGCCGGGGGGCGGGAACCGGCTTGCCCATCTTGCGGAACATGTCCGCGGTCTCCGCTTGGGCGGCCGCCCAGGCCTTGTCGGCCTCGGCGGGGCTCAGGCCGACACCCAGCGCATTGTTGGACGCGGTGATCATCGCGATCCTGGCCTGGTCGACGTCGCCGTTCGCGGCGAGACGGGCCGCCGCCATCACCTTCCCGTCGTACGGCGTCGCAGGCTCGGCGTGCCCCTTGGCGACGGCGTCCGCCAGGGTCTTCGCCGAGTCGCCCGTGAACTGCTGGCCCTTGTCGGTGTAGAGGGTGTAGTAGAGGTCCGGTTTGTTGTCCAGTCCGAACTTCGTGTTGATGATCAGCGACGCGTCTCCTGGCTGCGTGCCGGCCGCCTGGACCGCGGAGGCCAGCTTCACCAGCGGCGCCTCGACCGCCCGCGGGGCCTCGGCCGCCTGCGGGGCGGCGCCGGACGGGCCGGCCGGGACGCTGCCGCCCGACGTCCCCATCACCACGGCCGCCGCGACGGCTGCCGCGCCCACGGCGGCGACGCCGACCTTGGGCCAGGAGAACCAGCGCTTCGGTCGCACGACCGTGGCCGCCGGTTCCGCCATCGCCGTCCGCAGCGCCGTACGGGCACGGTCGTAGGCCTCGGGACCGGGGGACGGCACGTCACGCAGCTTCTTCATGAGATCCATTTCGTCCATGAGTTGTCTTTCACGTTGTCGGGACTTGAAGCAGCGCGACCACTTCGGGGGCTTCACGCAACGCCTTGCGCGCCTGGTGCAACAGGCGGCGGGCCGTGCCGGCCGGGATGTCGAGCACCCGCCCGGCCTCGGCGACGGTCAGGTCTTCCCAGGCGACCAGGCCGAGCACTTCCCGCTCTTCCGGTTTGAGCCGAGCCAGTGCCCTGCTCAGCAGCGCCTGCGTGTCCACGCGGGCATCCACCGCCGGCCAGGGATCCCAGTCACTCGCCACGCCGGTCAGGTCCGACGCCGGCTCCTCGGCCGGCGCGGACCGCCAGTGCCGGCGCAGCCTGTTCAGCGCGACGCCGTACAACCAGGGCCTGGCTTCGGGATACGAAAGGTCGTAGTTCGCACGGGACTCGTAAGCCGCCACCCACACTTCAGCGAGAACGTCCTCGGCTGCCTGCCGCCCCACTCTGCGCGCCAGGTAGTTCCCGAGCGCGGTCTCGTGCCGGCTGATCACTTCCACGAAGGCATCGGTGTCCCCGCGCAGCGACCGGCCGATCAGTTCCGCGTCTGACGACATGAAGCTCCTCGGGTTTCGCTTCGCCCTGACACCCCGTCTTTGCCAACGCCCACCCAAAGCGTTCAGGTTAGGTCACCCCATGACGAACATCGCTGGTCAGGCGACGTGTGCGAGTAGCGTGCGTCCCGGTGAGCTGCTCTCGCGGCAGGGGTCCCCTCAAGCAACGCCGCTCATGAGAGTGGGCCGGCTCTGGCAGTGAGGGGTCAGGGGTTCGAGTCCTCTTGGCTCCGCTCTTTGGCAGAACCACCGCCGCCCCGCTCACCAGCGGTTCCGGTCAACGACGATCCCGCACCGCAGCCTGCGGCCTGGGGCGCCGCGGTGTTCGGCGGCCTGTCACCGTCCCGGTGATCATCGATCCGCCCGACTCCAGTGCACTGCTCGAACGCCCGACCAGCCCTGGCTTGACGGGAATAGCTGCCGGTCCTGACCGGTTGAACGTGGAGGTCGATGCGTCGCGTGTCCCCCGGGCTCACCCTTTTGCCCTCGCGGATTTCCGTTCGGCTGGAGCCGCGTCGCGCCGCTTGCCGAGAGGCGAACCGGACGCATCGACCGCGTGCACGCGATGGCCCGTCCACCAGGCTCCGGTGGACGGGCCATCCTCGTGTCCGGGTCAGCGCCGCGAGCGTTCTCCTCCGCGGAGTTACACCGTCGGCCGCGGTCAGCTCGTCGAGCACGCGGCCGACCGCTGCGGCGCCAGTGCTCACCTGCCCGTCCTGTCCCGCTCGGCGTGTTTCGCCCGGAATTCGTTCCCCCTCACCGCCCGGATCGGTGGTACCGCACCAATTCCGGATGGTCTTTCGATTGGCCGGTCGCTCGGCGGGTATTCGACGACCGCACGCGAGGGGGTTCGCGGCGGTGAGCCGGCAGGTGGGCCGGGCTCGGTGACGAAGCGGAGGTCAGTGGGTGTCGTCCTTGCCGCTGGCGGTGCTGGTGCTCATCTTCGCGGCGGCGGCCGCGGCGATCTGGGTCGCCGGCATCCGGCTGTCCAACCAGACCGACGTGCTGGCCACCCGGCTGCACCTCGGCTCCGCGCTCGGCGGTCTCGTCCTGCTCGCCGTGGCGACGAACCTGCCGGAGATCGCGATCGTCGTCTCCGCCTCCGCGGCGGGCAACGTCGGAGTCGCCGTGGGAAACATCCTCGGCGGCATCGCCATCCAGACCGTCGTACTGGTGGTGCTGGACGGCTTCGGCGTCCGCGGCGACCGCCCGCTGACCTACCGGGCCGCGTCGCTCGTGCTGGTGCTCGAAGCCGCGCTGGTCGTCGCCGTGCTCGCCGTCGTCATCGCCGGCACCCAGCTGCCCGCCACCCTCATCGTGTGGCGGCTGACACCCGCGCCGGTCCTGATCACCGTGCTGTGGGTGACCGGGTTGCTGCTGTTGCGGCGGGCCGGCCGGTCACTGCCGTGGCACGAGGACGGCGACGCACCCGACGGGCAGGACCGTCCCCGCGGCCACCGCCGTCACCACGTCGAACAAGAAGCGACCCGGAAGGGCACCAGCACGGCCAAGTCCGCCGCGGTGTTCGGCGCGGCCGCGGTCATCACGCTGGTCGCCGGGGTGTTCCTCGAACGCAGCGGCGACGCCATCGCCGACCACATCGGACTGTCCGGGGTGCTGTTCGGGGCGACCGTCCTCGCCGCCGCCACGTCGCTGCCGGAGGTCTCCACCGGGCTCACCTCGGTCCGCAACGGCGACTACCAGCTCGCGGTGAGCGACATCTTCGGCGGCAACGCCTTCCTGCCGGTCCTGTTCCTGGTCGGCACCCTCGTCTCCGGCCAGGCCATTCTGCCGCAC
This sequence comes from Amycolatopsis sp. NPDC049159, assembly GCF_040648295.1. Taxonomy (NCBI): domain Bacteria; kingdom Bacillati; phylum Actinomycetota; class Actinomycetes; order Pseudonocardiales; family Pseudonocardiaceae; genus Amycolatopsis; species Amycolatopsis sp. NPDC049159. The sequence continues at coordinate 73,065 of NZ_JBEZDL010000019.1, forward strand.
GCCGCCGCCACCGACATCTACCTCACCGCGCTGGCCGGCCTTCTCACCCTTGTCTACGCCGCCGGGCTGTTGTTCCGCCCCCGCCGCCGCATCGCGGGCGTCGGCGTCGACTCCCTCGTCGTCGTGCTGCTCTACGTGGCGGGCCTCGGCGGCTTGATCGCCATCGCAACCGCCTGAGCAGCCGGCAGCAACCTCGGAACGACTCAGCTGGTGCCCTCAGCGATCCGCTTCCAGCCGGGCCGCACGCTCTGCCGAGCGGTAGCGGCCGGGTGTCTGGCCGACGAGTTCGGTGAAGGCGCCGATGAAACTGCCCGGGTTCGCCCAGCCGAGTCGCATGGCGGTGTCGGTGACCGAGGTGCCTTCGCAGAGTTCGAGCAGGGCCCGCTGGATGCGCAGCAGCGTCCGCCATTGCTGAAAACTCATCGACAGCTCGCTGCCGAACAGGCGGCTGAGGGTCCGCTCGCTCGAGCCGGTCCGGTGCCCCAGCTCGGCCAGCGTCGCCGGGCTGGCCGGGTCGGCGTGCAGCAGGTCGGTGACGGCCTTGAGGCGAGCGTCGTCCGGTTCCGGGAGGCGCAGTGACTCCTGCGGGGCGCGGACGAGCTCGGTGATGACGACCTCGAGCAGCAGGCGGGCGCGCGGGCTGTCGCTCGGTTCGCGGTCGTTGATCATCGCGAGATAGGCCTCGCGCATCAGCGCACTGGCCGCGAACACCGACGGCTGGCGTGGCAGCTGCTCGGCGAGCGCCGCCGGGACCTGGAGGATCCGGACGTCGGTCTCGCCGTACGACCGGCTGCTGTGCACGCAGAAGGGCGGCATCCACATGATCCGGTTCGCCGGCGCCGCCCACGTGCCCGCCGAGGTCGTCGTGACCAGTGCTCCGGAGGCGGCGTACCTGAGCTGACCGTAGTCGTGGAAGTGCGCGGGGATGGCCTCGCCGTGGGCCATGGGCGCACAGGCCGGAGCATCGTCGACCGCCAGGAACGCCGGCTCGGGCCCCAGTTCGGTCATCGGCTTCCTCCAGCCCGCATTCGCAAGTCACGGCCGCCCGGGGTCGAGGTCGTTTCACGAGCGTCGTCAGCTGATCGGCTCTCGTGCCGGTCACGCCAGGATAGTGACCTCCGCCGGTGTTGGCGGGTTTCCACAATTTCCTGGCGCAAAACTGGCAGCGCGCCCGCCTGGTCGGCACCTAGCGTCGTTCTCACACCCCCCTCAAGCCAGGAGAGTCATGCGAGTCATCACCCAGCACACGCTCGGCGGTCCCGAGGTGCTCGCCATCGTGGACGCGCCCGAACCCCGGGCGATCCCGACCGAGGTTCTCGTCCGCGTCGAGGCGATCGGGCTGAACCCGCTCGAAGCGCGCCTGCGGGCCGGCGAGTTCCCCCTGCTCGGCCGGCCGCCGTTCGTCCTCGGCTGGGACATCAGCGGCGTGGTCGAACAGACGCAGACGTGGCGGTTCCGGCCCGGCGACGAGGTGTTCGGCATGCCGCTGTTCCCCCGGGCGGCCAACGCGTACGCCGAGGTCGTGTCGGCGCCGGCGTTGCACCTGGCGCGCAAGCCCGCGTCGCTGTCGCACGTCGAGGCGGCGGCGCTGCCGGTCGTCGGACTGACGGCGTGGCAGGGCCTGGTCGACGTCGGCGGCGTTGCCGAGGGAGACCGCGTCCTGGTCCACGGCGGTGGCGGCGGGGTCGGCCACGTCGCGATCCAGATCGCGAAGGCGCTCGGCGCGCACGTGATCACGACCACGAGCGGGAGCAAGCGGGAGTTCGTCGAGGGGTTCGGCGCCGACGAGGTGATCGACTACACGGCGGTCGACTTCACCGAGGCCGTCCGCGACGTCGACATCGTGCTCGACACGGTCGGCGGCGACACCGTCGCGCGGTCGCTCGGCGTGCTTCGCCCGGGCGGGCACCTGGTGACGGCGGTCGCCGAGGAGGACACGGAGCTCAAAGGCCGGTTCGAGGCGGCCGGCCGGCGCTTCAGCGGTATCGCGGTCGAACCGGATCCGGTGGTTCTGCGCCGTCTCGTCGACCTCGTCGAACAGGGAAAGCTGCGGGTCCACGTGCAGGAGACGTTCCCGTTCGAGCGCGTCGCCGACGCGCACCGGCTGCTCGAGGGCGGCCACCTCCGGGGCAAGCTCGTCCTGACCGTCTGATCCCCGCGGCACCGCCACCCGTTCCGGGGGCTCGTGGGCATTCGGCGCCGATAAGTCCTCGCCCGTGGCGCCGGTTCGGGCACGCAGCACAACGTTCAGGCCGGCGGCCAGTTCCGCAGCGCGAGCTCCGCCACCCGCCGCAGATCTTCCCGGGTCGCGCCGCCCGCCGCCTGCACGGCCATGCCGTTCGCGATCGTCATGACGAAGCGGGCGATCAGCTCCGGCTCCGCGTCGGCGGGCAGATCACCCTCCTCGACCGCCCGCTTGAAACGCTCGCGCAGGTACTCCTGACCCAGCGCGCGCCACGCGGCCAGCGTGTCGTGCGCGACCTGCCCGGTCGCGCCGACGGCCAAAGCGCCCTGCACCCCCAGGCAACCGGCCGGGAACCCAGGCCGCGTGGTGGCCCGGACCGAGCCGAGCAGGAACAACGTCGCCACCTCCCGAGCGGTGGGGGCCTCCAGTGCTTCGACGATGTAGGCGCCGGGGCCTTCCGTGTAGCGCTGCAGCGCCAGGCGAAAGAGGTCCTCTTTGTTGCCGAAGGCCGCGTACATGCTCTTGCGGGAGATCCCCATGGCCTCGGTCAGCTCGGTCAGGCTGGCCCCGTCGTAACCCTGCTCCCAGAAGACCACCATGGCCTTCTGCACGGCCGCCTCGGCGTCGAACGCCCGCGGCCGCCCCACCTGCACCCTGTCCACCACCGCACCCTACCGCTTCTGCACCGATCGGTGCAGAAGCTGCTACGGTCGACTTCGGCACCGATCGGTGCACAATTACCCGGAGGTCGAAGATGCAGAGGCTGGCAGGCAAGACCGCGGTCGTCACCGGAGGCGGCACCCGAGGGATCGGCCGGGCCACCGCCGCCCGGCTGGTCGCCGAGGGCGCGCACGTGTTCATCACCGGACGGCGCAAGACCGAACTGGACGAGGCGGTGGAGGTGCTCGGCGGGAACGTGACCGCGGTGCCGGGCGACATCACGGACCCGGCCGACCTGGACCGCCTCTACGCGCAGGTCGCCGCCCGCGGCCAGGGTTTGGACGTGCTGTTCGCCAACGCGGCCACCGCCTCGTTCGCCACCGTCGAGACGATCACCGCCGAGGACTTCGACCAGGTCTTCGGCGTCAACGTCAAGGGCACCGTCTTCACCGTCCAAAAGGCACTCCCGCTGCTGAACGAGGGTGCCTCGGTGATCATCAACAGTTCCACCGCGGCCGACCGCGGCACCGCGGGCTTCGGCGCCTACGCGGCATCCAAGGCGGCCCTGCGGACGTTCACGCGCGTCTGGGCGAACGAGCTGAAGGACCGCGGGATCCGGGTGAACGCCATCTCTCCGGGCCCGACCGACACCTCCGGGATGACCGAACTCGCGGGCGAGGAGAACGCCCCGGCGTTCAAGGCGGCCGAAGCGGCCCGGATCGCCATCGGACGGCTCGGGCGCGTCGAGGAGGTCGCGGCCGCGGTGGCCTTCCTGGCCTCGCCCGACAGCAGCTTCATGCTGGGCGCCAACGTGTACGTCGACGGCGGTGAGAACCAGATCTGAGCCCTGACGGGGCGGCCGGTCGCGATCCGGAACGGCCGCGGCGCGCTCCCTGCCTTCCCCGGCGAGGGCGCGCCGCGGTCACTCCTCCCGGTCGCGGCGCCCGCGCTGATCGCCTCGCCCGGTCACCCGGACCAGTTACCGGGCGGCGCGATCAGCGGGACCCACCTGCCGGAAGTCCGTTGAGGACGGTGCGGGCAGCGGCCCGTTCGCCGCGTCCGCGCGGAACGCTTCGAGCAGGTACGCGACCAGGCGCCGGGACGCCGCGGCGTCGGCGGGCAACGCGGTCACCAGGCCGCCGTGCGCGGCGAAGACGACCGCGAGGTCGGAGGGGTGGAAGTCGGCCCGCAACGCGCCCGCCGCCTGCGCCCGGCGGACCAGCATCGCGAGCGACCGGTCCGCCTGGCTCCGCAACCGCGCGTGGGCCACGGCGTCGTCGGGGAAGGCCGCGACGAACGCGGCCGGGAACCCCCGTTCCTCCCGCTGCAGCTCGCAGACCACTTCGACCAGCCGCCGGAACCCGCGCCAGGGATCGCGATCGGCGAGCGCGTCGGCGAAAGCCCGCGTGCAGGTGTCCATCTGCCGCGCGAACGCCGCCCGCACCAGTGCGTCGCGGTTCGGGAACCGCCGGTACAGCGTCGCGACCCCGACGCCGGCGCGCCGGGCCACCGTCGCCATCGGCGCGTCGATCCCGCTTTCGGCGAAGACCGCGCGAGCGGCGGCCAGGATGCGCTCCCGGTTGCGCCGCGCATCCGCTCGCAGGTCGTCCCGCACCGGGATCCGAGAAGGTGCCACGGGCAATGTCTCCCACCTCGACCGCATCGGATGATCTCGTCCGTTTTCGACCCTACGCTCGCCGTCATGACCGACCGCACGATGCAAGCAGTGCTCTACGACCGCTACGGCGACCCCGACGTGCTCTACGTCGGCCGGGTGCCGCGGCCCGCGCCGGGACCTGGTGAGGTGCTGGTGCGGGTACGCGCGTTCAGCGTCAACGGCGGCGAACTCGCGGCCCGCTCCGGAAAGCTGCGCCTGCTCACCGGCCGGAAGTTCCCGAAGCGCGTCGGGCTGGACTTCACCGGTGAAGTGGCGGCGCTCGGCGCCGGCACGAGGGCGTTCACGGCCGGCGACCGCGTCTGGGGCGTACTGGGCCGCACCGCCGGCTTCGGCAGCGCCGCCGAGTACGTCACGGTGCCGTCCGATCGGCTCGGCCCGGTGCCCGACGGCCTGGACCTGGTGCACGCCGCGGCGCTCCCGGTCGCGACCACGGCGGTGACCGCGCTGCACGAAAAGGCCGCGCTGCGCCCCGGCGAACGGCTCCTCGTCCGCGGCGCGGCCGGCGGCGTCGGCAACACCGCCGTCCAGCTCGGACACGCGTACGGCGCCGACGTCACGGCGTTGGCGCGCGAGGCCAACCTCGACTTCGTCCGCGGTCTCGGCGCCGCCACGGCCCTGGACCACCGGACCGCCCGGCTCCCCGAACTGGGCCGCTTCGACGTCGTCCTGGACACCGTGGGCACCGACCTGCCGAGCTTCCGCCGGCTGCTGGCCCCGGGCGGCCGCATGGTCACCATCGCCTTCGACCTGACCCGGGCGGTCACCTCGCTGGGCTACCTGGCGGTGAGCGCGATCCACGGCCGCAGCCGGGTACGCGCGTTCAGCGGCAACCCGAAGCGCCCGGAGTTCGACGACCTCGCCCGGCACGTGACCGAAGGAAACCTCCGCCCGGCAGTCGACCGGGTCTTCTCGTTGGCCGAAACGGCGGCCGCGCACCGCGCTCTCGAGGCGGGCGGCGTCCGGGGCAAGTACGTCGTCCGGGTCGAGGACTGATGTCGAAGGCCCCGCCGATCTGGTCGGGCACGACGTGGGCGGGAGCACCGTCGTCTCCGTCGCGATGACCCGGCCCGACCTGCTGAAGACTTGGGTCAGCGACTCCCTCGGCGTGTTCGACCCCGGCTGCACCTGGCACGAGCTCGCCCGCCAGTGGCAGATGCCCGAGGTCGGCGAAAGTCGGTAGCGGATCTGCTGGGCGGCACGCTCCAGGACCGCACCGAACGCATGGTCTCCCGGGGGATAGCCGAGCGGCCGGCCGGATTCCAGGGCCCCGAGATGGGCCGGGCGATCCTCGCCTTCTACCGCTCGGCAGCACAACCGGCGATGGCCGAACTCCGGGCGCGACCTCGCCGCCGCGGCCCCCCGGTCTCGCCGTCATCAGGACCGAAGACCCCTTCGTCGGATCCCTCGAAATGCGGTGCCGGTCGGCAGCGAGCACACAGCCGAGCGTGAACCACGAGGCGGGCGACGACGAACAGCAAGACCCCAGCGGGACGTCCACTGTGGACTCAGCGGTCCTGGCCCGCGTCCTCGAACCGCTCGTGGCCCACCACCCCGAGCAACTGCAGCTTCTCGAACGCCTCCGTGCGCGGCGGCGCGGTCAGCACCAGCAACGCCTGCGATCGGTCCTCGGTGAACAGCGCCTGGCAATCCACCTCGATCTCCCCCAGTTGCGGGTGCACGAGCACCTTGTGGTCCTCGAACCGCTTCGCGACCTCGTGCCGTTCCCACAACCGCGAGAATTCCGCGCTCTCCCGGCTCAACGCTCGCACCAGCTCACCGGCCCGTGACTGCGGACCCATCGACCCGTGCGCGGCCCGCAGGTTCGCCACCATCGCGCGGCTCTGGCGGTCGTGGTCGTGTGCCGGGTAGATCAGGCGTTGGCCGGGGTCGGTGAACCAGCGGTAGATCTCGCTGCGCGCGAGACCGGTGTGGTCGGCGTTTCCGCCGTAGAGCGCTTCGGCGAGGCGGTTCTGCACCAGGACCTCGCCGAGGTTCGACAAGATCAACGCGGGCGTGTCCGACAACCGGTCCAGCACCCGCAGCAGAGCGGGCGCGACGTGCGCGGCGGCCGCCGCGGGTGACGGGGCATTGCGGCCGGCCACCGCGAACAGGTAGTTCCGCTCGTCGTCCGTCAGCCGCAGCGCGCGGGCGAGCGCCGCCAGCAGCTGTTCGCTCGGCTGCGGTCCGCGTTTCTGCTCCAGGCGCGTGTAGTAGTCCGTCGATATCGCGGCCAGCGACGCGACCTCCTCCCGGCGCAGCCCGGTCGTCCGGCGGCGGGCTCCCGGCAGGAGACCGACGTCCTCGGGCTGCAACTGTTCCCTGCGCCGGCGCAGGAAGGCCGCCAGTTCCGCTCGATCCACCACTCCAGTATCCCGCCCCGCCGGGCGCGAACCAGGGATCGCCGATCCCCCGATGAGCGATCTCTGCCGCCACGCGGCCGGGACGCCGAGACTCGGGGCATGGACATTTCCGGCAACACCATCTTCATCCCCGGTGCCACCAGCGGCATCGGCCTGGCCCTCGCGCTCGCCCTCCGGGAGCGGGGCAACACCGTGATCGTCGGCGGGCGCCGCACCGAACTGCTGGAGCGGATCGCCGCCGAGCACCCCGGTGTCGACACGGTCCGGGTCGACACCGCCGACGCCGCGAGCGTTCAGGCCGCCGCGAAGGAGGTACTCGACCGCCACCCCGGGCTGAACGTGCTGGTCACCATGGCCGGTGTCATGCGCGTCGAGGACTGGCACCGGCCCGAAACGTTCCTCGAGTCGGCCGAAAGCGTCGTGACGACCAACGTGCTCGGCCCGATCCGCCTGATCGCCGCCTTCGTCGAGCACCTGCGGACCCGGCCGGACGCCACCATCGTGACCGTCTCCTCGGGACTGGCCTTCACCCCGCTCAAGGTGACCCCGAGCTACAACGCGTCCAAGGCGGCGATCCACATGCTCAGCGAGTCGCTCCGGCTGCAGCTGGCCGACACCCCGGTGAGCGTCCTGGAGCTGGTGCCGCCGTCGGTGCGGACGGACCTGCTGCCGGGCCACGCGGAGAACGACCAGGCGATGCCGCTCGACGAGTTCGTCGCCGAGGTGATGGGCATCCTCGAGACGCAGCCGGAGACGAAGGAGATCCAGGTCGAGCGGGTCAAGTTCCTCCGCTACGGCGAGGCCCGCGGCGACTACGACCAGGTCGTCGCGGCCCTCAACGGCACCGACCCGCACCAGAGCTGAGGACAGGTTCGATGACGGGGTTCCAGCTCGAAGAGCCGGCCTCGGCTCCGTGGACGAGCACGGTGGCCGGCTTCGGACTCTCCCTGCCGAAATCGGCGTCTTCGACACGAAGCCCGGCACCGAGCCGGCGCACCGGCTCATTCCGAGCGCAGAGTGTCCAACCGGGTCACTTGCCGCAGCAACGGCATCGTCAGCCCGGTGACCAGCAGCACCACCGCCACCGTGGCGCCCGCCAGCGCCAGCAGCACCGGCACGTCGATGATCATCGGCCGATCCGCCAGTGACAGGATCGGCGCGGTCAGCCCCAGCCCCGCCGCGACCGCCAGCACCACGCCGACCACGACCGGGATCGCCGTCTGCCACAGCGCTCCGCGAGCCAGCACCCCGATCGGCACGCCGGCCGCGGACAGCGCCGCGAGCGGCCGCCGCCGTTCGCTGATCTGCTCGACCGACAGCATCAGCAGGCTCATCGCGGCCACCGCGAGCACGAACAACGACGCCGTGATCACCACCGAACGGAAGCTCTCCGCCATCTGCTGGTCACGGGCGCGGAAATCGTCGAGGTAGCTGCTCTTGGTGACCGTGGCGTTCCACGCGAGCGCGTTGACCGCCCTCGCGACGTTGTCGGTCAGCGCCTGCGGGTCGCCGGCGCCCGACACGTACAGCGCGACCGACGAGGCCGGCAGCGCGAGCCCGCCGAGTGCGCCCGGCGTGACGAACAAGTTCCCCTCCGCCGCCGACGCCGTGGTCACCGACCGCACGACCTTGATGCTCCCCGGGACCCTCCACTCCGGACCGTTCACCTCGCCTCCGCGCTGAAAGCTCCGGATCTGCACCGTTCCGGCCGGAGGGGTGCCGCCACGGGACGGCACCACGTAGAACACGTCGCCGTCGGTGCAGCCGCCGATGTCGGCCACCGCCTTGAGCGCGACGCAGTCGCCGACCACGCCGTAGGTCGGCTCCTGCCCGGACTGCACCATGATGTTCGTGGCCGGGTGCACCGCGCCCACCCCGGCCACCGACGCCACCCGCTCGGCGACCTCGGCCACGTGCGCGGTGGTGGTCTGCACCCGCACCGGAGCCGCGGCCACGCTGGCCGGCGAGACCTGCTGCTCGGCACCGTCGAACAGGGACGTGAGCACGCCCTGGACCAGGATCGTGCCGGCCAGCACGACGACCAGGCCGGACACCACGCGGCTGGCGGTGCCGCTGTCCAGCTGCAACCGCCGGATCGCGAGCTGCCACGACGGCGGACCGCCGTGCAGCCGCTCCACCAGCCGCTCGACCAGCCACGGAAGCAGGGCCGCCACGCCCACCAGCAGGAACACGCTGCCCGCCGCGAGCGCCACCCCGGCGCTCGCGGCGGTGGTCCCGCGACCGAGAGCCAGGCTCGCGGCCAGGAACAGCACGCCCGTCGTGGTCAGCGCCCAGCGCCACCACATCCTCCGCCGCATCGGTTTGCCCTGACGGACCACACCGAGAGGTTCCACGATCGTGCGGCGCAGCCCGAACATCGCCGAGCCGACCGCGAGTGCGGGCACCAGCAGCACGATCACCACGACCAGCGGCCAGTCCGGGACGAAGTCCTCCGGGAAGATCCGCAGGCCGAACGGCAGGATGTCCGCGACGAACGTGCGCAGCACGGCGAAGAACCCGAGGCCGGCCACGAGCCCGATCACCGCCCCCACCAGCGACTCCGCCGCCGCCACCCGCTTGACCTGCCCCGAGTCGAGGCCGATCAGCCGCAGCGCGGCGAGCCTGCGTTCCCGCTGCGCCGCGCCCATCCGCGACGCCGTGGTCACGAAGATCAGCAAGGGCAGCAGCAACACCGCCGCGACCGGCAGGATGATGGCCAGCATGGCCGCCGACAGCCCGAGCCCGGTGTAGGGCCGGCCGAACGCGTAGACCTTGTTGCCGCCCGCGCCTTCGGCCTCGATCTGCGCGGCCGGCACTCCGGAGAACGCGGCCAGATCACCCGCGCCGGAAACGCCTTCCCGCGAGATCTGGCCGACCACCCGCCCCGGCAGCTGCGCCTGCAGCGAACCGCCGCCCGGTGCGGCCAGCCTCGCCGCGAGCTCCGGCGACACGACGAGCTCGCCCGGCGCGGGCAGCCGGGTCAGTCCCGGCGGCACCGGCGAGCCGGGTCCGGTCGCCGCGACCGCGGTGACCTTCACGAAGTCGTCGCCGACCGACGGGTACCAGTTGTAGGTCAGCAGCGGAGCGACGCCGGCGCGGGGCTCGGTGACCTGCGCGATCGCCGCCTTGCGTTCCGCCTGCGCACCGGTCAGGTGCTGGACCGCCGCCGCGGGCAGCAGCACGGCGACCGCGAGCGCGATCCCGAACGCGGTCATCGCGAGGCGCAGCAGCGCCGCGCCGGACATCCGGCCGCCCCCGACGGCCAGCCGGAGCCCCAGCGCCAGATCCCGTATCACGCGACCAGCTCCCGGTCGACCGTCTGCCCGTCCCGCACCGTGACCTCCCGGTCCGAGTAAGCCGCGACCCGCGGCTCGTGGGTCACCAGCACCACCGCGGCGTGCGTTTCCCGCGCCGCGTTCGTGAGCATCTGCATGACCTTCTCGCCGTTGAGCGAGTCGAGCGCACCGGTCGGCTCGTCCGCGAAGACCACCTTCGGCCCGGTCACCAGCGCCCGCGCCACCGCGACCCGCTGCGCCTGCCCGCCGGACACGTCGCCGGGACGGCGCTTCGCCAGTCCGTCGACCTCCAGCCGCGCAAGCCATTCGGCCGCCTTCGCCTCGGCCTGCTTCCGCCTGCTGCCCGTGAGCCGCAGCGGAAGAGCGACGTTCTCCAAACAGGACAGCTCCGGCACGAGCTGGCCGAACTGGAACACGAAGCCGAACTCGGTGCGCCGCAGCGCACTTCGTGCCTTGTCGTCCATCGCGACGAGGTCCGCGCCGCCGTAGCCGACGGTTCCCGCGTCCGGCCGGAGGATGCCGGCGAGACAGTGCAGCAACGTCGACTTGCCGGACCCGGACGCGCCCATGATCGCGAGCACTTCCCCGGCCGAGACGGACAGTGCCGCCCCGTCGAGCGCCTGTGTCCGGCCGAACGACTTGTGCAGTCCGTTGCCGACGAGCAACGGCGTTCCGGGCGTGGTCATCAGCGCACCGCCTTCTCGAGTTCGCCGAGGCGCGCGGCGGTGAGCTCCAGCCACCGCAGGTCCGCCTCGAGGTGGAAGAGCGCGTGGTCGCAGATCAGCTGATCGGCGAGGTCGCCCTCGTTCTTGCGTTTGGTCAGCGAACGCATCACGTTCAGGTGCTCGCTGCGCTGCACGTCGAGCACGTCGGTCGCGCTGCGGCCGGACAGCAACGCGAGCACCACCTTCGTGTAGAGCGTGTTCTGCAGGTACGGCTGCGGGTTCTCCGGAGTCCGCAGCCACGTCTCGACGTCGGTGACCCCCGCGTCGGTGATCGTGTAGCGCTTCCGCTCCGGCCCATCGCCGCTTTCGACGCCCGCCACCTCGACCATGCCGTTGCGCAGCAGCCGGGACAACGTCGAATAGACCTGGCCGTAAGCAAGCGGGCGGTCCTGCCCGAACTGCTCGTCGTACGCCCGCTTCAGGTCGTAGCCGTGTCGCGGGCCCGATTCGAGCAACGCGAGCAAGGTGTGCGAGACCGACATTTACTCCCCCCTCATCGCCCGGATCTCCCGAGCAGAGATCACTATACCTCATGCGTATACACATCGTGTATACACTCGCTGTGTAGCCCAACCTCGCAGGTAGGGGGCAGTTTTGTGACTGGCGGGTTGTGGGCTCGCACGGGGCAAGCCTGTTCATCCAAGCCGACGGCGAAACGAGGGCCGTCCACACGGGTGCCCGGCGGACCTCTGGAGCACCGAGCCCTGATCACCGGTTCCCGCGTGTAGCACGACACCTCCGCGATCCGGCGTGCCTTCGCGCATGTCCGGACCCCAGGCGATCTTGATATCCGGCGCGCCCACCCGCGCGGCGACGACGCGCTCTGAGAGGCGTGCCGGCCCGAGTCCCGCGGAGTGAGCCATGCCGCCGCGCTCACCCGCGCCGCCCGGTGGTGATGCAGCAAAGTAGATCCGTTGCGGCCGGTTCGCAGCGTGCAGCTGCGGCACAAAGCCTTCGCCCACAACGGAAACCCCCGCGCCGAGCCGAGTTCTCAGGAATTGGGGGTGAGGATGGTGCGGTCGAAGGCGCCACCGTGTGCCGCTGCATAGGTGACAGCGTCGTTGACCCGGTCGAGGTCGAAGCGGGTGATGTGTTCGGGGGCCAGGTCCAATGCACCCGCCGCGATGAGCCGGATCATGCCGACGTTCGCCGTGCGCGGGTACATCCACTGGCCGCGTACGGTCACCGAGTTGCGCATGATCCAGGGGTAGGGCAAGGCGAGGTCCGCGCCGCCGAGCATGCCGACGCCGCCCATCAGCACGACCCGCCCGTACTCGCGCACGGTCATGGCCGCCGTCCGTGCCACCGAACTGGGGGCCTGGGGCGGCAGGAGATCGAGCACCAGGTCGATCGGGCCGTCGGCGGCCAGCGCCATGGCCGCGCCGTCGGCGTCTTCGTCCCCGCTGAGCTCGACCGGGCTCACCCGCGCGCCGAACCGGTCGTCGAGCAGGTCGAGGACGGCCCGGTTGCGGCCCGGGGTCACCACGTGCCCGGCACCCATGGCGAGCGCGACGGCCACCGCGCTGCTGCCGAGGTTGCCGGTCGCCCCACTGATCAGCACCGTCTCACCGGCCGCGAGCCGGCCGGCCAGCAGCCCACCGTAGGGAATGGTGTGCACCCCCAGTGCGGACCAGCGTGCGGGATCGGCTGCCGCCCCGGCGGGCAGGCGGTACACGTTCTCGGTGGGAACCCGCATGAGCTCGGCGAACGGTCCGTCGTGCAGGTACCGGGCCAGCTTGGCGCCGCCCTCGCCGCGGGAGCTCCAGCCCTGCAGCGTGATGTCCGGTGTCAGGACGTCGTCGCGGGCACGGACCGTCGAGTCGCACCACACGAGGTCCCCCACCGCCAGCTTGGTCGCGTCCGGCCCCACGCTCACCACCCGGCCGATGCCACCGACACCCGGCACGACCGGGGGTTCCAGCGGATAGCGCCGTTCACCGCTGAACACCTCTGCCGCGTACGGAGGGACACAAGTCGCCAAGACCTCGACCAGGACTTCACCGCTGCCTGCTTCCGGGTCGGGTATGTCGTGCACCACGAGGGGAGAGCCGAACGCCGTCAGTGTCGCTGCACGCATGGAAAGCCTTTCTGTCTCGTCCTCCGCCACGCTAGGCGCGGCAGTGGCATGCGGGAAGCGAAGGTCTGGCATCTCTGGTATGCGTGGTCAGCATGGACATTTCGAGCGCGAGCCTCCGGGTGCTGTGCCGGATCGCCGAGTCGGGCAGCTTCACCGCAGCCGCCGCGCAGCTGGGTTACACGCAGTCCGCGGTCTCGCGCCAGGCGATCGCCCTCGAGCGCAGCGTCGGAGCCACCCTGTTCGAGCGGCGGACCGACGGGGTGCGGCTCACGCAGCGCGGACCGACGCTGCTGCGCCATGCCCGAGCGATCCTGGAGTCGGTCGACGCGGCCGAGCGCGACCTGACCGGCGGTGCTCCTCGTACCGAGCCGGTGCGGCTCGGGCTGGTCTTCAGCGCCGGACCGGTGATCCTGCCCGCCGCGCTCACCCGCCTTGCCACGACAGCGCCACAGGTCCGGGTCTCCACCCGCGAAGGCACCACGCCCGGCTTGGCTCGGGCGCTGCGCACCGGTTCGATCGACCTCGCCGTGCTCACCTCTCGCCCACCGCACCGGCCACCGGAGGGCGAGTTGCCCCGCCTGCACATCACGGCCGTCCGGGACGTCGAGCTTCTCGTAGCCGCCCCGGCCACCGGCACGTTCGCGGGCCGCACTTCCGTGCACATCGACGAATTGGTCGACGCACCGTGGATCGCCAGCCCGTCGTCGAGTGCGGAGCCACTGCTCGGTGTCTGGCCGGGCCTGCCGGGGCGAGCGCACGTCGTCCACCATGCACGGGACTGGCTGACGAAAATGCACCTGGTCGCCGGCGGTTTCGGCGTCACCACGATTCCGGAAAGCCTGTCACCGGTCGCCCCGCCCGGCGTGATCTTCCTGCGGGTCCAGGGTGCGCCACCAGAGATCCGCCGGATCTTCGTGGCCCGGCTCCCCGGCACCGCCACGCCGGCGATCACAGCGGTCACCCAGGTGATCACCTCAACTGCCCAGCCGTGACGACGGCCGGGCCGCGCGGTGGCCAGTCGGGTGTTGTGCTCTCTGATTTCCTGCACACCTCTCGGTTTCGGCGGTGTTGTTGTCGGGGTGGGCGACTCGGAGAGCGGCGGCAAGGCCGTAGCAGGCGCACGGTGGAGCATGGCCGTGTGAGCCATCGCGACCACGCCCTGCGCGCGGATCCTTCGGGCTGCTGGACTTCACGGCCATCGCAACCAGCGTCAGCGTCTGCGTCTGCGCGGGTTCTGAATGGTTGAGCCGCCGCCCCCATCAAGGTCGCCGCCGCGGGCCGGCCCTCCCAGGACGAGTCGAACCTGCCGGCGGTGCGGCGCTCATCCGACCTCTGCGGCAGCCACGGAGAGCCCCTCGGTGACGACGTCGATCAACTTAGCTTCGGCCGGGTGATCAGATGCCGGCCCGGTTGATGCGTTCGATGAGACTGGGTTTGCGCGCATGTGCTTGCCGCAGGCTTTCGACCCGGGTGACGAACGCATCTTCGCCATCCTCGCGTTGGGCGAGCGTCCGGAGATCGGTGAGCAGAGTTACGGCAGCGTCGTAGTCAGCTGGTTTCCGGGTCGCGATCAGTGCGTCAACACGCGACCACGCGGCGGCTCCCTCCGCGGCAAGCCGATCGAGTCGTCGCTCGCGAGCCCGCCGGCGCGCCGAGGCGTCGAGCAGGTCAGCCACGGTCCGACGGTGCGGCAGGGGGACAGCCGGAGCGGCGATGTCGCGACACCGGCGCAGCAGCTCCCTCCGCACCCGCCCGGCTTCACCCAGCGCGACCCGGACCAGGAACCGGTCCTTTCGTCGGCAGGCAGGCGGCTCACCCGGATGGCAAGATCACCGGAATCGTCAGCAGTGTGCTCCAGCGGCGGAGACGCCTCGGCCGCGGTGGCGAGGAGGTCGTCGTCGAGGCGGAGGAAGTCCGCGAGCGCCCGCTGCGCGGCGCTGAGCGTGCCCAGCCCGGGCGGAGAGGGAGGTTCGAGGTCCTTATCGGCTTCGCGACCGAACCCGTCCTCGTCGCGCTCCCCCGCGCCGCAAGCCGCCAGCCAGGCGAGGTAGAGCGGCCGGAAATCACCGGAGGCCAGTTCAGCGCGAACTCCGACGATCGCCGACAGCAAGGTCTCGGCGTCGTACTCGAAGTCGAACTCACCGACGTCGTCCTCGCTCGCGAAGTCGAGCACGATGTACTCGCCCGTCGTCCAAGCGCTCACCCCCGCTCCGACGCAGCAGTCCTCGACGACATCGGGATCGAGCGAGTCCAACGGCAGGCGGAACATGAGGCGGTGGCTACCCCAGCTGGCCGAGTACAGGTGCGCGTCGTAGTAACGCTCCATCAGGTGGCGCGGGTCACCCTTGAAGTCGCCCCAGTCATACTCGTTCACGAAGCTGGTGGCTCTGATCCTCGCCCGGTAGTACTGGTATTCGCTCACGGCTCGGCGCCAGCGAAGGGCTTCGCCCGGAAACTCGAGTCGTCTCCCAGGTGGACGAACAGATGTCCCTCGATCGTGTCGTCGTCGACCAGGACCGCCCAGCCTCGTCCGCTGATCTGATCGCCTTCGTCGGCACCTTCCCAGGTGAACTCGACGCCGGGCGAACCATCACGTTCGCTCGCGTGGCAGTCCAGCCACCCGGTGACGGCGACGAACCCGACCTGCCCGCTGCCGTCCGCGGCGAACTCGATGAATCCGGGTTCGACCAGGTCGATGTCTTCGCGGTCCCAGCCGCTCATCGCCGTGATCCGCCACCGGCCGACAAGCCGGTTTGGTAGACGTCGTGTCACGAGGTGGCAGAATAGCCAGGTCCCGAGCTGAGGTTGCAGGCCGAGTGAACGACGAGTGAGCGATGATCTCGGCTGTCGTTGATCGGTTGTCGCTGCGGTTGGTGCCGGACGAGTTGTGGGCACTGGCGGAGCCGTCGATTCCGGTGTTCAAGCCGCGTCCGCAGGGTGGTGGCACTGCGCCGGTGGACGCTCGTGCGGTGTGCACCGCGATCGTGTACGTGCTGACCAGCGGCTGTGAGTGGTGGGACCTGCCGCCGTCGTTCGGGGTGCCGTTCCAGACCGCGCACCGCATCACGCGCTATCGGACGAACTCGGCAGCCAGGGCCTGATCGACTGGAACCGCGCGATCGTCGACGGTGCCTGCGTGCGAGCGAAAGGGGGCTCTCTGACCGGTCCCAGCCCAGTCGACGGCGGCAAACCCGAGTCGAAGATCCACGCTCTGACCGACCGTGCCGGGCTGCCGCTTACCGTCGCGGTCTCCGCCGCGAGCACGAACGACCCGGCCGCGCTCGAACCGCTGATGATGGCGATCCCGGCTGTCCGCTCCCGCCGCGGGCCGCGGCCTCCACCGTCCCGACGTGGTGGGCACGGTCGACCAGGTGCGCGATGTCCGCGTAGGGGTCGGCATCGAGCAACAACGCGTCGGCGACGGATCCGACCGTAATCGTCCCCCAGGGTGTCGGCCAGCGGACCGGTCTTCCCGGCCGAATGTCGAGTACCGGCCGCCAGAACCGCGGGCAGCGGCAAGCCCGCCTTCGCCGGCAGGTGCAGTTCTCACAGCAGGGCGCTGGGCGGAGAGGGCATCAGCATGGCGACGTCGAAGCAGGCGTAGGACTCCTGCGGGGAAGGCAAGGAAACTGACGCCCGTAGAACGGGCGGCTGGTGAACTGCGGGATGTCCTCGTCCGTGAGGAAGCCGCCATCGACCAGTTCCCGCAAGCAGCAGGCCTCACCGTCGTGCGCGATCTGTTCCAGGTGACGAGCGTGGGGACTGTCAGGTGCTCGTCTCCGCCAGCAGTGCGGCGACATCGCGCGCCTCCGCGTCGAGGAGGTCGACCACGATCGCCGACGCTCGGTGCCGTGCCCTGATGCTCGACCTGGGGGCGCCGGCAGTTCCCGCAGCACGCCGAGGACGCCGACCGAGTTCGGTGCGCCCGTAATGCCCAGCCGGTGTTCACTCGCCGCCGCAGCCCAATGCGGGTCAAATCAGAGGGGCTTAGTTGGCGAAGCAGCCGTAGCAGGTCGTCTTTGCCGCAGCTCCGGTCTGCACACGGCGAGGACTACTGCCCTGTACGGAACATTGACTGCGTACAACTTGCGCAGCGCAGTCGTTGACCCGGCTTTCCCGTGATCGAAAACGCAGTGCCTCGACCGGCGACGGCTGCAACGGAACGAGTGGCTATTTCGGCAGCAGATGCGCTCGCCGTCACATCGAGGCCTGCGGTGATGAGCGCAACGAATGCCGCACGCATCAAAACCTTTTTTACCGGTCTCATTTCCCGACAGTGGCGCGACTGGGCCTCCCCGGCCCCGAGTGTCAGGCGCGCACCGCCTGAACACCGCCCCGGCAGCTGGATGGGGACCGCCGACCCGCGCTGCCGCTGCCGTGGATCTGTCCCCGGTGCGATCCTGCTCAGCCGGCGGACTCCATAGCGCGAAGCCGCCCATGATCACGGCGAGATTCATCTCGACGTCCGGCGCCCACGGTTTCCGTGGAATCTCCGTCGTCTGAAGTGTTTCATGGCCAAGGCGGCACCATCATCGCGTCCACTGGCTGTCTTGTGCACCTGGCCGCATGACAGGACCCAACGGGCCGAGAGAGTGCGTCAACGGCCGTCCGCAATCGCAACCGGCCGCTGAGGTGACGGCGGCCATGCGCCAGCTCTTCAGCCATTCACAACGCGACAGCGAGAACAGGTCGGAGTCCCGCCACGCTCCGCTGCCGGAAAGCGAAGTCAAGCAAGGTTCTGACCGCGTCGGTAGCGACGCGGTCATCTCCCACGATACCGAAAAGATCGGGAGGCACCGAGAGCGTGGGTCAGCCTGGCCGCGCTCCCGCTCACCGGGCAGCGTCGGCTGATTCCCGGTCGCCGGGGTCGGTCCACCGCTGCTCCGGCAGCGCTCGATCACCAGCGTCGGCAGTTCAGCTGGTCATCGGGTGTCGCTTCACCTACCTGAAGTAGGAGGCGGTGCCAGGTGAACGAGCGCGCCGGGAACAACGGGCGGTGCATCCGCGACCTGGCCACCGCACACAGACCGCCATGCTCGAACGGCTCCGCACTCACCACCACTCGATCCCGGGCCCGTCCCGGTCGTGCGGGACTACGCCGGGTTCTCCGCGACGGCGAGGTAGTCCGTGTAGATCTGCGGTGAGCCGGAAAACGAGGCCAGCTGCTTCCACTCCTCGTACATCTGCTTGGTGTCGCGGTGGGCGGACGCGAACTCCGCGGCCTCGCCGGTGGCGATGTCGGGCTCGGGGTAGAAGACGTCCAGCGCGTCCAGGCTCGCGATCTCCATCATCATCACGTACTGGTCGAGGCGGTTGCCCCGCTCGCCCTTGAGCACGTGGAACCGCCAGTCCGGGTAGTCGTCGATCCGGTGGTGGTTCTCGGCGATGAAGCGGTCGAACACCTCCTCGGTCACACCGGCGCGCAACGCCAGGTTGTGGATCCCGATGACCCGGGCGACGGGCTCCTCCCCCGGGCGGTCGCGGTAGCGGGGGCCGGGCGTGACGGTGCTCCGCGGGTTGTCGGCCAGCAGCCGGTAGTCGGTGAACAACGTCGGCAGCTCACCGAACGTGCCCAGCCGCCGCCACCGCGCCAGCACTGCCTCCGCCTCCGGGTGCCGCGCCCAGAACAGCCGGGCCAGCTCGGTCTGCTCACCCCGGGCCGTGACGTAGCGGTCGCGCTGCTCGGCGCTCTCGATCTCGTACAACATCAGGTACTGCCCGGTCCGCTCTCCGCGCAACCCGCGCAGCAGAGTCCACCGCCACCCCGGGTACAAGGGCAGGTGAACGCCTTCACCGCGCACGAAGGTCTCGAACTCTTCCGGCGTGACACCAGCCTCCGTGTCGATGGCGATGTACTGGAAGGTGAACACCGACGAGCGTCCCATTGCGCGTCCAATCCTCGGGCCGGAAAGGGATCGCGCGTCCGACGAGCACGACTCCCCGCACGACATCCTGCCCGCTCCAGAGCAACGGTGCCCCGCGAGCCCTCCCACCGTCCGTGAAGATCAACCAGCGTCAGCGCTACCAGGAACAACGTGGTGCGGTTCACCGTCACGCGTCGACGCATAGAGCGTTATACGGCCAGCTGGCTCTCCCGGCCCTGGATGCGCCAATCGAGCGAACCTGCACGCGATTCCCCCGGATGCCCATCGGGCGACGTCTGCTGCGCCGGCTCGCCGGACCGGCAGGACTGGGCATCGCGGTCGTCGCCGTCGTCCACGGCACGGACGGCCCGTTCACCTCCTATCCGGCTCCTGCTGCTCATCCGCTGGTGGAGCTCCTTGGCTTCGCTGTGATCCAAGTTGCTCGGAACGTCGCCGACCTCGAGCCCGGTCTGGCGGCTCCTGCGCCGAGCTCCCGGGTGGGAATCCGAGTGCTGACGACAGCGGCCGCGGCGACCGGCGCAACGCAATCGGCCGCCGCGTTCTCGGGTCCGGCACCCGCGTCGGCGGCGCTCGGCCTGTGTCTGCTCGCGGCGCCGTTCCGGCCCCACCGCACCGGCGGGGAAGTCGCCTTCCTGACGGCTACGGAGGCCGTCAGGATCAGGCGCTGCCGGTCGGGCCGGGCTACTTCGCTCGAGCGTGCTTGCAGCGACCAGCGTCGGGCGAATAGGGGCGGGCGGCGTGGAGGTCGGTGTGGCAGATCCCGCACGTTTCCGGCCCGGACCAGCCGCTGCCCCGGGCCGGGCTCGGGAACCAGCACCTCGCACAGCTCGAGCGGGGGCGAGAAACCCGTTACGGCAGCGGCCGTCGTGCTCACTCCTCAGTGGACGGTGGGACCGACGATCGCCCACCTGCCCCCTCCCCGGAGGCTGTGGCCGTCGGTCACGAACCGGCGGGGCTTTGGTCGTCGCGGCGGGTCTGCATGGTGGTCCACTCGCGTTGCCACGCGGCGAGGCGAAGCCGGTCCAGCACGAAGACCACGCCGCGGTAGAGCAGTGCGAGCGCAGTCACGAAAGCCGTCCACACGACCGTGGCGGCGAGCGGTGCGCCGACGGTCGCCGCCGCCGGGGTCAGCGGGCGGACGGTCGGAGCGCCGGTGGCGTCCACCCAGATCGCCAGTTCCTGGCCGGTGACGGTGCCCGCCGCGGCGTCGACCTCGCCGACGCGCTGCTCGCCTTCCCGGGTCCACCACGTCGCCCGCGTGGCGCCGGTTCTGTACGACGTGCCGCCGCGGCCCGCTTGGGCCGGTGGCGGGCCGTCGGTCAGCAGCACCGCGGTCACCGTGTACCGCGTCGCCAGCTGTTCACGGGACTTCGCCAGTTCGCCCGAGTAGACGCCGATGCCCAGCAGCACCGCTCCCGCCGCCGCCACGAGGGAAAGCAGGAGGACGAGTGCCAGGAGCCTCGCCTGCAGCCGGTCCGAAGGACGGGCCGGCGAGTCGTGGCCGGGCCGGAGGCTGTGCCACAACCGCGTCAACCGGATCCTCGTGTACATCGGTCCCGCCCCTTCTCGTCTCGGCGTGCGCACCCAGCATCACCGGAGGGACGGTCGCCGCCCTAGGGCCCACAGTCCCCGGACCCTGGGCCGTGCGACCATTTCGGTCGTCGTGGCGCCGGTGACTTCGGGCGCTCGCGGCCGAAGGTCAGTGCGCGGACGGCGAAAAGCCCTGGCGCAGCACCTCTTCGACAGCCCGTCGTGGCGCGGGTGGATCGGCCTCCGCGGTGTAGCCGATGCGCAGGAGAGCCTGCGGGAAGCCGGTCAGAGCGAGGTCTTCGCACAGCACGGACCGGACGGGCTCCAGGTGCAACGGCTGCGTCAGCACCGCCGCCGCCAAGCCGACGTCGACCGCCGCGAGCCAGGCCCGTTCCATCGCGTAGCCGGCGCGGACGTGGTCGGAGCGCGCGTCGTCCGCGGTCACGAACAGCAGCAGCGTCTCGGCCGCCAGACGACGCTCCAGCTCGGCCGGCAGCGGGATCTCGGTCGCCCGGCGGACCAGACCCGCCCAGGGCACCGAGCCGGCCGGGACACGGCTGGCCGGGAGCCCGACACCGTGGAGGTGGGCGCGCTCGTCCCGGATCGTCCACAAGGACAGCTCGCGCTGGTACCCGCCGTCCTGCTGAAAGCTCCTCGCCGCGAAGTGCAGCAGCCGGGCGACGGCGGCGACCTCCCGGACGGGCCGCGCCTCGACGCCCGCTGCTCCCCCGGCCGCGACGATCCCGCGGACCACCGGCTCCGGCACGACCAGGCCTTCGAACGGCGCACGGTGGCTGGCCCGGCGGGCGATCGCCCCGTAGCGGCGCAGCTCTTCGACGCTCGGTGCCTCGGCACCGCCGACGGTGACGCGCGCCACCAGCTCCGGCTGCCCGTCGTCCGGCAGGAACGCGACCTCGGCCGTCCGGCCCAGCGTGCGGACGGCCAGCTCGAGGTTGGCCACGGCGGCACCGCAGGAAGCGGCGCGGTCGCGTCCGTCCGGGTCGTGGTGCGGGAGAGCCGGTTCGGCACGCTCGCGCACGGACAGTTCTCCCGGTGCGACGTCCAGCAGCCACGGCTGGGTGTTGTGCACCGACGGCGCGCGCATCATCGACCGGACCAGCACCTCGGTCTCGGCCGGCGTCCAATCGGGACGATCCACTGTGGACACGCTGATCACCCGGCCCTGGAGAGGAACGGAATCGACGTCGTCGCCGTGCCGCGCAGCCGGGCGAACAGTTCGCCGCGGTCGCCGCGCAGGTCCGGTGGGACGGGCTCGCCGACGGTGCCACCGGCGGACCGGATCGCGGCGACGAAGCCGCGGACGCGGGCCGGAGCGGGTACGAGCTCGCCGCCGAGGTAGGCGAGCACCAGCAGGTCCTCGGCGGAATGGGTTTCCATCGCGAACGCCCAGCCGTGGCGCTCGTCCCACAGCAGGGCCGTGTCGCGGCCGGGGTGGTGCGGCAGCTCCACGTCGAGGGCGACGTACGCCGAGGCGGGATCGTCGAGGTCCATCGTGCAGGACTCCACTCCCACGCCGACCGCGGCGCTCACCGCGGCCAGGTAGCCGGTCAGCCCGCTCCGCAGGCCGTGGTCACGGTCGATACCGGTCAGCAGGGGAATCACCCTCCATCGTCTCGCAACGTTCACCGGCCGGATCGGACCGGTCCCCACCGGGGGCCGACGTTACTTTTCCGGCCTCGCGTGCGGATGGCGTCGTTCGGCCCCCTCGGGAGGGACTTTGGTCACTTGGGCGCCGCAGTGCCCGCAGTAGGTCCGCGAGCACCGGCACGCCGGGCCGGTCGTCGATGCGCCGCAGGCCGGCCAGGCCCGCGGTGAGCACGCCCAGACCCGCGCCGAGCAGCACCACTCGGGCCGCCGGGACACCGGGCGGCAGCCGGCCGAGGCCGACGAGCACGCTCGCCCCGGCGATCGACACCAGCAGTGCGACCCGGCCCCCGGCCTCCACGAAACCGAACACCCGGCCGCGCAGGTCGTCGCCGACCTCGCCGCCCAGCAGGGTCCAGCCGACGAGGAAGGCCATCCCCGCGCCCGCCCCGGTTCCCGCGCAAGCGGCCGCGGCGACGGCGAGTCCCGGGGCCAGCGCCAGGACGGCGAGCGACAGCCCGGCCAGCGCGAGGGACAACGTGAACCAGCGGCGGCGCGAGAGGGCGTGCACGACGGCCGGGCCACCGGCCACCCCGAACGCCATCCCGGCGAACAGGGCGGCGAAGAGCAGCGGGAACGCCACGGACCCGCCGCCGAGGTCCCCCGCGTACCGCTGGATCGCGCCGATCACGGCACCTGCCCCGGCGAAGGCGACCAAGATGCCGGTGACCAGCCCGCGCACCGGGCCCGTCCGGCGCACGTAGCGCCACGCCTCACCCAGCTCACGCCGGATCCCGGGCCGCGCGGCCACCCGGGTCCGGCCGCCGAGCTCGCGGATGCCCGTCGCCAGCACCCCGGCGCTCACCAGGAAGGTCGCGGCGTTCAGGTAGAGCGCCGCGGTGACCGGGTCGGTCCAGGACCGCGGCAGCCCGTGCAGCCCCGCCATGGCCAGGGCCGCGAGCACCGGTGTGGCGCCGTAGGTGGTGGCCAGGGACAGCCGGTTGGCCGCCTCCAGCTCCGCGCGCGGGACCAGGGTGGGGACGGCGGCGTCCCGGGCGGGCGACCACACCATGGCGAAGGCTTCGATCAGGAAGGTCGCGGCCGCGGCCCAGCCGACGGCGACGCCCGCGTCGCTCGTCACGAGCCCGACAGTGGGGATCGAGGCGAAGAGCGCGAACCGTGCGAGGTCGCAGACGATCATCGTGCGGCGCCGGTCGAAGCGGTCGGCCGGCACGCCGGCCAGCGGCCCGAGCACCAGCGCGGGCAGCAGCCGCACCGCGACCACGCCACCGAACGCCGCGCCTTGGGCGGCCGGGGCGCTGAACCGGCCGGCCGCGAACGTGGACGTGGCGAGCAGGCCGAGCCAGTCGCCGACGGAGGAGACCCCCAGGACGAGCCACAGCCGCCGGAACGGCCGGATGCGCAGCACCGCGGCCACCGCGCTCCCGTTCACGGGGTGCGGCGCCGCAGGGTCGCCGCGCCCAGCAGCAGCGCGAGGATCGCGCAGCCGGCGATGATCGCGATGTTGCGGACCAGCGTGCCCTCGACCTCCGCCGAGCGCGTGACCTGCGTGAGCGCGTCGACCGCGTACGACAGCGGCAGCACGTCCGAGAGCGCGTTGAGCAGCCAGCCCATGTCGCCGCGCGGCACGAAGAGGCCGCACAGCAGGAACTGCGGCAGCACGAACACCGGCAGGAACTGGATCGCCTGGAACTCCGTGCGGGCGAACGCGCTGACGAACAGCCCGAGCGCGGTGCCCAGCAGCGCGTCGAGCACGACGATGAGCAGCAGCGTCCAGACCGAGCCGGCGATGCCGAGGCCGAGCCAGGTCAGGCTGACCCCGGCGGCCACCACGACCTGGAGCGTCGCGAGCAGGCCGAACGCCAGCGCGTAGCCGAAGAGCAGGTCGAGCTTGCCCATCGGCATCGTCATCAGGCGTTCGAGCGTGCCGGTGGTCCGCTCCCGCAGCGTCGTGATCGACGTCAGCAGGAACATGATCGTGAACGGGAAGATGCCCAGCAGCGCCGGGGCGATCGCGCTGAAGCGCTGCTCCGAGTTCAGGAAGTAGCGCAGGAGGATCATCAGCAGGGTCGGTACACCGATGATCAGCGCGACCGTGCGCGGGTCGTGCCGCAGCTGGGTCAGGATGCGCCGGGTGGTGGCGAACGCGATCGGGACGCTCATCGCGTCGCTCCTTCCCGGCCCTTGATCAAGCGGAGGAATGCCTGCTCGAGATCGGGTGCGCCGGTGCGGGCGCGCAGTGCCTCCGGTGTCGCGTGCGCCAGCAGTTTCCCCTGGTGCAGCAGGAGGATCTCGTCGCAACGAGCGGCTTCGTCCATGACGTGGCTGGAGATCAGCAGCGTGACCCCGGCCGCCGCCAGCCCGTGGAACAGCTTCCACAGCTCGTCGCGCAGCTCGGGGTCGGAGCCGACCGTCGGCTCGTCCAGCACCAGCAGCTCGGGGGTACCGAGCAGCGCGACGGCCAGGTTGGCCCGCCCGCGCCGGCCGCCCGACAACCGGCCGACCAGTGTCCTGGCCGAGGCGGCGAGACCGGTCTCCGCGATCACCCTTTCCACATCGGACGGGTCCGCGCCGAGGACCGCGGCGAAGTAGCGCAGCGCCTCGCGGACCGTCAGGTCCGCGTAGATCGCCGGTTCCTGGGTCGCGTACCCGATCCGCCTGCGCAGTTCGGGGCTGCCGGCCGGACGGCGGAGCACGGTCACCTCACCGGCCTCGACGACCTGCACGCCGACGATCGACCGCATCAGCGTGCTCTTGCCGCAGCCGTTGGGCCCCAGCAGGCCGGTCACGGTGCCGCGGCGCACGGTGAACCCGATGTCGCGCAGGACTTCCTGCCCGCCGCGGACCACCCGCAGGTGCGCCACCTCGATCGCCGCTTCGTCCACGTCGCTCCTCCGCTCTCGACGGGTCCATCGTGAGCGCCCGCCCCGCCCGCGACAGGTGGCCGGGGTCCCCGGCTCCGGTGACTTTCGTCCCCGGTGCGAGACCGGGACCGGGGCCGATGCTCGAGCCATGGACGCTCCCTGGGCCGATGTGCACGAAACCCACATCGGCGCGGTCTTCCTCGTCGGAGACCTCGCCTACAAGCTGAAGAAGCCGGTCGACCTCGGTTTCCTGGACTTTTCCGCGCGCGAGACACGCGAACGGGTGTGCCACCGGGAGGTCGAGCTGAACCGGCGCCTGGCCCCGGACGTCTACCTCGGCGTCGCCGACGTCACCGGTCCGGACGGCGAGGTCCGCGACCACCTGGTCGTCATGCGCCGGATGCCCGAGGACCGGCGGCTCTCCACGCTCGTCCACGAGCGGGCGCCCCTGCACGTGACGACCCGGCGGCTGGCCCGGCAGCTCGCCGCCTTCCACGCCCGAGCCGCCCGTGGACCGGAGATCGACGCCGACGAAACCCGCGACGCCGTCCGCGGCCGGTGGCGGGACAGCTTCGAGCAGGTCCGACCGTTCCACGACGACGTCCTCGACGCGGCCACCGCCCTCGAGATCGAAGCCCTCGCCGAGGAGTTCCTGGCCGGCCGCGAGCCGCTGTTCGACCGCCGGATCGCCGGGGGACACGTCGTCGACGGGCACGGCGACCTGCTCGCCGACGACGTCTTCTGCCTCGACGACGGCCCCCGCGTGCTGGACTGCCTGGAGTTCGACGACCACCTCCGGCACGTCGACGTCCTCGACGACATCGCGTTCCTCGCCATGGACTTCGAGCGGCTCGGCGCTCCCGAACTGGGTGCACAGCTCCTGCTCGACTACCGCGAGTTCTCCGGCGACCCCGCTCCCCCGGCGCTGGTGCACCACTACCTCGCCTACCGCGCGTTCGTCCGGGTCAAGGTGGCGTGCCTGCGTCACGCACAGGGCGACGCCGAAGCGGCCGCGCTGGCCCGCGACTACGCCGATCTCGCCGTGTGGCACCTGCGGCTGGGCCGGGTGCGCCTGATCCTCGTCGGCGGGGAACCCGGCACCGGCAAGTCGACGATCGCCGGCGGCCTGGCCGACCGGCTCGGCGCCACGCTCCTGCAGTCGGACCGGCTGCGCAAGGAACTGGCCGGGCTCGAACCGGTCCGGCGGGCCGCTGAGGGCTACCGGCAGGGTCTCTACGACACCGGCCACACGGACGCGACCTACACCGAGCTCGTGCGCCGCGCCGGCGAGCTGCTGGCACTCGGCGAGAACGTGGTGCTGGACGCGTCGTGGACCGCCGCCCGGCACCGCGCACTCGCCGCCGAAGTGGCCGGCCGGACGGACAGCCCGCTGCTCGCCGTGCGCTGCGAGACCCCGGAAGAGACCGCGGCACGGCGGCTCACGACCCGGACCGGTGCCTTGTCCGACGCCACCCCGGAGATCGCGCACCGGATGGCCGCGGACGCCGACCCGTGGCCCGAAGCGCATCCGCTGCCGACGACCGGCAGCCCGGCCGAAACGCTCACGCGGGCATTCGCGTCGCTGGTGCCGGAACACCGAAAGTCCCCCGTCCAAAGGTATTCCGGCCCTCCCCGCGGCGCACCCGGCGGTGCGAGGGTCGAAGCCGAAGACACCCCCGATCCCGAGGCAGGCCGATGATGGAGCGAGGACTTCCGGACGACTTCACCGTCAAGACCGCGGTGGCGATGGCGGTCCGCGCGCCGTCGGTGCACAACTCCCAGCCGTGGTACTGGCGCACCGGGCAGAGCTCCCTGCACCTCTACGCCGACCAGGACCGGCTGCTGCGCGAAACCGACCCGGACGGACGCGACCTGATCCTCAGCTGCGGCGCGGCCCTGCACCACCTCCGGGTGGGCTTCGCCGCCCTCGGCTGGGGCGCCGAAGTCCACCGGCTGCCGAACCCGGACGAACCCGATCACCTCGCCGCGGTCACGCTGCACCGGCACGACCCGGACCAGGACGAGATCGCGATGGCGGCGGCGATCCCGCGGCGGCGCACCGACCGGCGCCGGCACAGCTCGTGGACCGTGCCACGCGGGCACCTCGAAGCCATGACCAAGGCCGCCGCGCTGGAAGGCACGGTGCTGCAGGTCGCCGAGAACTCGGCGCGCTACCACCTGGCGACGGCGATCGAGCAGGCCTCGCGGCGGCACGCCGGCGACCCGGCCTACCGCACCGAACTGGCCGCCTGGAGCGGCCGCCACATCTCGCCGGACGGCGTGCCCGCGCGGAACACCCCGGCCCCGGACGGCACACCCGGCGCGCTGCGGAGCCGGCCGTTCGCCGATCCCCTCCTCGTCCAGCCGCCCGACGCCAAGGCCGAGGACGACGAAACCGTGCTGCTGGTGCTGAGCACGGCGTCCGACGACCGGATGTCGCGCCTGCGCGCCGGTGAAGCGACGAGCGCCGTGCTGCTCACGGCCAACGCCTTCGGCCTCTCGTCCTGCCCGCTCACCGAGCCGTTGGAGCTGCACGACGTCCGCGAGTCCGTGACCGAGCACGTCACCGGCGGGTCGTTCCCGCAGATGGTGCTGCGCGTCGGCTGGGCACCCGCCAACGCCGACCCGCTGCCCGCGACACCGCGCCGCGACCTCGCCGACGTCCTGCAGCCGCTCGAAGCCGCCCCGAAGCATTTCCAGTCCCACTAGGAAAGGAGCCGTCATGCCGTACTGGCACACTCCCGCAGCCATGGGCTGGGTCGGTGGACTCGGCATGCTCCTGCTGATGGTGGTGATCCTGGCCGCGGTCGTGGTCGTCGCTGTCGTCTTGACCCGGCGTGGCCCGCAGTCCCCGGACCCGGCCGACACCGCCCGGCGGATCCTCGACGAACGGTTCGCCCGCGGCGAGATCGACCAGGAGGAGTACGAACGCCGCCGCGACGCCTTGACGCGGGCGAGCTGACCGTGCGCGCCCCGATGGTGTTCGTGGCGCTGGCGAGCGCCCTGGCTCTCGCGGGGTGCGGGACCGACCAGGGCGCGTCCCCGTCGACATCGCTGCCGGCATCGGTTCTTCCGACGCCGGCGACCACCGCCACGGTCCCCGCGCCCGGAACGCACACGACCGCGCCGCCGCCGGCGACGCCGTCGTGTGCGGAAACCACCGGGTGGCGCACGGACGCACGCAGTTCCGAAACCTCGAGCCGGGACGCGCTCCACCTCGTGCGCCCCGGGCGGCACGCGTGCTTCGACCGCGTCGTCTTCGACGTCAACGGGCCCGCTGAGGCTGGGTACGCGGTGCGGTACGTCCCCGTGGTGACCTCCGACCCGAAGGGCGACCCGCTGCCGGTGCCCGGTGGCGCCGCCCTGGAAGTCGTCGTCCGGGCGCCCGCGCTCGGCACCGACGACGCCGGGCACCAGCCCGGGCGAACACTGGCGGCGGTCGGGGACACCCTGGTGAGCACGCCGAGCTGGCCGGCCCTGCGTGCCGTCCGCTTCGCCGGCTCTTTCGAAGGCCAGTGCGCGTTCGCCGTCGGTGTGCGCGCGAAGCTGCCGTTCCGCGTCTTCACCCAGGCGGGGCCGGACCGGATCCGCCGGGTGGTCGTCGACATCGCCCACTGAGAGGACGTCATGGACCGGCTCAGCCCACTGGACGCGGCCTTCCTCCAGATCGAGGACGAAGACCCCAGCTCGTCATTGGCGATCGCCTCGGTGGCGATCGCCGAAGGCCCCGCGCCCGCCCAGACCGAGTTCGAGGGGGCCGTGCTGGCGCGGCTGGCCGGAATCCGGCGCTACCGCCAGAAGGTGCGCACGGTGCCGTTCGACCTCGGGCCCCCGGCCTGGGTCGACGATCCCGCTTTCGACCCGCCCGCGCACTTCGGCCGGGTCGCGCTCCCGGCACCGCACGACCGGGCCGCGCTGAGCGAACTGGTCGCCCTGCTGATGGGCGAGCGGCTCGAACGCGACCGGCCGCTGTGGGAGTTCTGGGTGATCGAAGGCCTGCCGGACGGCCGCTGGGCCATCCTGTCGAAGCTGCACCACGCCCTGGCCGACGGGCTCGCGGCGACCCGGTTGCAGACGGTCCTGTTCGGGGACGCGCCGGCCGACCCGGATCCCGGCGCCGAGGCTGCCGATCCGGGCACCGTCGCACTGCTGCTGGACGCCGCCGGCTCGCTGCTGCGCACCCCGTGGGAGCAGACGCGCCTGGTCGCCCGTGAACTGCTGCACCCGAACCGGTTGGCCCGCCGGATCAGCGACGCCGCCCGCGGCCTCGCCGCGCTGACCTCGGCCCTGCTGCCCGCGTCACCGTCCCGGCTGACCGGACCGCTCGGCCGCGACCGGCGCTACTCGACGGCTTCGGTGCCGCTGGCGGAGGTCAAATCCGTTGCCCGCGCCTTCGACGTCACGGTGAACGACGTCCTGCTGGCCGCCGTCACGGGCGGGTTCCGCGAGTTGCTGCTGCAGCGCGGGGAAACACCCGCCGCCGACAGCGTGCGATCCCTCGTCCCGGTGTCCGTGCGGACCGGGACGGCGCTGGACAACGAGGTTTCGCTCCTGCTGCCGCTGCTCCCGGTCGACCTGGCCGATCCGGCGCAGCGCCTGATCCGGGTGCACCACCGCTTGGCCTCGTTGAAAGCGGGCCAAGAGGCAGCCGCCGGCGCGCTGCTCACCGCGACGGCAGCGCACGAGCCGTTCGCCCCGGTGGCGTGGGCGATCCGGGCGGCCGCCCACCTGCCGCAGCGCAACATCGTCACGGTGACGACGAACGTGCGCGGCCCGGCCGAACCGCTGTCGGCGCTCGGCCGGCCGATCGTCGAGATCTACCCTTACGTCCCGATCGCGCTGCGCGTGCGGGTGGGCGTGGCGATGCTCAGCTACGCGGGCCAGGTGACGTTCGGAGTCACGGCCGACGCCGACGCGGTGCCGGACACCGAGGTGCTCGTGAAAGCGATCGAGCGGGAGGTCCAGGCGCTGCGCGGAGCGGCTCGCTGATCTGCCGGCACTGTGCCGGCGTTCAGCGGGATTCGCCGCGATTCCCCGCTGGGACTGATACCGGGGATCACCCTTGATCACGCTGAGGCCGAGCTCGACCGACAGAAGTACGGCGACGGTCTCCTGGCCAAGAGGGCGGCTACTGCCGGTTCGCCCTGCAGAACGATACAGGTGCAAGGATCTTGACCGGCCGCCTCGAAATGCACCTGCGGACGAGTCGAATGGGCCCGCGACGCTAGGCCCGCGGCGCGCCGTCACGGCTGACCTCGGCGAACTCCTTCGCCAGCGCGTCGACCAGAGCTTCCGGGTCCGGGATCAGCTTGCGATCGGTACCGAACCCGAAGCGCACTTCGCCGGCGTAGCTGAAGATGCAGATCGTGATCGCCTGGTGGCTGCTGCACGGAGCCCAGCCGACGATCCCCTCGACCCGCGCGCCGGCCAGGGTCATCGGGGTGCGCGGGCCGGGCACGTTCGTCAGGACCCCGACCGCCTTGCCGGCGAAGAAGCGGCTCGCCGGCAGGCCCAGCGCCGCCGGGCTCTGCGCGATCGCGTGCTGCACGCCGAACGTCAGCGCGGGCTCGAACGAGTCGCGGATCCGGGCGACCCGGCGGTGGACTTCGGCGAGGCGCTCGGCGAACGTCCGGCGGCCGAGCGGCAGCTGCGCCAGCACCAGCGAAAAGTGGTTGCCCAAGTCCGCCGGCAGCTCGTCGTCGAAGGAGGACAAGCTCACCGGGATCAGCCAGCCGAGGTCCGACGGCTCGGGGCGGGCGGTGCCGTGCGCGGCGAAGTACCGGTCGAGCGCGCCGGCGACGAGTGCGGTGCAGACGTCGTTGAGGGTCGTCCCGGTTTCGTGGCCGATCCGGGCGAGCGTCAGCAGCGGGATCGGGTCGCCCCAGGCGGCGGTCTTCTCGACACCGGGTTCGCCGTCCCACACGCCCGTGGCCGTCGACGGCCCGAGCAGGTCACCCGCGCCGGTGGCGCTGTGCCAGAGCGTCGTCGCCGCGCCGGCGACCGTGTCGACCGCGCGCCGCGGCCCGCCGCTCAACGCCGAGGACACGAACCCGGCGACGGCCCCGGTCGCGCCCACGACCGCCGCCGCGCCCAGCACCGGCAGCGCCACCGCGGACTCCAGCACGGGATGCACCCGCGCCGCCTGCCGCTGCGCCTTCGCGCCGGTGTCACCGAGCACGCGCAGCACCGCGGCGCCGAGCCGGACCACCGGCTGGGCCACGGCTTCGCGGTGCGGCCCGGCGCCCCCCACCTTGGCGTGCGGCGCGGCCTCGCCGTCGAGGGGGTCCAGCAGGCTGAAAAGGACCTGCGTGAGACGGATCCCGTCCGCCATCGCGTGGTGCGTCCGGCACACCAGCGCGCTGCCGCCGCGATAGCCCCGCACCAGGTCGATGGTCCACAGTGGACGCCTCGGGTCGAGTGGCGCACCACGCCGGCCGGCGACGAACGCTTCCAGGGCAGCTTGGTCCGCCGGCTCCGGCAGGTCTCGCACGACCAGGTGCTCCCCGAGGTCGAATTCCGGGTCGGTCTCCCAGGAGAGGCCCCGGCCGTGGGCCACGGGCCGCTGGAAGTACACCGGGTAACGGGCGAGCAGCCGGTCGGAGACGACCGACCGCAGCCGCGCCGGATCCACCGGCGTGCGCGTCCACAGCACCGAGGTGACGACCATGCGGTTTTCCGGCCGGTCCAGGTGCAGCCACAGGCTGTCCTGCGGGGGTATCCGGCGATGCGGTCCGGCGAGCTTTCGGGTGTTCGGCACGAGTTCACTGTCCGTCCTCGCCGGTTCCCCGAAAAAGGGCCGGAAGTCCTCCGCGCCCACGGCCGAGGGCCCTGCCTCGGTAGTCCACCGGCCCGCATCGTGGAGGCCTCTGCCGAAACCCCGGAGCATCGGAGGAAGTCATGTCCCCCACCCACGTCGTCGTGCTGGGCAGCGGGTTCGCCGGGCTGGAAACCACGTTCGCGCTGCGCGCGCTGGCGGGTCCCGAACACGTCCGGCTGAGCCTGGTGTCCGACCGCGACGATTTCTACTTCCGGCCCGACGGCAGCTACCTGCCCTTCGGCGCGGCCGAGGCACCGCTGCACCTGCCGCTCGCGAAACCGTTGCGGCGCCGCGAAGTCGACTTCCGGGTCGCGACCGCCGAGGGCGTCGATGCCGGACGAGGTGTCGTGCACACCACCGGCGGCCCGGTTCCCTACGACCACCTGGTCATCGCCACCGGCGCCGCGATGCGCCCCGAGGAGGTGCCCGGCCTGGCCGAACACGCGCACTCGGTTCGGACGCCGGGGCAGCTGCACGCGCTCGGCGAGCAGCTGCGGTGGGTCGCGCAGAACGCGCGGCACGGCCGGCAGCAGCAGGTCCTCTTCCTCGTACCGCCCGGCAGCAAGGGCGCGGAACAACTGTACGAGATCGCGCTGCTCCTGGACGGCTGGCTCCGCCACCGCGACGTCCGCGACAACGTCCAGCTCGCCTTCACCACCGCCGAGCAGAGCTACCTGCCGGCGTTCGGCCCCAAGCTGCACGACATCGTGGCCGCCGAGTTCACCTCGCGGGGCATCGACGGGCGCACTGGAGCCGCGCCCGACAAGATCCGCGAACTCGAGGTCGCCTACACCGACGGCACCACCCACGAGTTCGACCTCCTCGTGGCGCTCCCGCCGCACGTCGCCGCTCAGCGCTTCGACGGGCTGCCCACCGACGACCGCGGGTTCCTCGTCTGCGACGAGAGCCGCCGGGAGGTGCTGGGGCACCCGGACGTCTACGCTCCCGGCGACGCCGGGGACTTCCCCGTCAAGCAGGCGTTCCTGTCCCTGCTGCAGGCCCAGGCGGTGGCCGGTCAGATCGCGGTGGACGCCGGCGCGCACCTGCCCGGGCCCGGGTTCGAGCCGATGGCCACGTGCCTGCTGGACATGGCGGGCAAGGTGGCGTTCACGCAGGTCCCGCTTTCCGTTACGGGTGACCCCGCGCGGCCCGTGGCCGTCGACCCCGGGGCCCTCGGCGCCTACCGCGCCGGCGCGTCGGTGGCTTGGCGGCCGGCCAGGAAGTTCCTCCGGACGTACGTGCTGGGCCGGTTCGGCGCCGGGCTGCCGGTGCACGCGGGAAGGGGCTGGGACACCGTCGCCTTCGGCACGCGCCACTGGGCCCGCTGGCTGACCCGGTGACCCGAAAGCCGTGAAGGCCGCCTTGAGGAACGTGAAGTTCCTCAAGGCGGCCTTCACGAACCGCCGGTCAGCGGGGTGCCAGGACCGTGGGCTCGCCGTTGGGCACGACCTTCGCGGGGGTGGCCGCGGCTGCCTCGCGGGACAGGAACGAGCCCAGCTCACCGATCGTGCTCATCAGCGGGGCCGGGAACACCACCGTGCTGTTGTGGTCGACGCCGATCTCCATCAGCGTCTGCAGGTTGCGCAGCTGCAGCGCCAGCGGGTGCGCCATCATCGTGTCCGACGCCGCGCCGAGCGCCGCCGCGGCCTGGGCCTCGCCCTCGGCGTTGATGATCTTGGCGCGCTTCTCCCGCTCCGCCTCGGCCTGCTTGGCCATGGCCCGCTTCATCGTCTCGGGCAGCTGGATGTCCTTCAGCTCGACCAAGGTGACGTCGACACCCCACTCGGAGGTGGTCACGTCGAGGATCTGCCGGATGTCCGAGTTGATCTTGTCCGTTTCCGCCAGCGTCTCGTCGAGGGTGTGCTGGCCGACGACCTTGCGCAGCGTCGTCTGGGCGATCTGGTCGATCGCCGCGTGGACGTTCTCGATCGCCACCACCGACTTCACCGCGTCCACCACGCGGAAGTAGGCGACCGCCGAGACGTCGACGCTCACGTTGTCGCGCGTGATGATGCCCTGCGACTGGATCGGCATCGTCACGATCCGCAGGGAAACGCGGTGCAGCACGTCGATCACCGGGATGATGAACCGCAGCCCCGGCTCGCGGACGCCGACGACGCGGCCGAGCCGGAACAGCACGCCCTTTTCGTACTGCTTCACGATCCGGATCGACAGGGCCAGCAGGACGATGACGACCGCGGCGATGATGAGCCAGACGGTCATGACGCGACTCCCTTCGTTCGGGTCGGGGCGCCCCAGCGGTCGGAGCGGCCCGCGGTCATCAGGTCGACGACCGTTTCCTTCGTCAGCTCGCCGGCCCCGTTCCGCCAAGCGGCCGACCAGCTCCAGCACGACCTCGGTCTGCTGCACGCCGAGCGCCGCGGTCGGCTCGTCCATGATCACCAGTTTCGAGTGCCACAGCACGGCTTTCGCGATCGCCACCGCCTGGCGCTGACCGCCCGACAGCGACCCGACCGGCTGGCGGACCGACTTCACCGTCGTCACGCCCAGGCTGTGCAGGGTTTCCTTCGCCGCCAGCTCCATGGCATCCTCGTCGAGCGTCACGCGGCGCAGCTTTTCCCGGCCCAGGAACATGTTCTGCGCGATGTCGAGGTTGTCGCAGAGCGCGAGGTCCTGGTAGACGTCTCGAACCCGAGCGCGGCGGCGTCACGCGGGGGTGCGGATGCGCACCGGCCGCCCCTGCCACGCGAACTCCCCGGCGTCCGGGACGTCGAGCCGGGACCTCGACGCGCTGTTCGGCGATGGCGGTCACGGCGGGTTCAGGGCTTTCCCGCGACGAGCTCGGCCAGCTGCTTGCCGAGGGGGCTGTCCGGCGTACGCGCGGGCGGCGGGATCACGGCCACGGGACAGGTCGCGTGCCGCAGGCAGGCGCTGCTGACCGAGCCGGCGAGCACCTCGCGCAGCTTGCCCTTGCCGTGGCTGCCGACCACCAGCATGGTGGCGTCCTTCGCCAGGTCGACCAGGACTTCCGCGGGATCGCCGGTGGGGGCCGAGCACTGCGCGGGCACGCCTGCGTGCTCCTTCGTCACCGCGGTGACCAGCTTTTCGAGCTCGTGCACGTGCGCGCGCCGGGCTTCGGCGAGCGTGCGGTTCACCGAAGCGTCATCGAGCATGGCGTCGTAGGTCCAGACCGTCACGACCTCCAGGTCCGCGCCGCTGGTTTCGGCCTGCCCGACCGCCCAGACCAGCGCCGCCGTCCCGGCGTCCGAGCCGTCGACGCCGACCACTATCCGGCCGCTCACAGGTATTTCCGTCATGGCGACACTCCTTTCCACCCACCAGCCAACGCCTCCCGCTCGCCGGGCGAAGCTGCCGTTCTGCCCGACCTGCGAGGACCAAGTGCCCTACGAGCGGGGACCGCGGGTGTCGAACCATCACTGAAGACGCCTCGACGACAGGGAGAAGCAGATGACGGTACGGCTCGGGATCAACGGCTTCGGGCGGATCGGACGCGACATCCTCCGGTGCGTGCTGGAAACGCCGGACAGCCCGATCGAAGTGGTCGCGGTCAACGACGTCACGTCGCCGGAGATGCTGGCGCACCTGCTCGCGTACGACTCCACCTACGGGCGGCTGCGCATCCCGGTCGAGGTCGTGGACGGCGAAGCGCTGCGCGTCGGGGACCACCTGATCCAGGTGGGCGCGAAAGCCGAGCCGGCCGAGCTGCCGTGGGGCGAGTACGGCGTCGACGTCGTCGTCGAGTCGACCGGCAAGTTCCGCACCCGTGCGGCCGCCGGCGCGCACCTGGCCGCGGGCGCCAAGAAGGTCGTGATCTCCGCGCCCGGGAAGGACGTCGACGCGACGATCGTGCTCGGGGTGAACGAGAACGACTACGACCCCGCGAAGCACCACGTCATCTCGAACGCCTCCTGCACGACGAACTGCGTCGCGCCGATGGTGAAGGTGCTGCACTCCGCGTTCGGCATCCGCCGCGGCCTGCTCACCACCATCCACAGCTACACCGGCGACCAGGCCCTGCTGGACCGCCCGCACAAGGACCCGCGCCGCGCCCGGTCGGCGGCGGTCAACGTGGTGCCCACCAGCACCGGCGCCGCGAAGGCGATCGGCCTCGTCCTGCCGGCCCTCGCCGGCAAGCTCGACGGCGTCGCCGTGCGGGTCCCGGTCGAGGACGGTTCGCTGACCGACCTGACGGTCGAGCTCGAGCGCCCGGTCACCGCGGAACAGGTCAACCACGCGTTCGCCGAGGCCGCCGACGGCGACCTCAAGGGAATCCTCCGCTACACCGAAGCCCCGGTGGTTTCCCGCGACATCATCGGCGACCCGGCGTCGTGCGTGTTCGACGCCGAGCTGACGAAGGCCGACTCGCACCTCGCGAAGGTCTTCGGCTGGTACGACAACGAGTGGGGTTACGCGACCCGCACGGTCGAGCTGGTCGAGCTCATCGGACGCTCGCTCGGCTGACGGCTTCGAGCGCCCCGGTTCGTCGAGCGCGGTCCGGCAGTGCGCCCCGAGGCGCCGTGCGCGAGGCCGGCGGCCTCGGGTGCCTGCCGGTGGTGCGGCCCGGCGGGCACCCGTTCCCATCAGTCCGGGGAGACGATGTCCGCGGACAACGGGGCGACGGCGCCGATGATGCTCTCCGCGGTCTCTCCCGGCACGCCGGCGGCGGTGCGCGCCGGGGCCTCCGAGCGTGGCGGCGACGAACCCGACCTGCCTGCCCTTGTCGGCGGGAACGCGTTCGTGGAAGTCGCCGACCACGGCGGCCAGTGCTTCCTGGCCGCCGATCGCTCGCAGGTGCTCGTCACGTCGATTCCGTTCAGCTGTTTCCCACCGACCCTCACGTCCGGCGACGGCGGCTGCCGAACACCATGGCCAGGCCGGCGGTGAAGGTCACCGACCCACCCAGGGCGAGCCAGCCGACACCCACACCGGTCGCGGCGAGGTCGCCGGTCGCGGGACGCACCGTGCCCGCGGGCGAGACCGGCTGAGCCGCGTCGCCGGGAGGGCGGTTCACCACGGGCGCCGGGTCCGGGTCGAGCTGGTCGGGTCCGGGCCGCACCACGACGAGCTGCGGCCGGCCGGTCCCGTCGTCCCCGCCGCGGACCAGGAAGATCGGCGGATCGCCGTAGTAGCCCCGCCACGGGCCCACCAAGCCGAGGTCGTAGCGGTCGGCGGGGAGGTCGGAGAACGCGAAGAGCCCGTTCGCGTCGGCCACCGCGCGTGCCACGATCGCCGCGCTGACCTGGTCGCGCAGGTACACCTTGACTCCCGGGACCGCCTTGAACCGCACGGTGCACCCGCACTGGAAGTCGGGCGAGACGAGGTCGCCGACCACCTTCGACGCGCGAGCGCCGGGCACCCTGGCCGTCGCCACCACCTGCACCATGGCGTACCAGTCGGGCGGCCCGATCCAGCAGTGGCCGTCCAGGTACCCGGCGGTCAGCGCTTCCGCGTCGACCGGGACCGAAACCTCGAAGTCCCGCGAGGACGCGGCCGGGATCGTCGCTCCGGGGCCGGCCGGGTCGAGCTCGCCCCGGTCGACCGGCGCGCCGTTGCTCGCCCAGCAGTTCGCGGTCAGGCCCGGCACCGGGCCCCGGCCGCGGTTGACCACCGTGACGGTCATCCGGGCGGTGTCGCCCGCGGCGTACGTGGGCGCGGAAAACCGCGCGGAGCCGGTCAGCCACCCGGTGATGTCGTACGCGCCCCGCACCACCACGTCGGGTTCGCCGATGCCGTCCACCGTGACGGGAACGACGTCGAAGGTCCAGTCGGACGAGGACGCGGAGACCGACCAGGAACCGGCGAGCAGGTCGTGGAAGGCGAAGCGGCCCTCGCTGTCGGTCACCGCGTCGGCGGACCAGCCCGGCGGCGAGCCCCAGGCGTGGACGCGCAGGCCGGCGAGTGCCTCACCCGGGTCCGGCTGGTGGTTGCGGTTGACGTCGCCGTAGGCGGTGCCCGTGAAGCCTCCTCGCACCACCGTGATCGGGGCCGTCACCGTGACGGAGTTGTCGGCGGGGTTCGCGTCGGGTTCGGCGGAGGTGACTTCGACGGTCAACCGCACCACGCCCGCACCGAGGTCCTCGATCCAGGCGAAAGCCGTGCCCTCGGCCGTCTGTCCCGGCGTGAGGGAAAACTCCCGGCCGGGGAAGCCGTCCCAGGAGTGCGCCGACAGGGTGCCGGTGTCGGCCAGCCGCACGCCGTTCGCGGTGGCGCTTCCCGCGTTCGCCACCGTCGCCCTGGCGACGACCGGATCGCCGGCACCGTAGGAGGTCCGATCGAGCACCACCGTGAGCCGCAGGTCGGGCTCGTCCGGCGCGGACGCGGGCACCGACGTGGCCGCCACGGCGGACTCCGAAGGCGCCGGCGAACTCGGCGTGGGCCCTTCCCCGGCGAACACCGGACCGGCCGACACGCCCAAGGACAGCGCGACCGCCACCGTGACCGCGGCGGCCGCCCGAGGCAGCTGGTGCACGGGTCGTCCCTTCCCGCAGTGGTGACCTTCAGGTGAAGATGATCTGACCGCCCGCCGCGAGGTCGTAGAACTCGCCGACGGTGATGATGCCGTTCACCTGGTCGATGAAATCGGACTTCGCCATCCCGAACAGGTCCACCGACGCCTGGCACGCGTAGAGCCCCGCACCGGTGTCGGCGATCATTTCGACGAACTCCGGGATCGGCGGGATGTCCAGCGCGTCCATCTTGCGCGCCAGGTGGTGCGTCATCACCGACGACAACCCGGGCAGGCCGCCCGCCCACGTCGCCAGGTGCAGGCCGGGGTTGCCGACCGTGGCGAGTTTGATGTGCTCGTGGCGGGCTTTGTGGATCGCGTCCAGGCCGAAGAAGGTGAAGAACAGGTTCGCCTCGATGCCCTCGGCACGAGCGCCGTTCGCCATGATCAGCGCCGGGTAGATCCCTTCGAGGGAGCCCTTCGACACGATGATGGAGATCTTTTCGATCTTCTCGGTCACGATGTGCTCCTGTCTCAGATGCAGCCGCGCGGCTTGGGGATCCCGGCGATGCGGGCCGCGAGCTTGGCCGGCCCCTTCGGGAACAGCTGGTAGAGCTCCTTGACCGGGACCCCGGACGTCTTGCCGAGGACGCGGACCGTCGGGCCGGTACCCTTCTCGGCGAACTCGGCGCGGACGAACTTCAGCACCTGCCAGTGCCGTTCGCCCAGCTCGCCGACGCCGGCGTCGGCGGCGATCGCCGGTGCCATTTCCTCGCGCCAGAGCGCGGGATCGGTGAAGAACCCCTCTTCGTTCACGGGTACCTCGGTACCCGCGTAGACCTTCGTGGACATGGTTCTCCTATCGTCGCGAGGCTTCCGGGAAGCGCTTGCCCGCGCGTGGCATCGCGCTCGACACGCCGGGCAGATCCCGGCCGGGGAGCAGGCTGTGCCAGTAGAGCCACGAAAACATCAGCTTCCCGAGGTGGTTGAGCCGCGACTCCTTGAGCAGCGGCAGCCCCGCGTCCGCCGGGTAGTGCCCGGGCAGCGGTTCGGTGTCGTAGTTGAAGTCGATGAGCAGCGCCTTGCCGAAGCCGCTCTCGATGAAGCAGTTCGTGTGCCCGTCGAAGCTCGCGTCGAGCGGCCTGCCGTCCAGGAACTGCCCCACGTTGCGGGCCAGCACCTCCCCCTCGAAGTGCGTGACCGAGCCGGCCTTGGACGTCGGCACCGAGGCGGCGTCCCCGAGGACGGAGATGTTGTCCTTCACCTTGGAGCGCAGGGTGTGCTCGTCGGCGCGGACGAACCCGAGTTCGTCACCCAGACCCGGTGACCGGTCCACATAGGACGCTCCGCCGTGCAGGGGGACGACCACCGCCTGGTCGAAGGCGACCTCACGGCCGTCGAAGGACACCAGCCTGCCGCCGGCTCCGTCCACCTCGCCGGTGGTGAACTCGGTGACCAGTTCGACGCCCTTCGCTTCCAGGATCCCTTCGAGCGTCCGCGCGGCCACCGGCTTGGTGAACGCGGCGTCCAGCGGCGTCACGTACGTCAGCTCGACCCGGTCGCGGATGCCGCGTTCGGTGAAGAACCAGTCGGCCAGGAAGCAGAACTCGAGTGGCGCGACCGGGCACTTGACCGGCAGGTCGATGACGTTCACCACCAGTCTGCCGCCGTCGAACGCCGCGAGCGCCGACGCCAGGCCGACGGCACCGTCGAGGTCGTAGAACGTGTCGACGTGCCCGCGCCAGCCCGGGCCGGTGAGCCCTACGGTCTCCTCCGGCATCAGCCGGGCGCCGGTCGCGATCACCAGTGCGTCGTAGCCGAGCACGGTGCCGTCGGCCAGGTGCACGCGGTCGGCGTCGAGGTCGACGCGTTCGACTTCGCCGCGGTGGTAGCCGATCCCGTCGGCCAGCTGCCGCGGGCGCGAGCGCACGAGGTCCTCGGCGTCGGCCATGCCGAACGGCACGAACAGCAGCCCGGGCTGGTACACGTGGTCGTCGTCCCGGTCGACGACGACGATCCGCGCGCCGTCGCCGTAAGCACGGTGCAGGCGGTTCGCCGCGAGGGTCCCACCGGTTCCGCCACCGAGGATCACGATGCGTTTCATCACTTCGCTCCCGTCAGCGCGGCTCGGCGGCCGCGCCGTCGTCTTGGGTGTACTTCATGCGGTTGCGCACCGCGACCACCCCGGGTACCGCCCCGGTCAGCCACTCGGCGCGCTCCACCTCGCTGCGCCGGTCGATCACCCCGCTCAGGGTGACGACACCGTCGTCGACCTGCACGGCCACCGCCGACGGATCCGCCCAGATGGAGCGCTGCAGCACCTCTCGCTCGACGGTCTCCTTGATCTCGTCGTCCGGCCGCAGGAAAGCACGCAGGACGTCGCGCCGGGCGAGAACGCCGACCAGGTGGCCGGCACCGTCGACGACGTAGAGGCAGCGCAGGTCCGCCTCGACCAGCCGCCGGGCCGCGCCGGCCGCCGGCTCGTCCTTGCCGACCGTGGGCACGCGCCGGGTCATCAGCTCTCGCGCGCTCAGGCCCTGAGCCTTGGTCCACACCCGGCGCTTGCGGAACACCGGCTGCGGCCGGTGCGCGTCCCGGCCGTGGCGGGCCAGCAGATCGCTCTCGCCGACCACGCCGACCGGGCGCCGGTGCTCGTCGACCACGGGGATCGCCGCGATGCCGTGCTCGGCCAGCAGCAAGACCAGCTCCTTGAAGGGCGTCCCGGGCGCGGCGGTCACGACCGGCCGGGTCATCAGGTCGGACACCAGCGGACCGCGCATGGCACACCTCCGGCTAAGGGCTTCGGCCGCACAATAGGAACGCGGTGCCGCCGCCCGCCGCGGGCGACGGTCCCCGGGTGAGAGGTCTTTCGCCCCTTTGCCCGTGGCCCCGGCCGCCCTTGGCTGGAGGACCGAGGAAAGGAGCAGTCCGATGAGTGACCGCAAGCGGTGGCGTGAGCTCGACACCCGGCAGCGCGCGGGGATCCGGGCCGCGGCGAGCGTGCAGTTCCTGCTGGCCGCGGCCGCCTGGTGGGACCTGGCCCACTGGCCCGCCGAGCGGGTCCGCGGGCCGAAGTGGTTGTGGGCCCTGGTGATCGCCGTGAACTTCGTGGGTCCGGTGCTCTACTTCGCCCGGGGCCGGGCCACGACGACCGGGCAGAGCGCGTAGGACATCAGCGCCTGGCTCGTCGATCCGAGGGCCAGGCCGCTGAACCCGCCCCGGCCGCGGCTGCCGGCGACCAGCAGCTGCGCGCGGTCGGCGAAGTCGAGCAGGCGTTCCGCCGGGCGCCCGGCGACGACCTCGCGGTCGACGGCGACGTCCGGGTACTTCTCCTGCCAGCCGGCCAATCGCTGGGCGAGCAGCTCGTGCCCGTACTGCCCGGCCCGCTCGCCCGCGTCCCACCAGCCGTCGCGGCGGCAGTGCACCGCGATCAGCCGGGCACCCCGCCAGGACGCTTCTTCGAACGCGGTCGCGATGGCCTCCTCGCTCGCCGGGCTGCCGTCGACGCCGACCACCACCGGCCCCTCGGCAGGCGGTTCGTCCTCACCCGCGTGCGGGCGGACCACGGCCACCGGGCACCGCGCGTGCGCGGACAGTGCCACCGTGACCGAGCCGAGCAGGATCCGGCCCAGCGGCCGGAGACCGGGCGTGCCCAGCACGACCATCGCCGCGTCGGCGGATTCGGCCACCAGGGCGTCCGCGGGCTGCTCGGGTCGCAGCACCGTCTCCACGCGGACACCCGAAACGGCGTCGCGGGCCTCGGCCAGCAAGGCACGGCTCTCCCCCGTGGCCGCCGCCAGCAGCTGCTCGTACCCCGGATCGTTCCTCGGGTAGAGCGCGGGTAGTCCCGGCAGCGCGCGGACCAGCCGGATGCCGAGATTCCGTTCGCGTGCGACGCGCGCGGCCCACCGGACCGCCGCGAGTGCTCCGGCCGAACCGTCGACGCCGACCACGAGTTCCGTGCCGCTCATCCGCTTCTCCTTTCGTCACCGGGAAGTCAACCGGCCGAAGCCGCCGGCGGCACGAGGCTTCGGCCACCTCCCGGGAGGACTTCGGTCCTTCCCGCGCGGTCCCCGGCGATCGGCGCCCAAGGGCCTCTCGACCGGGGACCTTCGACCCCAGAACTTGCCATGGCAGCAGCCCAAACTGACCGCAGCACCGAAAGATTGGAGGTTTCCCCATGTCCGTCCGACCGGATGAGAAGAAGACCACCCCGGTTCACCGGGCCACCGAGCCGGCGCCGATCCCCGATTTCGTCGCCGGACCCACCATCGCCGGGAAGTCCCTGGCCGTCCTGCGGGTCGCCACGGGGTTCGTCTTCCTGTGGGCGTTCCTGGACAAGCTGTTCGGCCTCGGCTACGCGACCCCGGCGAAAGGCGCCTGGCTCAACGGCGGCTCGCCGACCAAGGGCTTCCTCAGCAGCGTGCACGTCGGCCCGTTCGAGTCGATGTTCCACACCTGGGCCGGCACCTGGTGGGCCGACTGGCTGTTCATGCTCGGCCTCGGCGCGATCGGCCTCGCCGTGATCGCCGGCGTCGGACTACGCCTGAGCGCGATCGCGGGCTCGCTGATGATGCTCATGATGTGGGCCGCCGAATGGCCGTTCGCCCAGAGCATGAGCACCGGCGAAGCGACGCACTCCACCAACCCGATCGTCGACTACCACATCATCTACGCGCTGATCCTCATCGCGCTGGCCGCCGCGTCGGCCGGGAACACGTGGGGATTCGGCCGCCGCTGGGCCGAGCTCGCCGGCGACCGCACGTGGCTGCGCTGAAAGCGATCCGTTCCACGGGCGCCCGCCGACCGGCGGGCGCCCGTTCCGCTGTTCCGGAGACGAAGGAGAAGAAATGAAGGCACTCGTGTACGACGGCCCCGGCCGGCGCGGCTGGACCGACCACGCCGAGCCGGAACTCGCCGCGCCCACCGACGCGATCGTCCGCGTCGACGCGGTCACCATCTGCGGCACCGACTTGCACATCCTCAAGGGCGACGTCCCCGAGGTCGAGCGCGGCCGCATCCTCGGCCACGAAGCGGTCGGCACGATCGTCGAGGCCGGGTCCGCCGTGACCGCCGTCAAGCCGGGTGACAAGGTCCTGGTGTCCTGCATCTCCGCCTGCGGCCGGTGCGAGTACTGCCGGATCGCGGCCTACGGTCAGTGCCTCGGCGGCGGGGGCTGGATCCTCGGCCACACCACCGACGGCGTCCAGGCGGAGTACGCACGCGTCCCGTTCGCCGACACGTCGACGTACGTGCTGCCGTCCGGGGTGAGCGACGAGTCCGCGCTGATGCTGGCCGACATCGTGCCGACGTCGTACGAGGTCGGCGTCCGCAACGGCGGCGTCAAGCCCGGCGACACCGTGGTGATCGTCGGTGCCGGGCCGATCGGGCTGGCCGCGATCACGAACGCGCAGCTGTTCTCCCCCAGCACGATCGTCGTGGTGGACAGGGAACCCGCCCGCCTGGACGCGGCGAAGTCGTTCGGCGCGGACCTGATGGTGCGACCGGAAGACGCGGCGGCCGCGGTGGCCGAGGTGAGCGGCGGCCTCGGCGCGGACGTCGCGATCGAGGCGGTCGGCATCCCGGAGACGTTCGAGCTGTGCGCGAAGCTGGTCCGCCCGGGCGGGCACGTCGCGAACGTCGGCGTCCACGGTGCCCCGGCGACACTGCACCTCGAAGAGCTGTGGATCAAGAACGTCACGATCACCACCGGGCTGGTCGACACATCCAGCACGCCGATGCTGCTGCGGATGCTCGCGGCCGGCCGGCTGGAGACGAGCCGGTTCGTCACGCACCGGTTCGGGCTCGACGAAATGGACGAGGCGTACGACGTCTTCGCCCACCCGCAGGACAGCAACGCGCTGAAGGTCGCCCTGTTCCGCAGCTGAACCACGAAGCGGCCACCACCCCCTATCGGGTGGTGGCCGCATCCGGGTGGTGGCCGCTTTCGGGCGGCGCAGGGAACGTCGACGTGGCCTGGCCGAGCCGGATCGGCGCGGCCGGTCCTCCGCCCCCTCCCCCGCAAGGCACACGAAGGGGCCACCGTCCATTCCGGACGGTGGCCCCTTCCGCGCCCCGATCAGACGAGGGGCCGTTTCCGGCTGAGCAACCCGGTCGGCCCGGGCGGTACCGGCGACACGCCGCGGTCGTCGAAGCGGGCCCGCAGCGTCTGCCGGACCTCCACCACGCCGTCCACCCGGCGGATCAGGGCCACGATGACCGGGATCATGCTCTCGCGCTCGACGGTGCCGTTGAGCGTCACGATGCCGTTGTGCACCGCGACGTACAGCGCGGACGGGTCGAGCGCCATCACTCGCAGGAGCACCTCGTCACGGACCTCCTCCCGGATCTCGCCGTCCGTGCGCAGGAACACGCGCAGCAGGTCCGACCGGGACACGACGCCGGCGAGCTTGCCGGCCTCGTCCACCACGGGCAGGCGGTGGAAGTGGTGCTCCTCCAGCAGCTTCGCGGCGACGGCGACGTCGTCGCCGGTCCGCACGACCACCGCCGGGCTGGTCATCAGGTCGGCGACGAACGCCGCGCCGGCCTTCCGCTTCGCCTGCCGCGAGCCGGGCTTGAGCAGGCCGTGCGGGGCCTCGCGCTCGAGCAGGTCGCCCTGCGAGACGACCCCGAGCACCTGTCCGTCTTCGTCCACCACCGGCGCCCCGCTGATGTTCCACGAGGCCAGCAGGACGGCG
The DNA here is from genome assembly GCF_040648295.1 of Amycolatopsis sp. NPDC049159. Taxonomy (NCBI): domain Bacteria; kingdom Bacillati; phylum Actinomycetota; class Actinomycetes; order Pseudonocardiales; family Pseudonocardiaceae; genus Amycolatopsis; species Amycolatopsis sp. NPDC049159. Next base: position 117,893 of record NZ_JBEZDL010000019.1, read on the forward strand.
ACCGCCTTGAACGGCGTGTCCGGTCCGACCGTGGCGACGTCGGTCGTCATGACCGCACCGACTTTGCGGCGACTGGGCATCCTGATCTCCTTCACAGCAGCGGCCCGGGGTAGTAGGTGCCCACGGGCTCCCCGGCGGGCGCCTTCTCCGGCTCCGGGACGGTCCGCGCCGGGATCACCACCACGGGACAGCTCGCCTCCCGCAGGCAGTGCTCGGCGACCGAGCCGACGAGCAGCTTGAGCAGCCGGCCGCGGCCGTGGCTGCCGAGCACGAGCATCGCCGCGGTCTTCGACGCCTCTTCCAGCGCCACCGCGGCCGAGTGCTCGACCAGCTCCGCCCGGATGGCGACGCCCGGGTGCCGGGCCCGTACCTCGCCGAGGACTTCGTCGAGCTGCTGCCGCTCGCGCTCCGCGACCGTCTGCGGGGTTCCGGCGACGGCCGCGCCGAGGTCGTAGGCCGGCTCGAACGTCCAGGCCCGCAGCGCGACGACCTGGCGGCCGCTTTCCGCGGCCTCCGCCGCCGCCCAGCGCAGGGCGGCCACGCTGACCGCCGAATGGTCGACACCGACGACGATGTCGCCCTGGTTTGCCGTGGTCATTTCGGTTTCACCTTCCTCTGTCTCAAGAACGGGTCTTGCGGTCCTGCTCCTGGAGCCACTCCTGCTGCCACCGGGCGTAGCGGAAGCGGTCGAGGGCGAACACCGTGATCCGGTAGCAGGCCGCCAGCAGGACCAGCGCGCAGATCCACAGGCCGAGCCTGACGCCCGCGGCGTCGATGACGACCGCCGCGCCGCTGAGCGGCGGGTCCACCGGCGTGCCTTCGCGGCCCACCCAGATCGTGAACTGCAAACCCTTGAGGGTGCCCTCGTCGGCAACGACCTTCCCGACCCGTGGCGTGCCGTCGGGGAGCGTCCACGTCGCGTCGGTGGGCTCGCCACCGCCGGCGACACCGGAGCGCGAATTGACCGTGATGGCCGGCCCGTCGGCGAGCAGTGTCGCGGTCACCGGCGTGCGCTCCCCCAGCTGCTGCGCGGACTCCCCCTGTTGCCGCACGTAGGTTTCCGAACCGACGCTGGCGGCGACCGGCAGCGCGGCGAGCGCGAGCAGCACTGCCAGGACGCCGACGGCGGCCTGGACGCGGTCCGAGGCGCGCGCCACCGAACCGCGCCGGGGCAGGACGGTGCGCCACATCCGCGCGAGCGGGTTCGACGACGTGCTCATGGTTCCTGTCCCTTCGGTGCCGGAAGTCGTTCGCACGTCCAGCTTCGCGCGCTTTCGAGCCGGGCCTAAGAGGCCTTGGGCCCCGGCCCGGAGCCCCTCGGCGGGCGCACCGGGGACTTAGGACCCTGTGCTCCCCGCGGGCGGCGCGAGATCGTCGGGGCAGCCGAAGGAAACGGAGCGAACACCATGCGCGCACGCGACATCATGTCCACCCCGACGTTCGCCCTCGCGCCGTCGGCGACGCTCGAGGAAGCCGCGGAAATGATGACCTCGCGCGGGTTCACGACGATGCCGGTGGTCGACACCGACGGACGGCTGCTCGGCCTGCTGTCCGAAGTGGACATATTGCGGGCGCCCGGACCGGCCGGGGATCCGGACTCCGGCGTCGTGCTCGACGGCCGGCAGCGCACCGCGGGCGCGGTCATGCGCACGTCCGGTCTGGCGGTACCCGCCGACACCGACGTGCGCGAGCTGGCGCGGCTGATGACCGACGCCGGGGTCCGTTCGGCGCCGGTCGTCGAAGACGGGCACGTGGTCGGCATGGTCACCTTCCGGGACGTGCTGCGCGCCCGGGGCGTCAGCTCGCCGGCACGTCCGGCCCGGTCCGGTGGGTCAGCACGTCGCCGACCGGACGACGGGCGGTGAGCCGGGTCGGGTAGCCGTAGCCGATGCGCAGCAGGGTGTGCGGCTGCCCGAGCCCGGCGAAGAGCCCGACGAGCGAATCGCGCGTCCGCGAGGTCTCGAACGGCTGCGACAGGAACGACGTCGCCAGCCCTTCCGCGGTCGCGGTCAGCAGCACCCGCTGCATCGCCATGCCCGCCCGGACTTCCGCGTGCGGCCCCCGGTCGCGGGTCAGCACCGCACCGAGCAGCGGCTCCTGCTCGTACTCGCGGTCCGGCAGCTCGGGGTTCTCGTGCGAGGCGCGCAGGGAGACGATCCCGGGGCTGTGCGGCGGCGGACCGGACGCGATCTTCGGCACCCCGTCGGGACTTCCGGGCTCGCGGTGGGTCCAGAACGCGGCCTCGGCCTTGAAGTCGAAGTCGTCGGCCTGCAGTGCTTCGGCCTGCCGGACCAGCGACGCGACCGGCGTGTAGCGGCCCGAGGCGTCGAGGTACTCGATCTGCCCGCCCTCCTGCAGCGCCGCGGACTTGAGCGCGGTCCGCACCGCGGCGGGCACCTCCTTGTCCAGCAGCGGACGGCGGTTGGTGTGCCGGCGGAACACGGCTTCGGCGAGCTTGCGTTCGGTCGCGGAGGCCTTCTCGTTGCCGTCCAGCCGGATCACGGCGACCAGGTCGGGCTCGGCCGGGTCCGGCAGCAGCCGCACGACGGCGGCGAGCCCGTTGGCGCGCAGGCAGATCTGCAGGTTGAAGGCGGCCGCGCCGCAGGCGAGCCGGGCCTCCCGCCCGTGCGGGTCGGCGACGGGGAGCACGCGTTCGCGGTCCAGCCACACCTCGATCACCTCGTGCTCGACGACGAACCGCCAAGGCTGGGTGTTGTGCGGCGACGGCGCGCGCACGGCCGAGGCGAGCGCCTGGTCGAGCACGTCGGGCAGTGGTCGGCTCATCGTCGGGCTCCGGTTCCTGAGGGACTGGCACACCCAGCATCACCGCCGCCCACCCCTCGCGACGACGGCCTCGCGTCACGTCTCGGAGGGACCAAAGGCCTTCGGGGTGCGCGTGACCGGCGCCGGCTTCCCCGGATCGTGGGATGCTCGACGACGGCGCGCGGAGGTGGACCATGGATCGGCGGGCAGTGCACGAGCAGTGGGACCAGGACCGGGCCACCGTCCACGAACTGGCGGCCACCGCGACCGCCGCCGAGCTGCGCCGGCCGTCCGCCGGAACCCGGTGGACCAATGGGCAGCTGGTGTTCCACCTCGTGTTCGGCTATCAGATCGTGCGTGCTCTGCTGGTCCTGGTCCGGGTCTTCGGCAGGCTGCCGGACTCCGTGAGCCGCCGGTTCGCCGCCGCGCTGAACGCGGTCACACCCGCCTTCCACGTAGTCAACTACCTGGGGTCCTGCGGAGGCGGCCTGATCGGGCCCCGCCGCGCGGCCGCGTGGCTCGACCACATCATCGCTTCGCTGCACCGGAGCCTGGAACGGGCCGCCGAAGCCGACCTCGGACGCGGGATGCACTACCCGGACCGCTGGGACCCGTTCTTCGAGCCGTACATGACGTTGGCGGACATCTACCGCTACCCGGCACAGCACTTCGCCTGCCACCGGCAGCAGCTCACCCTCGACCGGTAGCGGCTCAGCAGAGCACCCGCTCACCGTCCGCCGGGACCACCGCGCACCAGCCCGCCTCGGCGTGCAACGCCTTCGCCAGTGCCGACGACGGCTCCTCCGCCCCCTCGACGACGAACGCCGTCTCCGGGGCCGGGGTCGCGCTCGCCCACTCCAGGACCTCCGCCGGCCCGGCGAACTCACCGGTTCCGCCCAGCGACGTCACCTCCGCCCGGACCGGCACGTACCGGCCGTGGATCTTCAGCTGACGGGCCCCGCCGGCGAGCTCGGCGGCCCGCGTCCCCGGCACCGGGTGCCCCAGCAGGACGACGCCGTTGCGCGGATCCGGCAGCAGGGTTTCCAGCTGCCGCAGCACGCGACCGGCGTCGGCGGTCTCCAGCCCGGCCACGATGAGCGACGACCGGTCCGGCATCCGCTCGACCAGCGAAGGCGGCACGCCCACCACACCGTCGCGACGGACTTCGTGCCACCGTTCGGCCGCTGCCCGCCGGTGGACGTCGATCCCGGCCGAGCCCGCCGGGCTGTCCAGCAGGACCGGCAGCCGCGGGAGCTCCTGGGCCGCCATGAGGTCCCGCACCGTCGTCAGCACCAGTTCGGCGCCGCCGGCCGCGGACACCGGAACGACGACGCTGCCGCCTCGCCGGACCGCGCGGTGCACCGCCGCCGCGAACCGGCCGGCCAGGTGGCCGTCGCCGGGTGGGCCGGGGGCGGCCAGCACGAGGACGTCCGAGCGCGGCCTCGGGTCCGGCGGTCGCAGCAGCGGGTGGCCGGCGGCGCCGAGCGGGCCGGCGAACAGCACCGACCGGCCGGCGGCGCGGACCCGCACCCACGCGGCCCCGAGCCGTCCGCCCGCGCGGCCGAACTCGAACTCGGCGCCGTCGAGCCGGCCGAGCGTGCCGAACTCGACCGGCCGCACGAGCGCGACCGCCCGGGTGACGTCCGCCGCCCGGAACGGTGGCAGCGCGGGGCCGAACGGGCTCCGCTCCGCGTCCTCGGCGAACTGCGCGGCGGCGTCGGCCAGCACGATCGGGAGCAACGCGGCCGTCCCGGGCGTCGCGAACACCGGGCCGTGCCAGCCTTCGGCGGCCAGCTGCGGCAGGAACCCGGCCTGCCCGAGGCCGGCGCCCGGCAGGATGACCGCGTCGGCCGCGTGCAGCTCGTCGGGACCGGGCGAGAAGTTGCGGCGCCACCGGGCATCCGGGCCGGCGAACAGCCCGCACCCGATCACCAGCTTCGCGTCCGGCGTCTCGAGGAGGTACCGTGCGCAGCCGTCCCCGCCCAGGAAGGTCAGCACCGGAGCGGGGCGCGTGGTGGCACGATGCCCGGTCAGGTGCAGCTTCCCCGGCCAGGGGCTGGTGCGGTAGCGCGCGGACGCGCGGCGGGCGGCGCTGAGCGCGGCACCGCGAGAACCATCGGCCATCGGTCTTTCCCTTCCGGAGTCCTAGCCCGCGACGTCGCGCCGGCGGAACCCCACGACGCCGGCCGCGACCAGTGCGGCCCCGAGCGCGGTGAGCCAGAGCAACGGCGTCGCGTGCACCGCCACGCCCGGCAGCTTCGGCGAGTGCGTGAACGGCGACAGGTCGAGCACCCACTGGTCGAGCTTCAGCAGCGTGCCGAACTCACCGAGCATCAGGAAGGCCACCAAAGCCGTCCAGGCCGCGGTCAGCGCGCGGCCGAACAACCCGAAGACGACGGTGGCGATCCCGGTCAGCACCCAGACCGCCGGCAGCTGCGCCGAGGCCGCGCCGACGAGCCGGGCCACCTCGGGCCCGACCCGGCCGAGGTGGGCGCCGTTCGTGAGCCCGGCCGCCAGGCCCAGCGCGGCCAGCAGCACCGCCGGCGCCGCGGCCGCGAACACGAGGTAGCCGGCCAGGAGCCGGCGCCGGTCCACCGCGGCGGCCAGCAGCGGCTCGACGCGCAGGGCCCGCTCCTCGGCCCGGAGCCGGGCCAGTACGGTGATCGCGTAGACGGACGTGATCACCCCGGCCATCGCCAGCTCCGCCGCGAGGAACGCGTCGGAAATCCCCTTCTCGCCCCCCAGCGCCGTGATCATGGCCTGGGCCTGGGAGTTCGTCAGCATCGAGCCGACGTTGCCGGCCAGGCTGCCGCACACCACCCCGAGCAGCACGTACGCGCTCACCCAGACGGCGAGCGTCCCGCGGTTCAGCCGCCACGCGAGGCCCCACGGGCTCCGCAGCGCCCTCCCCGCACCGGCCGGGCCCGGGTGGTCGGGCAGCAGGCCCGCGCCGAGGTCACGCACCCGGGACAGCGCCACCGCGACCCCGCCGAGCACCGCGGCCGTGCCGGCCGGGAGCACGAGCACCCACCAGACGTCCCCCGCGAACGGCCGGACCTCCTCGCTCCAGCCGATCGGCGAGGCCCACGAAAGCCAAGCAGGACCGGCGGAATCGCCCACCGCACGCAGGAAGTACGCGACGACCAGGGCGAGCACGGCCAGGCCCGACGCGGCTCGGGCGCTCTTCGTCAGCTGGGCGGTCACCGCGGCGACGCCGCCGAAGACCAGGCCCGCGCCCGCCCAGCAGAACCCGAAAGCCAGCGACCCGGCGACCGGCAACCCCGTCGCGGCGAGCGCGACCGCGGTGACCAGACCGAGCGCGACGCTCGCGCCGGCCGTGACGGCCAGCCCGGCGGCGAGCCCGGCGTAGCGGCCCACGACCGCGGAGCCGAGCAGCTCGCGGCGCCCGGCCTCTTCTTCGGCCCGGGTGTGCCGGACCGCGGTGGTGATCATCAGCAGGGCGGCCAGCGCGGCCCCGAACGCGGTCAGCTTGAACACCGACGTCGCCCCGAGCGTCGCCTCGCGCACCGGTCCGTACAGCGCCCGCAGCGACGGGACGGCGTTGATGCTCTCCGCTGCCGCGCGCAGGTCGGCGGCGGTCGGGTAGACCGCCGCCGTCGCGGCGGCCGCGGACGCCGCCGTCGCCGCGAACACGACGATCCACACCGGCAGCCGGATCCGGTCGCGCCGCAGCGCGAGCCGCGCCAGCGCGCCGGTGCCGGCGAGGGCGCCGCTCATACCGGCACCGCCTCCGCGGCGGTTTCGGCGCGGTAGTGCCGGAGGAACAGCTCTTCGAGCGTCGGCGGCCGGCTGACCAGGCTCTGCACGCCGCACCGGCCGAGCGCTTCGAGCACCCGGGACAGCGCGGCGGTGTCGACGGTCAGCCGGACGTCGGCGCCGTCCACGACGACGTCGTGCACCCCGGGTAGGGTCGCGAGGCCGTCCGGCGAGCCGGCCAACCGGGCCGTGATCGTGGTGCGGGTGAGGTGGCGCAGGTCGTCGAGGCTGCCCGAGTCGACCAGCTTCCCACCGCGGATGATGCTCACGCGGTCGCACAGGGCTTCCGCTTCGGACAGGATGTGGCTCGACAGCAGGATCGTGCGGCCGCGCTCGCGCTCCTCGCGGACGCACCCGCGGAAGACCTCCTCCATCAGCGGGTCGAGCCCGGCGGTCGGCTCGTCGAGCAGCAGCAGCTCGACGTCCGAGGCGAGGGCGGCCACGACGGCGACCTTCTGCCGGTTGCCCTTCGAGTACGCGCGGCCCTTGACCCGCGGATCGAGCTCGAACCGGTCGAGGTACCGCTTGCGCCGTACCGGGTCCAAACCGCCGCGCAGCCGGCCGAGCAGGTCGATGACCTCCCCGCCGGTGAGGTTGGGCCACAGCGAAACCTCGCCCGGGACGTAGGCCAGCCGCCGGTGCAGCGCGACGGCGTCGCGCCACGGATCGCCGCCGAGCAGCCGCATTCCGCCGGCGTCGGCGCGCAGCAACCCGAGCAGCAGGCGCAGCGTGGTGGTCTTCCCGGCGCCGTTCGGGCCGAGGAACCCGTGCACCTCGCCGGTTTCGACGTTCAGGTCGAGCCCGTCGAGGGCACGGGTGTGCCCGAACGACTTGTGCAGCCCGCGGATCTCGATGGCCGGGCTCATCGGGTCGCCTCCAGCAGGATGCGGCGCTCGGCCGACGCGATCGCCGCGCGGGCGCTGCCGATGACGTCCGGGTTGACCGAGATCGACGTGATCCCGAAGCGCACCAGGTGCTCGGCGAAGCCGGGCTTGGTCGACGGTGCCTGGCCGCACAGCGACGACGTGATGCCGCGGTGCCGGGCGATGCGGACGATCCGCTCGATGGCGTCGAGCACCGCCGGGTCGGCTTCGTCGAACAGTTCGGCGCACACGCCCGAGTCGCGATCGACGCCGAGCATCAGCTGGGTGAGGTCGTTGCTGCCGATGGAAACGCCGTCGATGCCCATGCCCGCGTACTCGGGCAGCCAGTGCACGACCGACGGGACCTCGGCCATCACCCAGCGGTGCAGGCCGCGCTGGCGGCCCAGCGGGCTCGCGTCGACCAGCTCGAGGCACTCCTCCAGCTCCCACTTGGTGCGCACGAACGGGATCATCAGGTGCAGGTTCGGCGACTGCTCCCGGACCCGGGCCAGGGTTTCCAGTTCGAGGGCGAACAGGTCGCGCTCGCGGACGTACCGGTAACACCCGCGGTAGCCGATCATCGGGTTGCTCTCGACCGGCTCGAACTCCTCGCCGCCGGCCAGGCCGCGGAACTCGTTGGTGCGCAGGTCGGTCGCGCGGTAGACGACCGGGCGGGTGCCGAACGGCTTGGTGATCTTCAGCAGCGACTCGGCCATCTCGTCCACGAAGGATCGCTCCTCGCCCTTGGCGAGCAGGTCCCGCGGGTGCCGGCCCCCGAGCGCCTCGGTGAGCAGGAACTCCGCGCGCAGCAGGCCGACGCCGTCGACCGCTTGCGCCGCGACCTCTTCGGCGTGCTCGGGCATGGCGAGGTTGACGTACAGCTTGGTGCCGATCGCTTCCGGTGCCACCGGTGCGGTGACCGGCGCGGTGCGGACGGCCTCGCGCTTGGCCGCGCCGGCCCGGACCTCGCCCTGGGTGCCGTCGACGGTGACCAGGCTGCGGTCGGCCAGGACGCGGGTCGCGTCCCCGGTGCCGACGACGCACGGCACGCCCAGTTCGCGGGCGACCACGGCGGCGTGGCAGGTCATCCCGCCGCCGTCGGTGACGACCGCGGCGGCCCGGCGGATGGCGGGCACCCAGTCCGGGTTCGTCATCGGCGCGACCAGGATCTCGCCGTCACGCAGGTGCTTCGCCTCCACCGGGTCGAGCAGCACGCGCACGGCGCCGCTGCCCTCACCCGGCGACGCGCCGAGCCCGGTCACCAGCGCGACGGTGCTCGCCGGCGTGAGCGGGGGCAGCGTCGTGATCGGGCGCGACTGGACGAGGGAGATCTCGTGGTCGGCGATCGCGAACTCGATGTCCTGCGGCACGCCGTAGTGCTCCTCGACGCGGGTGGCCATCCTGGCCAGTTCGAGCACGACGGTGTCGCTGAGCACGCGGCGGCCGCCGGCGGGCTCGGGCAGCTGGATGGTGACGTCGCCGCCGGACTCGCCCGCGACGATCTTGTGCGTCTGCCTGCCGACCCGGACGGAGAGGATCAGCAGCTCCTGCTTGCCGACGACGTAGGTGTCGGGCTCGACGGCGCCGCTGACGATCGCCTCGCCCTGGCCGAAGACACCTTCGATCACCACGCGGTCGCGGTCGCCGGTGCGCGGGTCCGCCGTGAAGATGACCCCCGCGCGCTCCGCACGGATCATGCGCTGGACGACGACGGCGATCGCGGGTTCGCCGGTGAACCCGCGGCTGGCGCGGTAGCTGACGACGCGCGGGCTGAACAGCGACGTCCAGCAGTCCACGACGTGCTCGGCGACCGCGTGGTCACCCCAGATGTTGGTGTAGGTGGCGTTCATCCCCGCGAAGGACGCTTCCGCGCCGTCTTCCCCGGTGGCCGAGGACCGGATGGCGACCGGCGTCGCCGCGCCGAGCTCCTGGTAGCCCTTGGCGATCTCCGCACGAAGTTCGCCGGTGAGCCCGGCCTCGCGGACGAGGTCGCGGATGCGGTCGCACTGCGCGGCCAGGAACGTCGCGTCGTCCACATTGGCCAGTGCCTTGGCGTGCAGGTCGGCGACCTCGGCGCGGACGCCTGCCTGCTCGAGCGCGGCCCAGTACCCGTCGCGCGAGATGACGAACCCACCGGGGACGGGGAACCCCGCCGAGATCAGCTCGCCGAGGTTGGCGCCCTTGCCGCCGACGGTTTCGTCGTCGGTCAGCCGGATCTCGGCCAGGTCGCGTACGTAGGTCATCGGGATCCTCCTGGAGGTGGGAACAGCTCGCCGAGCGGAAGTCGTGGGGAGGGGGCCGCCGGGACAGCGGGGTAGCCGAAGCGGAAGATCGCCTGCGGGACACCGGGAAGGCCCAGCTCCGAGACGAGCCGTGCCCGGAAGCCGGTCAGGTGCAGGGGTTGCGTGAGCACCGAGCCGACCAGCGCCTTCGCCGTCGCGGTGAGCCAGGTGCGCTGCAGCGCCGCACCGGCGGCGAGGTGATCGGCCCGGTCGTCGCGGTCGGTGCAGACGACCAGCAGGCTCTCTTCCGCCAGCCGTTCGGCCAGCACGACGTCGTCCGGCACCGGGGTGCCGCCGCGGACGAGTCCCGCGACCGGCAGGGCTTCCGGGCTCAGCGCGTCCTCGGGGACGCCGTCGCCGAGCGCGTCCCAGCCGTGGGTGTGCGCGGTCCACAGTTCCAGCTCCCGCTGGTAACCGCGGTCGTCGCGGAGCACGCGCGTGGCGAAGCCGAGCAGCTCGGCCAGCTTGTCCAGGCGGCCGGGCTCGACGAGGTGCACGCCGGTCGTCTCCCCGGCGGCCACGAGAGCGGCGCGGACCCCCGCGGGCACCCGGCCGTGGAAGAACGGGCGCCGGTGGCTGCGGCGGCGGTTGATCGCGTGGTAGAGCGCGAAGTCACGGGCCGACGTGGCGTGCGGACGGCCGATCGTCACGGTCGCCGCGACGTCGGTCCCGTACGCGGTGTGGCAGTCCCGGCCCAGGACCCGGACCGCGAGTTCGAGGTTGGTGAGCGCGGCCCCGCAGGAGAACAGCCGGTCCCGGCCGAACGGGTCGTGCCGCCGCAGCTCGACCTCCCGGCGTTCGAGCAGGTCCACCTCGGTGCCGCGCACGCTCAGCCGCCACGGCTGGCTGTTGTGCACCGAAGGCGCGCGGCTCACCGCGCGGGCGAGGACGCCGATCTGTTCGCTGGTCAGTGCGGCCGGTGCGGCGGCGGTCATCGCGGTCACTCCCGTGCGCGGAGTCGGGCGCTCCGCCGAAGCCATGGTGAGTCCGCGGCGGGCGCGCGCACCGGAGCACAAAGTCCCTCGGTCCGGCGGAATTCGGCCCCTACCGGGGTCTCCGCGTCGGTCGCACGATCAGGGCGTCACCGGAGAGAAAGAAGGCAGCCATGAGCATCGGACGCGTGATCGTCGTCGGAACGGACGGGACGCCCCGCGGCGACGCGGCACTGAGGTGGGCGCTCGAGATCGGCGCGCACGCCGGCGACACGGTCCGCGCGATCCTCGTCCGGCCACGGGACACGCTGCTGCCCGGCACGTCGTTCACGATCCAGCCGCACGGCCGGGTCCCGGAGGCGGGCTACTCCCTCGACGAGCACATGCGGGAACTGGGCATCTCGTCGGCGGCCACGGTGGAGACCCGGACGGTGCACGGCGACCCGGCGACGGAGCTGGTGACCGCGTCGGCGGACGCGGACCTGCTGGTGCTGGGCACCCACCGCGGCGGGGCGATGGCGGATCTCGTGCTGGGCAGCGTCGGGCGGGAGTGCGTGCGGTTCTCGCGGTGCCCGGTCGTGGTCATCACCCCGGAAGCCGCGAACCGCCTGACTCCTGTTCAGGTCTCGAAGCAATAGAGGTCTCGTGACGATGTGACCAATGATCCGGAAAACCGGATTCGGCAGTGTCCACTAATTGTCCGAAAACCACGGTGGTCATCGTGGTTGACTGGGCGTCATGACTGTGGGTGCCTACGAAGCTGACCTCCGCATCGATCGAGCACTCGCAGGAGGTGAGACGACTCTTGATCTCAGTAATCTCCAACTCGGCAAACTCCCCGAGCGCCTGGCGGAAGTCGAGAGCCTCACAAAGCTGGACTTGGACGGCAACTACCTCCGCGAACTCCCTGACTGGCTCGCCGCTCTGCCCTTGACTGAGCTGAACCTCGGGCGCAACCGGTTGCGCCGTCTACCGGATTCGATGAGTGGTCTCACTTCACTACGTCGGCTCGAGATCGACGAGAACCGGTTGAGTGAGCTTCCTCGATGGCTCAGCAATATGGACATGCGAGAGTTGTTCATCGACTCGAATCCTCTGTCTACCCTTCCCGACTGGATCGGCTCAATGACGGGTCTGACCACCCTTCGCATTGGAACCTGTCGACTCTCTAGTGTTCCGGAGTGGCTTGCCAGCCTGAAGCGGTTGACGCACATCGATCTTGACGGCAACCGGCTAACAGAGTTGCCGGACTGGCTCGCCGATCTGACGGAACTCACGAAGCTCCGTCTACACGGCAACCGTCTGACTGACCTGCCGCGATGGCTGGGCGACCTTCCCTTGACCGAGCTGGACATTGATGACAACCGTCTGGATACCCCGCCGGACTGGATCGGTGCCATCACGACGTTGACGAAGCTGGGCCTCGGGAAGTTACGACTGCCGATGGTCCCGGATTGGGTCCGGGGCTTGACGAGGCTAACTCGACTCGATCTCGATGACAACCAGATCGAGAAATTGCCAGGTTGGATGAGTGAACTCACCCAGCTGACATCCTTGGTCGTGGATGGAAACCAGCTGATTGAACTGCCAGCCTTACCCCCCGGAGTCACCTCCTTGGGCCTCGACGGTAATCGCTTTGCCACACTACCTGAACAGCTGGCGGAGATGACCGACTTGACGAGGCTGGGTATCGGCCACTGCAGCTTGGGCAAGGTGCCTGGATGGGTACGCACACTCACCAGCCTAAAGACCCTACATCTACACGAAAATCAAATCGAAAGTTTACCGAACTGGCTAGGCGAACTGGGCGAATTGAGAATACTTTGGCTCAACGATAACCGCTTGGTCAAGTTACCTGAATGCCTCCGAAAACTCAAACTTACGCATCTTTATGTCGACAGCAACCCCTTCCACGAATTGCCAGAATGGCTAGGCGAGATGAGCACACTGTCCGCTCTCGGGATCGGCAGTTGCCGTTTGGCAGAATTCCCTTCGTGGCTAGAAAACCTCGACGGACTTAATCTTCTGTGGCTACACAACAACAAGCTTCGAAAGTTGCCGCCCAGGTTTCCCAACCTACCAAATATCAGCACATTGCGCCTCGAGAAGAACGAGCTCCAAGAAATTCCCGATTGGCTAGGTGAAATCTCCGACCTGCGCTCACTTTATCTCGACGAGAATCCTCTCAAAGAAGTCCCCTCGTGCATCGCAAAACTTCAGGCACTAACCTACCTTGGCCTGACAGAATGCCAACTGAGAAAATTGCCAGGTTGGTTCAGCAGCCTAAAACAGCTTCGGCGCCTTTATTTGACTTCCAACGAACTTTCAGCACTGCCGAGCAACTTCACAAAGCTACATCACCTCAGTCATCTGCACTTGTCAGAAAATCAACTCGCATCACTCCCGGCCGCGCTCGGCAGCCTACAGGACCTCATCTTACTGTCGGTGAACGACAACCGTCTCACCGATCTGCCCACCAGTATCGGCGGACTGACCAGCCTCAGAACCCTCCAGCTTTCGGACAACCAGCTCAAGAACTTGGGCCCCGACATCGGCAGACTCGCCGAACTGACTCACCTCACCCTCTCCAAAAACACCTTGACCGCCCTCCCGGATACCATCGGAAAACTACATCGGCTCGAAACCCTGAACGTAAGCGGCAACAGGATAGAGTCCCTCCCGGAGAGTATCGGCGAAATCAAACGCATTAAAACACTCCAACTGGCAGACAACGAATTGCACGCCCTCCCCGACTGCCTGGTCGACCTACCGCGGCTGACCGAACTCGCGGTGACCGGAAATCCGCTGATCAGCCCTCCCCCGGAAATAACCGCCGGCGGTTCGCGGTCGGTACTGGACTTTCTCCGAGAGCGCGCGATCGGGAGCGCAGCCCAATGGCTGTCCAAGCTGCTCATCGTCGGCGAGGGTGGCATCGGAAAGACTTCCCTGGTCAAAGCACTGGCTAAAGACACACACGATCCGGACGAGCCCTCGACACATGGTCTGTTGATCCGAGATCTGACCCTCGACCACCCCGACCGGGACGGTACCCGGATGCAGCTGAGCACCTGGGACTTCGGTGGGCAACAAATATACCACGCGACTCATCAATTCTTCCTGACCAATCGCTCACTGTTCGTTCTGCTATGGAACTCTCGCCTCGGCTGGGAACAGGGGAAACTACACTACTGGCTGGACATCATCACCGCCCGCGCACCGGAATCGCCGATCGTGCTGGTCGCCACCCACATCCATGGCAGGCCCGTCGACCTCCCGCTAACGGAGCTGCGTTCGAAGTATCCGCGGATCGTGGACAGCCGCCAGGTTGACAACGCTTCCCGCCAAGGCATCGCAGAGCTACGAGAGCTGCTTGCCCGACAAGCAGCCCAGCTCCCGTTGATGGGCTCCGAATGGCCCAGCACCTGGCTCACGGCCGCCGACGCTGTGCGGGCTATACCAGACAATCACGTCACACCCAGCCACATGTGGGACGTGATGACCGCCGCCGGGGTGGCGGACTCGCAGCGTCACAGCTTCATCGCCCGAGCCCTGCACGAACTCGGCGACATCCTCTATTACTCTGACGACCCCGAGCTCAGTGAGATCGTCGTGCTGCGTCCTGCCTGGGTCAACGACTACATCAGCCGGGTCCTGGACAGTGGCGAAGTCGCCGCCCGCCACGGCCTGCTGACCCGGCAACACCTCAATGAGCTGTGGAGGGACTTGGACAAAGGCGTCCGTGACCACTTTCTCAGCATGATGGATAAATATGATCTGTCCTACCGCGTGGACGGATCACAAACCGGCGACGTCAGCCTCGTCGTCGAGCGACTGCAATGGGATCCGCCAGCGTACGAGCAGGAGTGGGAGGCGGCCAGGCGCCAGGTCGGCTGCCGTGAAATCAAGGTCATCTACCAGCTGAACACCACCCCACCCGGCATTCCCACGTGGTTCATCGCGAGGTCACACAGATTCAGTCGCGACACCCACTGGCGAACAGGAGCGCTGCTCGCGCACGGGGACGGTAGCCATCTCGCGTTGATCAGCGCAGACCGCCAGCGCAATCGCGTTGAGCTGGCGGTCCGGGGACCTGCGCCGGTGGGGTTTTTCATGGTCCTGGATGACGGGTTGAACCTGACCCTGGAACGCTTCCCCGGTCTCCACATCACCCGCCGGGTGCCGTGTCGCTGTGCCGAAGGCTGTCCCGAACTGTTCGACTATGACAACCTGCAAGCTCGGCTTTCTCGCACGCCACCGAGGTATGAGATCGAGTGTCATCGCTCCGGCGAATCGGTTTCGGTGCCGGAATTGGTGCTCGGCCTGGCTCCGTCCGAACGCGACACGACTGGGAAGAGTATCGAGCGGCTGGCGAGGACATTGGACCAGCTTGGTGATCGACTTGAGGAGCACAGCGATTTCTCTCAACGCATGTTCTTGCGACTACAGCGGCTCGCCCAGCAGCAGCAGGAGGCTAGATGCCCCAGCGTTTTCGCGGTGGTGCCGACCCGACGGGCACGGGTTACTGGTGCCGCGTACGAGATTCACTTGTACTGCGAGGAGCCGGGCTCCTGGCACCGTCTGCCCGACCCCCTCGGAAATTACCCGATTACGCAGCCGCGCGAGTGGTTCGCCAAGCTCGGTCCTTACCTCGGCCACCTCGTCCGGGTGCTCAAACACGCGGCACCGCTGGCTGGCCCGGTGCTCGGCATCACCGTTGACGTGCTGAGCCAGCAGACGAAGGCGGATTGCGACCTCATGAAGGAGCTGATCGCACAGCTGCCGAAAGACATCGACCACGACCGATCGCTTCCCGGTGGCTCGTCTCCCGACAGCCGGCCGGATCTGCGCGCGAACACGGACGCCGACTTCCGCGCCTTGAAGGCGATGCTCACCAAACTCGACCCCGACGAAGCCTGGGGTGGCCTATCACGATTCGACACGCCCGAGGGTCTGACTCTCTACCTTTGCGAGGAGCACCTCGCCCAGTACCGGACGCCGAGTACGTCTGATGGGCGCGTCGAGACCAGTGCCGAGCGGATTCCCTGACAGCCTGTCCGGCAGAACTCAGCGCGCACGAACGGGACGGCGGGTGAACCACCGGAACAGCTCGTCCGCGCCCCACACCAGCACGGGCATCGGCAGCAGCATCGCGACCACCCACGCCGGCAGCGCCGTCGTTCCGAACAGGTCCTGCAGCGGGGGCAGGTAGATCAACGCCGCCGCGAAGACCAGCTCGAACGCGATGCCGCCCAGCAGCAGCCGGTTCGTCGTCAAACCCACCGAACGCAGGGACACCCGCTCGGTCCGGGATGCGAACGCCGTCCCCACCTGGCAGGACACGATCGCCGCGAAGCTCGCCGTCGTCGCCTCGAGGTACGCCTGGTGCAGGGCCCCCGACGAGACGTCCGCCCCCGGGTGCCACCCTGCCGCGCACAGGACCGCGAAGTACGCGGCCAGCACCAGGATTCCCGACAGCAGGCCCATGATCCCCCACGCCCGCAGCAGCATCCGGCCGGTGACGACGCCTTCGGACCGGCGGCGCGGGCGGCGGGACATCAAGCCCGGTTCGGCCGGTTCGCGGCCCAGTGCCAACGCGGGCAGCGTCTCCGTGCCGAGGTCGATCGCCAGGATCTGCAGCACCGTCAGCGGCAGCGGGATCATCCCGCCCGACACCGCGAACAGCAGGAACGGCAGCACCTCCGGCACCGCGTGCGCGAAGATGTAGAGCACGAACTTGCGGACGTTGTCGTAGACCCGGCGCCCCTCGCGCACGCCCGCGACGATCGTCGCGAAGTTGTCGTCGGTCAGCACGACCGTCGCCGCTTCCTTCGCCACGTCGGTGCCGCCGACGCCCATCGCCACGCCGATGTCGGCCCGGCGCAGCGCCGGTGCGTCGTTGACGCCGTCGCCGGTCATCGCCACCACCTCGCCGCAGTCGCGCAGGGCGTCCGCGATGCGCAGCTTGTCCTCCGGTGCGGCGCGCGAGAACACGATCTCCCCGTTGGCCGTCAGTGCCTCGTCGAGCGCCGGTTCCGGCAGGACGGCCAGTTCCTCGCCGCTGATCACGCGGTCCGCGCCGATTCCGACCCGGCGGGCGATCTCCGCCGCGGTCAGGCCGTTGTCGCCGGTGACCACGTGGACCTTGATCCCCGCCGTGTGGCAGTCCGCCACCGCCGCCGCGACCTCCGGGCGGGGCGGGTCGACCAGGCCCACCAGGCCGAGCAGGCGCAGCTCCGTCTCCGCCTCCTCCCGGTCCGCCGGCACCGCCTCGACCGGGCGGCCGGCCACGGCCAGCACCCGCAACGCGCGGCCGGCCATCTCGTCGACCAGGGCCAGCAGCCGGGTCCGTTCGCCGGCGGGCAGCACGCACCGCGGCAGGATCTGCTCCGGCGCGCCCTTCGTCGACACCCACAGCCCGTCGCCGACGGTGTCCACAGTGGACATTCGCTTGAGCCGCGGGTCGAACGGGTACAACGTCTTCCTCAGCGCGTCCCGGGTGGACAGATCGGCGCCGTGGGAATCCGCGTGGCGCAGCAACGCCAGTTCCGTCGGATCGCCGCTGCCCCCACCGAGGTCGGCGGTGCTGCACCGAGCCAGCGCCGCGATCAGCGGCCCCTCCTCCCCCGCCGGCCGGATCTCCTCGACACGCATCTCGTTGCGGGTCAGCGTCCCGGTCTTGTCGGTGCAGATCACCGTCGTGGAACCCAGCGTCTCGACCGCGGAAAGCCGCTTGACCAGCGCACCCGCCTTCGCCATCGACCGCACGCCCGCGGCCAGCGCGAGCGTGATCGTCGGCAGCAGCCCCTCGGGGACGTTCGCCACCAGCAGGCCGATCGCGAACACGAACGCCGCCGACCACGACAGCCCGGCCAGCCAGCCCAGCGGCAGGAACCCGATCCCCACGACGACGGCGACGAGCGCGATCAGCCACGCGACCCGGCGCACCTGCCGCTCCAGGGGACTCTCCTCCCGCCCGACGCGCGCCGAGAGCGACGCGATCCGGCCGATCTCGGTGTGGCGCCCGGTGGCGTGGACGACGGCGTGGGCGGCCCCGGCGACGCACACCGTGCCGCTGAACACCAGGACCGGGGAGTCGAGCGCGCGCGTCGCGTCGTCGTGCGCGTCGGCCATCCGCGTCACCGGCACCGACTCGCCGGTGAGCATCGACGCGTCGACGTCGACCGTGCCGTCGATCAGCCGGGCGTCGGCCGGCACCCGGTTGCCTTCCTCGAGCACGAGCACGTCTCCCGGGACGAGCTCGGTCGCCGGCACGTGCCACACCTGGCCGTCGCGCAGCACCGGCGCCCGGTCCGGCAGGTACTTGCCCAGCGCCTCGACCGCCTTCTCGGCCTGCTGCTCCTGGACGAACGCCAGCAGGCCGTTGAGCAGGATGACGCCGGCGATGGCGATCGCCAGGTTCGTCGTCCCGGCGGCCCACGCCAGCCCGCCCGCCACCCACAGCAGCAGCGCCAGCGGGTGGATCAGCTGGCGGAGCAGGGCGAGCGGCCACTGGTGGCCACTCCGCGCGGGCAACGCGTTCGGGCCGCTCACCTGCAGCCGGCGCGCGGCTTCGCGCGCTGTCAACCCGGTCGGCGCCGTCCGCAGGTCGCGCAGCAGCCGGGCGACCGGCTCGCGGGCGTCGACCGCGGGCTCCTCCGCGACGGGCGGTTTCGTCCTGAGGTGGGTGGTCATCATGCCTTCCTTCGCTTCGGGGTGGCGAGGCCGACCAGCAGCAGCCCTTGCGGGACGCCGGGCAGGACTTCGGCGTGGCGGGACCGTTCGGCGATCGCCTGGTGGGCCAGCGGGACGCGCTCGGACGCGAGCCCCCGCACCGCCGCGGCGAGCCGGGTCGCGTGCAGGGCCGCCCCGGCGAGGACGTGGTGGCGGCGGCTGTGGCCGGGCGTCGTGACGAGCAGGGCCGACCGGCCGGCGAGGTCGGCGCCGAGCCCCTCGAGCGTCGGCACCCAGGCGGGGCGGACGACCCGGACCTCGGTGTCCGGCCAGAAGTCGTCGCCCGCCACCGCGCCGAGCAGCGCGAGGCTGACCGGCCGCAATACCGTGCCGCGCGCCGGCTCCGCCACTTCGCGCAACGCCGTGTAACGCCCCCATTCCCCGCTCGAGGCGGGACGCGGGCCGCCGATCCGGACCACGGCCGCGACGTCGGGCCGGTCCGGGTCGTGCGGGAAGGCCACGACCGGGTCGCGGCCCAGCACCCGCACGACGGTCCAGGTGGTCGAGAGCGCGGCGCCGCATTCGAGCAGAGCGGCGTTGCCCGCACGCTCGCGGCGGGTGGGCGGCTCGGTCAGCACGACTTCGTCCGGCCGGACCTCGGCGACGCACCGGTTCGGCCCCAGCCTGGCCAACGCGTCGCCGAGGACGGCCCGGGACGAGACGTCCCAGCGGAACGCGGGCCGGGTCATCCGCTCGAGGGGACGCCGAGGTGTCTCGTGGCGGCCCGGCAGGTGGCCAGCAGGCCGTCGACGTCGATCACGGTGACCCGGTTCTCCAGGCCCGATGGCACTTCGGCGGGAACGCACGGGTCCGGGGAGACCAGGGCGATCGGCACGTGGTCGCGGACGGCGCAGACGACGCCGAACTCGCGCGCGGTCAGCTCGGCTTCCTGGCCGCGGACGTCGACGACCAGGTCGGGCTGGGCGAACGGTTCGTCGAGCGGGCACCGGCCCCCGACCGCGAGGGCACGGCAGAGCCCGGCGCGGCTGTGGCAGCGGCTGACCAGGCAGCCGGCGTCCCGCAGGGACTGGACGAGGAAATCGGCGTCGCCGAAGGACGCTTCGGTCAGCAGGACGTGCACGGGGTCACCTCACGGACACTCGGGCGAGCGCCGCTTCGGCGCCGCGGGCCAGCTCCAGGTCTTCGCGGGGCCGGACGATCAAGGCGGGCACGCGCGAGCCGACGCGGGAGATGATCCGGTCCACGTCGGTGTGCGGCACCGCACCGGCGCGCAGGCCGAGCACGCCCAGTCCGTCGAGCACGGACGTGATCAGCTCCGGCTGGTGCTCGGCGACACCGCCGGTGAACACGAGCGCGTCCAGCCGGGACAAGCTGGCCGCGGCCGCGGCGATCTCGCGGCGAAGCCGGTGCCGGTAGACGTCGAGAGCGACCGCGGCGTCCTCTTCGCCGCGCGCGGCCGCGGCCAGTACCCGGCGCAGGTCGCCGTCGGTGCCGGTCATGCCGGCCAGCCCGGAGCGGTGGAACAGCGCGTCGGCCATCTCCGCCGGGCTCATCGGCGCCGTCTGTATCACGTGCAGCAGCAGGCCGGGGTCGATCGAACCCGACCGCGTAGCCATCATCGCGCCCTCGAGCGGGGTGAACCCCATGCTGGTGTCGACGCCGTGGCCGTCGCGGATCGCGGTCACCGACACCCCGGCACCGACGTGGGCGCACACGACCTGCAGCCCGGCCGGCACCCGGCCCAGCAACTCGCCGGTCCGGCGCAGCGCGTACTGGCACGACAGGCCGTGGAAACCGTAGCGGCGCAACCGGTTCTGCGCGGTCCACGCCCGCGGGAGCGGGTACCGCGCCGCGGCTTCGGGCATCCGGGCGTGGAACGCCGTGTCGAAGCAGGCGACCACCGGGACGTCCGGGAGCAGGCGGCGGACCTCGCGGGTCACCCGCAGCGACAGCGGCTGGTGGTTCGGCGCCAGCGTCGTGAGCCGCTCCAGGTTCGCGAGCAGGGCGTCGTCGACCTGGGCCGGGTCCTTCTGCGAGCCCCCGTGGACGAACCGGACCGCGACGGCGTCCACTTCGGACCACCGGCCGATCGCCTGGGCGATCGCGCCCGGGACGCTCAGGTCCCAGGCCGCCCAGCCGACGCCCGTGCCGTTGTCGATCAGCGACACCTTCATGCTGGACGAGCCGGGGTTCAGGGTCAGCACACGCACGGCATTCCTCCTGGCGAAGTCAGTCCCGCAACCGGCGCAGGAACGGGTCGGGTGCGGCGGAGGGCTCCAGCCGGGCGCGGACGTCGAGGGCCAGGCAGCCCGGGGCGGAGTCTCGGTTGTCACGGGCACGCACGCGCACCGGGTTGAGGTCCAGTTCGGCGAGCTCCGGCACCAGCTCGGCCAGCCGGCTGACCTTCAGCAGCAGGTCGCGCACGGCGGCGCGGTCGAGCTGCCCGGAACCCCACAGCGCCTTCGAGGAGCGCAGTCCGTCGAGCAGCAGGTCGGCGTCGGTGCCGGTGAGCGGGGCCAGCCGGGCCGCGTGGTCGGCGATCAGGTCGGTGTCGACGCCGCCGAGGCCGAACACGACCAGCGGCCCGAACACCGGGTCGGACCGCACGCCGACGAGCAGCTCACGGCCGGGTTCGGCCATCGGCTGGACGGTCACGCCGCGCAGCTTGGCCCCGAAGCGGGACCGGAGGGTCCGGAACGCCTCCAGGATCCGGTCGGCGCCGTGCACGTTCAGCAGCACGCCGCCGCCGGCGGTCTTGTGCAGCAGGCCGTCGGCGTCGGCCTTCAGCACGACCGGCGAGCCGACGTCGGCGGCCGCGGCGGCCATCGAGTCGCCGGCTTCGACGTAGTGGGTCTCCACCATCGGGATGTCGGCCAGGCGCAGCAGTTCGGCGGCATCCGCGGGCGGCAGCCAGCCTCCGCGCCCGGCGGCGAACGCGCGCAGGGCGTCCGGTTCTTCCAGCGGTGTCAGGTCTTCCCCGGTTTCGGGCCGGTTGAGCCACTGCTCGTAGCGGACGAGCCGGGCCAGCACGGCCGCGGCCGCGGCGGGGTCGTCGTAGCAGGCGGTCACCCCGGTGCCGGGCACCAGCGGCGCGACGCGGGCGCGTTGCCCGGGACGTACCGCGAAGACGGTCTTGTACTCGGGCGGGAGCACTTCGGCGAGCGACGTTCCGGGATCGCCGACCGCGGTGGGTACGGTCGCGGCGATGACCGCGTCGACGCCGTCGTCGGCCAGGACCGCGCGCAACGCGTCGGCGAACACCCCGGGCGCGACCGCCGCGGTCGTGTCGACCGGGTTGCGCACCGCCGCTTCGAGCGGAAGGACTTTCGCGAGCCGGGCCCGGGTGTCGTCGGACAGCTCCGCCATGACCAGGCCTTCGCGCTCGCAGGCGTCGGCGGCCAGCACCCCGGCGCCACCGGCGTTGCTGACCACGGCCACGCGCGGTCCGCCCGGCAGCAGCTGCCAGGACAGCCCCGCGATGACGTCGACCAGCTCGGCCACGGTGTCGACGGCGATGACGCCGGCCTGCTCGAAGAGCGCGTCCCTCGTCACAGCGGGGGTCGCGGCCGCGGCGGTGTGCGAGGCGGCCGCGCGCTGGGCGGTGTCGCCGCTGCCGGACCGGACGGCGAGCACCGGGCGCGTCTTGGCCAGCCGGCGGGCCAGAAGGCTGAACTTGCGGGGGTTGCCGAACGACTCGAGGTAGAGCACCGCCAGCTCGGTGCGGCGGTCGGCCGTCCACCACATCAGCAGGTCGTTGCCGCTGACGTCGTACTTGTCGCCGGTGGAGACCAGCGTGGACACGCCGAGGCCGAGGTCGTCGAGCGATTCGGCGAGGGCGATGCCGACGCCGCCGGACTGGGTGACCACGCCGATGGTGCCCGGCCGGATCCGGGTGGCGAGGAAGGTGAGGTCGTAGGGGCACGCCGGGTCGGTGGAGACCACCCCGAGGCAGTTCGGGCCCACGAGCCGCATGCCGTACTCGCGCACGGCCGCGTGGACCCGGTCGCCGTGTTCGGTGCCGGTGAGCCCGGAAGAGATGATCACGATCGCCCGCACACCGCGTCGCCCGCACGCTTCGACCGCCTCGGCGGCGGCCGGTGCGGGCAGGCAGACGACGGCCAGTTCGGGGGTGCGGCTCAGCTCCGCGACGGTGGGCACGCTCGGCACGCCGAGGATCACGCGCGCGTGCGGGTTCACCACCGCGACCGGACCTCGGTAAGCGGAGGCGGCCAGGTTGGCCAGTACCGCGTGGCCCACCGACCCCGGCCGCCGCCCGGCGCCGATCACGGCGATCGAAGCGGGCTTGAACAGGTGCGCCAGGCTGGCCGCGTCGGCGACCGAGTCGCGCTCGAGCACGGCCTCCAGGTAGGCGGGGTCGTCGTCGAGTTTCATGACGACGTCGCGCTCGGGGCCGCCGATGCCGGCCTCGAAGCTGAGGCCCAGGTCCTTGAAGACGTGGATCACCTTGGCGTTCTCGGCGAGCACCTCGGCGAGGAACCGCCTCAGCCCGGTCTTGCGGGCGTGGGAAACGAGGTGCTCCATCAGCAGGGTCGCGACGCCCTGGGTGCGCACGGACGCGTCCACGACGAGCGCGACCTCGGCGTCGGTGGAACCCTCCAGCACTTCGTAGTTCGCGACGCCGAGCAGCTCACCGCGGCGGTAGCAGCCGACCGCGTAGTGGCCGGGGCCGGCTTCGACGGTCATCCCGGCAGCCAGTTTGTCCAAACCGGACGGTGCGCCGAAGAAGCGGAAGTAGGTGTCCTGCCGGGTCAGCCGGGTGTGCAGGGCGAGCACCTCGGCGGTGTCGGCCGGGTGCAGCGGACGCACGAGCACCACGTCACCGCCGGCGAGCAGGGCCCGGGAGCCCGCCTCCACGCTCATTTCTGTCCTTCCGGGGCGTGCGGGGGTGGGCGCGGCCGGCCAAGGGGCCGCGCCCACCGCGGAGGGGTCACCTAGTCCTTGGTGACCTGGATCTTGACGTGCTTGTCGCGCGGGTGCTCCGAAACCGGCATCGAGATCTCGAGGATGCCGTCGGTGTACGTCGCCTTGACCTTGGCCGGGTCGGCCCCGGCCGGCAGGCTGACCGTGCGGCTGAAGGTGCCGTAGTAGAACTCACTGCGGCCCTCCGTCTGCTCCTTCGCCTCCCGTTCGGCGGCGATGGTGAGCAGACCGTTGTGCGTGGTCACGGAGATGTGCTTCTCCGGGTCGAAGCCGGGCAGTTCGGCCCGCACGAGGTACTTTCCGTCCTCAGTGGACTCCTCGATCCGGACCGGGTTGTGCTCGGCGAACGGCCAGGGGTTGTCCAGCCACGCCGCGATGCTCGGCAACGCCAGGCGTGAGCCCGGCACCAGGGTGGTCATCCGTTCTCTCCTCTCCGCGACATCGGGTGCCGCAGGACAAGGAGACCTCGGGTCGGGGGCGCGGCGACGCGGCCGGATTGCCCGAACCGCGAGGACCTTGGTCACCGAAGCCGGGCGCGCGGACTCGGGCGCAGATCATGGGGGCACCCGGACGAGCAAGAGCCGGCCGCGCCGGCACCGCCCACCGAACCGGCCCGCAGCGGATCGCGGGCTACCTCGCGCCGGGCCGGGCGATGTCCGGCCTGACGGAGGAGCTGGAGGTGGCGGCGACCGAACTCGCGGCGAAGCCGGGCGAGCGGGGAACCCGCGACCGGCGGAGAAGAGCGGGCCGGCGCACCGAGGGGGGAGGTAGCGCACCGGCCCGCGTGACGGACGCTATCGGATTGTCACCGGATCCGCCGTGCGAACGAGGGAGATCCGGGATGGGCTCAGCCGACCGGGGCCGACCACTCCACCTTCACGCCGCCCTCCGGGCCGCGGCCCAGCGCGAACGTGCCGCCGGCGGCCTCGGCCCGGTCCCGCAGGTTGCCCAGCCCGCTCGGTGAGATGCCTTCCGCCAGCCCCTTGCCGTCGTCGACGACCACGACGCGGACCACGTGGTCCTGCACCGCGACCGACACCACCACCGACGACGCGTCCGCGTGGCGCACCGCGTTGCTCACCGCCTCGCGCACCACCGCCTCGACCTGCTCGGCCAGCTGCGACGGCACCGTGTCGATCGGGCCGGTCATGCTGACCGTGGGCTGGAGCGGGGCGTCGTCGGTCAGCTCGGCGACCGCGTCGTGCAGGCGGTGGCGCAGGCGCAGGCCGGTCTCCCCTGCCGCGCCGCCGTGCAGGTCGAAGATCGCGGTCCGGATCTCCTGGACGATCTCGTGCATCTGCTCGATGCTGTCGCCGAGCCGCTTCTGCAGCTCCGGCGACTTCGTGCGGCGCTGGGTGCTCTGCATCGACAGGCCGACCGCGAACAGCCGCTGGATCACGTGGTCGTGCAGGTCGCGGGCGATCCGGTCGCG
The DNA here is from genome assembly GCF_040648295.1 of Amycolatopsis sp. NPDC049159. NCBI lineage: Bacteria > Bacillati > Actinomycetota > Actinomycetes > Pseudonocardiales > Pseudonocardiaceae > Amycolatopsis > Amycolatopsis sp. NPDC049159. The sequence goes on from NZ_JBEZDL010000019.1 coordinate 142,575, forward strand.
GTCGCCGAGGACGTCCAGCTCCCGCGCGGCCCGCTGCTGCGCCGCCAGCTGCAGCGCCAGCGCCGCCTGGTCGGCGAACGACGCCACCACCGACAACTGAGCCGACTCGAACGAGCCCGCCCCGGCCTCCCGGGCCGCGATCAGGACCCCGGTCGTCCGGTCGCCCGCCCGCAGCGGAACGACCATCGCGGGCCCGAAGCGGTGGTCGCGCAGGGCGAGCTCGGGCACGCTGCGCGGCGTCCGGTCCCGGTACACCGCGCCCGGCACGCTGTCCTCGATGTCGATGCGCGTTCCCGACAGCTCGGCCGCCCGGGTCCCCGCGCACACCGTGACCGTCAGGTCGTCGACGTCCTCGCCCCAGTCCTCGTCGACGTCCAGGCGACCGGAGTTCGGCAGCGCCAGCATCGTCACGTCCGAGCCGGTCAGCTCCAGCGCACGGCTCGCGATCAGGTTCAGCGCCTCGGCCGGGTCCGTGCCGCCCAGCAGCTCGGTGGTCACCTCGCTGGTCGCGGCCAGCCACTGCTGCCGGATGCGTGCCTGCTCGTAGAGGTGCGCGTTCTCGATCGCGATCCCGGCCGCGGCGGCCAGCGCCTGCACGACGACCTCGTCGTCGTCGGTGAACGGTTCCCCGTTCTTCTTCTCGGTCAGGTAAAGCCGCCCGAACACCTCGTCGCGCACACGGACCGGCACGCCGAGGAAGGTGTGCATCGGCGGGTGGTGGGCCGGGAAGCCGACCGAAGCCGGGTGTTCGGAAATCTCCTCGAGCCGCAGCGGCTTCGCCTCCTCGATGACCACGCCCAGCACACCGTGGCCGGCCGGGAGATCACCGATCAGACGGCGGGCCTCGTCGTCGATCCCGATGTAGAGGAACTCCGACAGCGACCCGTCCTCGGCCAGGACGCCGAGCGCGCCGTACTTCGCCTCGCCCAGCTCGATCGCCGCCTGCACGATGCGCCGCAACGTCGTGTCCAGTTCCAGTCCGGACGCGACGGCCAGGACGGCGTCGAGCAGGCCGTCCATCTTGTCCCGGGTGCCGATCAGCAGCTCGATCCGGTCCTGCAGGTCGCGCAGCAGCTCACGCAGCCGCAGCCCGGACAGCGTGCCCGCCATCCGCCTCGGCTCCTGCCGGGCTTCACTCACCAAGGCCTCCGCATCATCGGTGACTTTGTCCCCTTTTCGCCGTGCTCCGTCGCGAGAGACCGTCTGGGGAAGCTTTCGGAACGTCAGTGTGCCGCTCCGCGGCACGAGGGGAAACCATGACACTACCCATCACTTCGATCGGCTTGCTGGACGCCGATCAGGTGAAGTCCGTGCTCGGCGCCGCGGTCCTCGCGCCGTCGACGCACAACACGCAGCCCTGGCGGTTCCGCTGCGGTCCCGCCGGCCTCGAGCTGCACGCCGATCCGGACCGCGCCTTGCCGGTGGCCGACGCCGACCAGCGGGAACTCCTGCTTTCCTGCGGCGCCGCGCTGTTCAACCTGCGCACCGCCATCCAGGCGCTCGGTGCGCACCCGGCGACGACGCTGTTCCCCCGGCGCGACGACCCGACGCTGCTGGCTCTGGTGCGGCCGTTCGGCGCCCGCCGACCCGACCCGCGCGCGGTCGAGCTGGCCGACGCGATCCCGCGCCGGCACACGAACCGCACCCCCTTCGAGGCGGGCGTCATCCCGCCTTCGGTGGTCGCCGAGCTGCGCCACGCCGCCGAGGTCGAACAGGCCTGGCTGCCGCGGCTGGACGCGAAGCAGCTCGAAGGACTGCGGGAGCTGGTGCACAAGGCCCACCACGTCCAGCTCGGCAACCCGGCCTTCCTCGCCGAGTGGCAGTACTGGACCGCACGCACCCCGGACACCCGCGACGGCGTCCCCGAGTACGCGGCCGGCGCGATGCCGTCGAACAACGGGGGCTGGGTCCTGCGCGACTTCGGGGCCCGGCCGCGGGGCCGGACCGACCACTCCGAGCCCCTGGTCGTGGTCATCGGTTCCTTCGACGACGGCCCGGCCGACCGGGTCCGGGCGGGCCAGGCCATGCAGCGCGTCCTGCTGACGGCGACCGCCGCGGGACTCGACGCGTCGTTCATCTCCCAGCCGGTCGAGGTCCCGGCCATCCGGGCCGAGCTGCGTCAGCTGCTCGGCGGCGGCCTCTGGCCGCAGATCGTGCTGCGGCTGGGCCGGGGAGCGCCGGTCCCGTGGACACCGCGACGCTCGCTGGACGACGTCCTGCTGGCCACGGCTTAGCCCGGTCGTGAGTGGGAAACAGGTTTAGAGAACCCTGCTTCCCACTCACGACCCCGGGCGGCTAGTTGTTCTGGTTGCGCAATTCGGTGGCCAGCACCGCGGCCTGCGTGCGCCGTTCCATGCCCAGCTTGGTCAGCAGCCGCGACACGTAGTTCTTCACCGTCTTCTCGGCCAGGAACATCCGCTCCGAGATCTGGCGGTTCGTCAGGCCCTCGCCGATCAGCTCCAGCAGCTTCCGCTCCTGGTCGGAGAGGTCCGCCAGCGGGCCCTTCTTCGTCTGGCTGTCCCGCAGCTTGGCCATCAGCGCGGCGGCCGCGTGCGCGTCGAGCAGGGACTTGCCCGCGCCGACGTCGAGGACCGCCGAGACCAGGTCCATGCCCTTGATGTCCTTGATGACGAACCCGCTGGCCCCGGCCATCACCGCGTCGAGCATCGCCTGCTCGTCGGTGTAAGACGTGAGCATCAGGCACTTGAGCTCGGGCAGCTTGGACCGCAGCTCGCGGGCCAGCTCGATGCCGTTGCCGTCCGGCAGGCGCACGTCGAGCACGGCGACGTCGGGGTTGAGCGCCGGGATGCGGGCCAAGGCCTGCGACACACTGCCGGCTTGGCCGACCACTGTGAGGTTGTCGTCCTCGTCGAGCAGGTCGGCGACGCCACGACGGACGACCTCGTGGTCGTCGACCAGAAACACGCGGAGCATTCCGACCTCCCGAAAACGGTTCGACGGAGATCAGCGTACGACCATTGGCCCTCGGATGGCAGGGACCCGTGACCGTCGCGGAAGTGACCAAGGACCCTCTCGCCAAAGGTCGCCCGAACCGGATGCTGCCCCGGACAACACCGTCCGCGCGAGCAGGAGAACCGGATGAGCGCCCTGGACATCGCCCGATGGCAGTTCGGGATCACCACCGTTTACCACTTCATCTTCGTCCCGCTGACCATCGGGCTGTCCTTCCTGGTCGCCGGGATGCAGACGGCCTGGGTGCGCACCGGGAACGACAAGTACCGCCGGATGACGAAGTTCTGGGGGAAGCTGTTCCTCATCAACTTCGCCATGGGCGTGGCGACCGGCATCGTGCAGGAGTTCCAGTTCGGGATGAACTGGTCGGACTACAGCACGTTCGTCGGCGACATCTTCGGCGCGCCGCTGGCCATCGAAGGGCTGCTGGCGTTCTTCCTCGAGTCGACCTTCCTCGGGCTGTGGATCTTCGGCTGGGACAAGCTGCCGAAGAAGCTGCACCTGGCCACGATCTGGATCGCCTCGATCGGCACGGTGCTCTCGGCCTACTTCATCCTGGCCGCCAACTCCTGGATGCAGCACCCGGTCGGCTCGGTCGTGAACCCCGCGACCGGCCGCGCGGAGCTCAAGGACTTCGGTGCCGTGCTCACCAACTCGACCGCCGTCGGCGCGTTCGCCCACACCCTCACCGCGTGCTTCCTCACCGCCGGCATGTTCGTCGTGGGCATCAGCGCGTGGCAGCTGCGAAAAGGCACCAGCGCCGACGTCTACCGGCCGTCGATGAAGCTCGCGCTGGTCACCGTCCTGATCGCGAGCCTCGGCGTCATCGTCACCGGTGACCTGCAGGCCCGGCTGATGACCGAGCAGCAGCCGATGAAGATGGCCGCCGCCGAAGCGCTCTACGACACCGTCGCGCCCGCGTCCTTCTCGCTGTTCACCATCGGCTCGCTCGACGGCTCGCAGGAGAAGTTCAGCATCCGCGTGCCCGGCGTGCTTTCCTTCATGGCCACCGGGAAGTTCGACGGCCGGGTCGAGGGCATCAACAACCTCCAGGCCCAGGAGCAGCAGGCCTACGGGCCCGGCGACTACCGGCCGGACATCCCGGTCACCTACTGGACGTTCCGCCTGATGATCGGCTTCGGCTTCCTCTGCCTGCTGATCTCGCTGGTGGGCTTGTGGCTGTTCCGCCGCGGCCGCACCCCGCGCGCCCGCTGGTTCTTCCCCGTCGCGACCGCCGGGATCGCCCTGCCGTTCCTGGCCGACAGCGTCGGCTGGATCTTCACCGAGATGGGCCGGCAGCCGTGGTCGGTGTTCGGGGTGCTGAAGACCGCCGATTCGGTGTCGCCCACCGTCTCCGCGGGCACCGTGGCGACGTCACTGATCGTGTTCACCGTGCTCTACGGCGTCCTCGCGGTCGTCGACGGCGTGCTGATGGTCCGCTACGCCAAGGCCGGGCCGCCGCCGCCCGAAGCACCGCGCGACGACACCGATTCCGACGAGCCGCGGCCCGCGGCCTTCGCCTACTAAGCGCCGGAGACCCGCCATGGCCCTCACCGACATCTGGTTCCTGCTCATCGCGGTCCTCTGGACCGGCTACTTCGTCCTCGAAGGCTTCGACTTCGGCGTCGGCACCCTGCTGCGCGTCCTCGGCCACGACGACACCGACCGCCGCGTGCTGATCAACACGATCGGCCCGGTCTGGGACGGCAACGAAGTCTGGCTGCTCGTCGCCGGCGGCGCCACCTTCGCCGCCTTCCCGCTCTGGTACTCCAGCCTGTTCTCCGGCTTCTACCTGGCGCTGCTCCTGGTGCTCGTCGCGCTGATCCTGCGCGGGGTCGCGTTCGAGTTCCGCGGCAAGATCGACAGCCCCCGCTGGCGGAACACCTGGGACTGGATCATCGTCTTCGGCTCGGCCGCGCCCGCCCTGCTGTGGGGCGTCGCGTTCGGCAACATCGTCCACGGCGTCCCCCTCGACGCGCAGCACCACTTCACCGGGACGTTCTTCACCCTGCTCAACCCCTACGCGCTGCTCGGCGGGCTGGCCACGCTCAGCCTGTTCACCTTCCACGGCGCGGTCTTCCTCACGCTGAAGACGACCGACGCCCTGCGCGACCGCGCCCGGACGCTGAGCCGCTCGCTCGGCGGCGCCGCGATCGTGTTCGGCGGCGTGTTCCTCGGCTACACGGCGATCGAACACGGCGGCTGGTCCTGGCTGACGTCGCTGGTCGCGGCGTTGCTGCTGGTCGCGGGTGTGCTGTTCGCCGCGGGCGACCGGGACGGGCTCGCCTTCGCGAGCACCGCCGGCGCGATCGTCGCGGTGACCTTCACGCTCTTCTGGTCGCTCTACCCGGACGTGCTGCCCTCGACGACCGACCCCGCGTTCAGCCTGACCACCACGAACGCGTCGTCGACGCACTACACGCTGCAGATCATGACGTGGGTGGCGGTGGCGTTCACCCCGATCGTGCTGGCCTACCAGGCCTGGACCTACTGGGTGTTCCGCAAGCGGATCAGCCGCACCTCGATCCCCGCCGGTGGCGGCCTGCCCGCGGGCCGCCGGTGAAGCCCCTCGACCCGCGGCTGCTGCGCCACGCGAGCGCGGTCCGGCCGTTCATCCTCGCCTGCGCCGCACTGGGCGTGCTCACCGCGATGCTGGTGCTAGCCCAGGCGGAGCTGCTGGCGAAGACGATCACGTGGGCCTTCCTCGACGGGCTGGCGGTCCGGGACCTGCTCGCGCCGATCGGGATTCTCCTGCTGGTCGTGCTCGCCCGGGCCGGGATCACTTGGCTGTCGGAGACGACCGCGCACCGCGCCGCCGCCCGGGCGTTGTCGCAGCTGCGCGACACCGTCATCACGGCCGCGCTGCGCATCGGACCGCGGCAAGCGGACCGGTCCCCCGCCGAGATCGCGGCGCTGGCCACCCACGGCGTCGACCGCCTGGAAGGCTACTTCGCCCGCTACCTACCGCAGCTGCTGATCGCCTCGGTCGTGCCACTGGTGGTCGGGGTGCGGATCTTGCTCGCCGACTGGGTCGCCGCGGTGATCGTCGGCTTCACGGTGCCGCTCATCCCGATCTTCATGATCCTCATCGGCCTCTACACCCAGCGCGACGTCCGGCGGCAGTGGAAGACCCTTTCCGTGCTGGGCAACCACTTCCTCGACCTCGTCGCCGGGCTCGCCGAGCTGACCGCGTTCGGCCGGGCGCGCGCGCAGATCCGGTCGTTGCGGGAGATCACCGAGAAGTACCGCACGCACACCATGCGCACTCTGCGGGTGGCGTTCCTGTCCGCGTTGGCCCTGGAGCTGCTGGCGACGTTGTCGGTCGCCGTCGTCGCCGTGTCGATCGGCCTCCGCCTGCTGGCCGGCGAACTCGACCTGCAGACGGCGCTCGTCGTGCTGATCCTCGCGCCCGAGGTCTACCTGCCGCTGCGGGCGGTCGGCGCCCGGTTCCACGACAGCGCCGAAGGGCTCGCCGCCGCCGAAGAGATCATCGCGCTCGCCGACACGCCCACCGGCGACACCGGCACCCGCACGGTTCCCGACCTCACCCGCGTGGCCCTGCGCTGCGAAGACGTCACGGTCGAGGGCCGCTCCGGGCCGATCCTGGACGGGTTCAGCCTGCGAGTGCCGCCGGGCGAAGTGGTCGGGGTGACCGGGCCGAGCGGAGCGGGCAAGTCGACCCTGCTCGACCTCCTGCTCGGCTGGCGACGCCCCGACGCCGGGCGGATCCTGATCGGCGACGCCGACCTGTCCGACATCGGCCGCGCCACCTGGCACCGGCGCATCGCGTGGGTGCCGCAGCAGCCGCACCTGGTCGCCGGAACCGTGGCCGAGAACATCCGCCTGGGCTCCCCCGGCGCCGACGACGACGCCGTGCTCGCCGCCGCCGACACCGCCGCCCTCGAGGTCCCGCTGTCCACTGTGGTCGGAGAGCTGGGTGCCGGGCTGTCGACCGGGCAGCGCCGCCGCGTCGCGCTGGCCCGGGCGGTGCTGCTCGACCGGCCGCTGATCCTGCTCGACGAACCCACCGAGGGCGTCGACGCGGAGACGGAAGCGGCCATCCTGGAGCGGCTGCCCAAGGTGCTCGCCGGGCGGACCGCCGTCATCGTCAGCCACCACCCCGCGGTACTGGCGCACTGCGACCGCGTCGTTTCCCTGGGCGGCGCGATCCCGGCTCCGGCGGATGCGCCGGCCGCGGTCGCCCGGCCGGCGGTGCGCGCCACCTCGCCCGCCGTCACCACGGAGTCCACTGTGGACTTCGATGGCCCGAGGTGGCGGCCGTTGCGCGCAGCGATCCGGCCCCACCGGCTGCGATTGGCGTTGGCGTGCCTCGCCGCGACCGCCGCGCTGGGCTGCGGAGTCGCCCTCACCGCGACGTCGTCGTGGCTGATCGCCAGTGCGGCGCTGCACCCGCCGGTGCTGAGCCTGGTGGTCGCGATCGTCGCGGTGCGCACCTTCGGCTTGGCCAAGGGGATCTTCCGCTACGCCGAGCGGCTGCTGTCCCACGACGTCGCCCTGCGCGCCCTCGCCGAGCTGCGGGTGCGGGTGTGGGCGCAGCTCGTCCGGCTCGGCCCGGCCGGCACCGCCCGCCTGCGGCGCGGCGACCTGCTGCACCGGCTGGTGTCCGATGTGGACAGTCAGCAGGACGTCCTGGTGCGGGGGCTGGTGCCCGGCGTGTCGACCTTCGCGGTCCTCACCGCGACCGCGGTCACCCTCGGCGTGCTCCTGCCCGGCGCCGGCTTCGCGGCCGCTCTGGGCCTGACCGTCGCGGGCGTGGTGGCCCCGGTGGTGGCGGCGCTGGCGGCCCGCCGGGCCCAGCGCGAAACGGCCCGTTTGCGCGCGGACCTCACAGCGGGGACGGTGGAGCTGCTCCAGGCGTCGGCCGACCTGATCGCCCACGACGCGGCCGGCCGGCGGCACTCGCGACTGCGCGAGCTCGACTTCGCCGTGACGTCCCGGCAGCGCCGGTCCGCGGCCTGGCGGGGAACGGGCGGCGGGATCGCGACCCTCGGCGTCGGGCTGACGTCCGTCGCGTGCCTGGTGCTGGGCATCGCGGCCACGGTCCCCGGTCCCACGCTCGCCGTGCTCGCCTTGGTGCCGCTGGCGACGGCCGAACTGGTGGCCGGCCTGCCGGAGGCGGCGCAGCGGTTGCTCGGGGCTTCCGGCTCCGCGCGCCGCCTGGCCGAGCTGGACGCACTCGCCGCGCCGCACACCACCGCGGCCGCGACCGCACCGCCCGCGGCCGAGCTGGCGGCGCAGCGGCTGTCGGTCCGCTGGCCGGCAGCTTCGGCCGACGCGGTCCGGGACGTCGACCTGCGCATCGGCCGCGGCCGCCGGATCGCGCTGACCGGCCGCTCGGGCGCGGGCAAGAGCACGGTCCTCGCCGCGTTGATGCGCTACCTGGACCCGTCAGCCGGCCGGGTCCTGCTCGCCGACACCGACACGCTGACCTGCGACGGGGATTCCGTCCGGGACCGGATCGCCTGGTGCGGGCCGGAGACGCACCTGTTCGACAGCACGCTGCGCGAGAACCTCCGCCTCGCCCGCCCCGCCGCACCCGATGCCGACCTGCGGGCCGCACTGGAGCTGGCCCAGCTGGGCGCCTGGCTCTCGCAGCTGCCGGACGGCCTGGACACGGCACTGGGCACCCACGGAACCGCGGTCTCCGGCGGCGAGCGCCAGCGCATCGGCGTGGCGCGGGCCTTGCTGTCGGACCGCCCGATCCTCCTGCTCGACGAGCCGACCGCCCACCTGGACGCGCCCACGGCGACGGCCCTGGCGGACGACGTGCTCGCCGCGACCGAGGGCCGGTCCACGCTGGTGGTCACCCACCGGCCCGCGGAATTCGCCCGGCTGCCGGTGGTGCACCTGACCGGCGCCGACAGCGCTCTCGAAGAGCCGTCCGGGGCCGTGAGGTGACCGTGGGCCCGCCGGACCGGGACGAACGGCCCTCGCCGCGGCTGCGCAACCACCGGGAAGCTACCCGGATGCAGACCTACGAAATCCAGGTCCGTAACCGCAACGAACAGCCGACCGCGGTGACCGAGGCCGATCTCGACGTCTCGGAAATCGCGGCCTGGCTCGAGCGGCAATACGGTGCGATCGCCAAGGTGCTGGCCGCGCAGGGCTCGGTGCCGTCGGGTCCGCCGTTCGCCCGCTACCACCACCGTGAGTCCGAGGGTCGGTTCCACGTCGAAGCGGGCTTCCCGGTCACCACCGCCATCGAGCCGGCCGGTGGTGTCGGCCCGTCGACGCTGCCCGGCGGCCCCGTCGTGGAAACGGTCCACACCGGGTCCTACGACACGGTGGAACCCGCGTACGGCGCGCTCGCCTGCTGGGTGCACGAGCACGACGGTGAGCTCGCCGGCGCGGCGTGGGAGGTCTACCTGACGTCGCCGGACGCTCGACCGGACCCCGGTGCCCAGCGGACCGCGGTCGTCCAGCCGTACCGGATCCACTGATCCCGCGCCGCGGAGCGCTCGTCAGGTGACCAGGAGGCCGACCGCGGTGGCGAAGCGCGCGAGATAGGCCTCGCGGGTCTCCACCTGGTGCTTCAGCCCGGCCGACACGCTGATCAACGTCTGCGCGACCGCGCTCGCCGACGCCTGCCCCGGCGCCGCGGCGAGCGCGGTCGTGACGAGCTTCTCGAAGCGCATCGGAGCGGTCCGGACGATCTCGCCGAGCAGGTCCGGGTTCTGCTCGATGACGCCCGGGACGTCCCGGGCCAGCGGGCCGACGTAGCGGCCCGCCCACTGGTCGAACGCGTCGACGAGGCGTTCGCGCAACGGCCTGCCGGTGTCGGCGAGGAGCCGTGCGGCGGCGGCGAGGTCCTGCTCGAGCGCCCGCGTGACCGCGGCGCGGAACAGCACTTCCTTGGAGTCGAACAGGAAGTACAGGCCCGGGCGGGAGATGCGGGCGGTGCGCGCGACCTCCTCCATGGCGGTCTTCCGGTAGCCGTGCCGGGCGAACGTCAGCAGCGCCGACTCGAGCACCGCGTCGCGGCGGGCCGGCTCGGCGACCTTCGACGTCTCGGTCATCTCGCTACCGTACGCGTCGCCGACTTACTGAACAACTTCTGTCAAGTCTGTATAGTCCGAGCCATGACCGCACGCCAGCTCATCACCACGCCGTTCTCCGCCTCCTCGACCGCGGACGACGTGCTGGCCGGGGTCGACCTCGCCGGCGTGCGGGCGATCGTGACCGGGGCGTCCTCCGGCATCGGCGCCGAGACGGCCCGGGCGCTGGCCGCGGCCGGCGCCGAGGTGACCCTCGCGGTCCGGAACACCGCCGCCGGCGAGGCCGTGGCCGCCACCATCGCGGACGCGGGCGTCGCGCACCGCCCCCGCGTCTCCCCGCTGGACCTCGCCGATCCGCCGGCCGTCCGGCGCTTCACCGAGGACTGGGACGGTCCGCTGCACCTGCTCGTCGCCAACGCAGGTCTCGTCACCGGCGGGCGGGCCCACACGGCGCAGGGGTGGGAGCTGCAGTTCGCGACGAACCACCTCGGCCACTTCGCACTGGCCACCGGGCTGCACGGCGCGCTCGCCCGCGGGGCCGCCGACCGCGGCGGGGCGCGGATCGTGTCGGTCAGCTCCACCGCGCACATGCGCGCCGGAATCGACTTCGCCGACCTGCACTTCCGGCGCCGCGCCTACGACCCGCAGATCGCGTACGCGCAGTCGAAGACGGCGAACTCCCTGTTCGCGGTCGAGGCGACCCGCCGCTGGGCGCCCGATGGCGTCTTCGCCAACGCCGTGAACCCCGGCGGCGTCGCGACCGGGCTGCAGCGGAACTTCACCCAGGCGCAGAAGGATTCCCTCGCCGCGGCCGAAGCCGCCGGCGTCTTCGCCTACAAGACCGTCGGGCAGGGTGCCGCGACGAGCATCGTCGCCGCCGTCGCCCCGCAGTTCGCCCGCACCGGCGGCCACTACCTCGACGACGGGCAAGAGGCGTACACCGTGGGCAACGACGCCGGGCTCGCCGACCACCCGCACGGCGTGAAGCAGTGGGCGCTCGACCCCGCCGCGGCCGAGCGCCTCTGGACCGTCTCGGCCGCCATGACGCGCGGCTGAGCGCGAGTCACCCCGCGCCGCCGCGGGACCTGGGTTTGCCGGTGAAGGTGATGTCACCTTCGGCACGGAGGCGGTCGATCATGTGCGGGTGGTGCAGCTCGAACGCCGGCCGCTCGGAACGGATCCGGGGCAGCTCGGTGAAGTTGTGCCGCGGTGGCGGGCAGATGGTGGCCCATTCGAGCGAGTTGCCGTAACCCCACGGGTCCTCCACCGTGACGATCTCGCCGTACCGGTGGCTCTTGACGACGTTCCACAGGAACGGCAGCACCGACCCGCCGAGGAGGTACGCGCCGATCGTCGACATCGTGTTCAGCGCGGTGAAGCCGTCGGTGCTCAGGTGATCGGCGTAACGGTGGGGCATGCCTTCGGTGCCGAGCCAGTGCTGGACCAGGAACGTCGTGTGGAAGCCGAGGAAGGTGGTCCAGAAGTGCCAGCGGGCCAGGCCTTCGAGCAGGTGTCGGACACGTGGAAGTCCAGCGCCGGCGCCGCCAGCAGCACGCCGGACAGGCCGCCGAAGAGGAAGGTGACCAGGAAGCCGACGGAGAACAGCATCGGGGACTCGACGCTCAGCTGCCCCTTCCACATGGTGCCGATCCAGTTGAAGAACTTCACCCCGGTCGGCACGGCGACGAGGAACGTCATGAACGAGAAGAACGGCAGCAGCACGGCGCCGGTGGCGTACATGTGGTGCGCCCACACCGCGACCGACAGGGCCGCGATGGACAGCGTCGCCCAGACCAGGCTCCGGTAGCCGAACAACGGTTTGCGGGAGAACACCGGCAGGATCTCCGAGACGACACCGGAGAACGGCAGCGCCAGGATGTAGACCTCGGGGTGGCCGAAGAACCAGAACAGGTGCTGCCACAGCACGGCGCCGCCGTTGGCCGGGTCGAACACGTGGGCTCCGACGAGCCGGTCGGCGAGCAGGCCGAAACCGGCCGCGGTGAGAACCGGGAACACGATCAGCACCAGGATGCTGGTGACGAGGATGTTCCAGGCGAAGATCGGCATCCGCCACATCGTCATGCCGGGTGCGCGCAGGCAGACGATGGTGGTGACCATGTTGACCGCGCCGAGGATGGTGCCCAGGCCGCCGACCGCGACTCCGACGATCCAGAGGTTGGCACCGACGCCCGGCGAGTGGATGGCGTCCGACAGCGGGGTGTAGGCAGCCCGCCGAAGAGGAACAGCATCGCCATCGCCCCGCCGATCAGGAAGAACCCGAAGGTGGTGACCAGGTACATGACGCCGATCTGCTTGTGATCGGTCGTGCGGAAGACCTGGAGCAGCCAGGCCCCTTTGAGCTGCCTCCGGGCCGGCGCCGGGTGCAGGACAATCGGCTCGGGAACGGTCGCCGCCACGAAAACTCCTGTCTCCCGGGTACTGGCCGGGACACAGTCGATCGTGAATGCCGTCGCTCCGCTTAGGGACGAAAGTCCCCGCGGACGCGGCCGAAGTCCTCCGTTCCGGTTCGGCGGAAGCGGAACGCCCGCGCTGGCTGCAACGAGAAGCGAGGTGACCGAGGAGGTCGACCGCGGCCCCGCGCTACGGGATCGGCACCCACCAGGTCAGCTCGCGCTCGTGCAGCTCCGAAACCCCGCCCCACCGTCGCGCCGAGTCGGCGAGCCGCGCGAGATCCTCCTCCGGTTCCGCGCTCGACGGGCTGCCGTCGTGCGCCAGCACCACGCTCAGCTTCTCCGCCCCCGACCGCACCGCCACCCGCACCGACCCGGCGCCGGTGCCGCGGGCGATCAGCTTCAGCCCCTCCCGCAACGCCGTCACCAGCTCGTCGGCCAGGTCCGGCGGGGAGATCCCGTCCAGCTTGCCGGAAAACTCCGTCGACGCCGTGAGGCCGAGCTCGTCCCCCAGCTCCGACAGCACCTCCAGGACGCGGTCGTGCACGCTGATCGAGGACCGCGGCAGCACATCGTCCAGCTGGAAGACCGTGTCGCGGATCTGCGCGATCACCGCGTCGAGGTCGGCGATCGCCGTACGGACCCGGCGCGCCACCGCCTCCGAACGCGCCGCGCCCGCGGACGTCTGCAGGGAAAGCCCGATCCCGTACAGCCGCTGGACCACCTGGCTGTGCAGCTCCGCCGCGATCCGGTCGCGTTCGTCGTACAGCTCGTTGCGCTGCTGCTCCGCGCGCGCGTCCGCCAGCTCGATCGCCACCGAGGCCTGGCTCGCGAAGCCGGCCGCCATCTCCAGGTCGTCACCCGTGAAGCCCGGCCTGCCGATCTTCCTGGCCGCTGTGAGCACGCCGTTCACCTGCCCCGCCCCGGTCAGCGGGACCACCAGCACGGCGTCGAGGTCGGTGCGCAGCGCGGGGGGCGCGTCCGGCAGGCCCTGCCGGTCGACCCACGACCCCAGCACCGGCGCGCCCGTGGTGAACACCTGCCCGGACATCGTTCCGGTGCGCTCGACCTGACGTCCGACCAGCTCGTCGGCGCCCAGGCCGACCGCGACTTCGATGCGCAGCCGATCGGCGTCGGGCCGCACCACGGTGACCAGGTCGGCGTCCGCGAGGTCGAGGGTGTGCTCGGCGATCAGCTCCAGTGGCCGCCCGGACCGCGTCGCGAGCAGCTCGCGCATGATCGCCCCCGACGCCCCCAGCCACTCCTGCTGCTTGCGCGCGGTCTCGTAGAGCCGGGCGTTGTCGATGGCCTGACCCGCGGTCGCCGCCAGCGCGAGCGCCAGCTGTTCGTCTTCCGCGGTGAAATCGCCGTGCCGGCACTCGGTGAGGTAGAGGTTGCCGAACACGACCCCGCGGACCCGGATCGGCACGCCGAGGAAGCTGCGCATCGGCGGGTGCTCGGCGGGGAACCCGGACGAGCGCGGGTCGTCGGTGATGTTCGCGAGCCGGATCGGGCGCGGGTCCTCCACCACGGCCCCGAGCAGGCCTTTTCCCTCGGGGAGCCGTCCGACCCGGGCGACCGTCTCGTCGTCCATGCCGACGTGGACGAACTCGGCGAGCTGCCCGTCCGGCCCGATCACCCCGAGCGCCGCGTACCGCGCGCCCAGCAGCTCCCGGGCCGCTTCGACGATGCGGCGCAGCAACGTGGGCAGCGCGAGGTCGCCGGTCACCACCTGGCTCGCGTGCAGCAGGCCGCGCAGGCGACCTTGGGTACCCATGACCTCCTGGGCCCGCTCCACGAGCTGACCCAGCAACTGGTCCAGTTCCATCCTCGGCAGGTCCGGGAACGTCAGCCGGTCCTGCTCCTCGCCCGTCCCGCTCACGAGAAACAGTGTCCCGCCCCCTACGGGGTGCGGGTCAAGCCGCGGCGCGCGTCATTCCGGTGAATCGTTCACCGGTCTTTCACGAGATTTTGCAAACGGCGTACCAGGTGCGGCGCCCCAACCGTTGCACAGCCGATGCGAGGTGCTCGGCCCGGCGGTAGAGCTCCCGCAGCCGCATCTCCCGGCGCGGGTCCGGCTCGGTCTCCAGACCCGCGATCGCCCGCCGGTAGGCGTGTTCCGCGGCGTCCAAAGAGGACACCGCCGTGTCGGCCGCCACCGCCGCGCTCGCGGCGGGCAACGCGTCGAGCGCTTCGTGCAGCAGGTCGAACGCGGTCACCGACGTCAGCACCATCGCGCTCAAGTGGTCGTCCGGCGGAGTGCGCGACAAATCGGATTCGCGGACCAGCATGTAAGCCGCTTCGGCGATTTCGCCCAGCCGTTCCGCGAGTTCGAACACGTCCTCGGCCTCCAGCGGCGTGCTGAACGCCTCGCGGACCGCCATCAGCACCTCACGGCGTTCGGCCGACTGGACCAGCACCGGCGTGTGCAGTTCCCCGCCGGTCGGCTCGCCGCGGGCCCAGCCCGCCAATGCGGTCATCACCTCGCTGACCGTGCTCGCCTGGTCCCGGAGCAACCCCAGCACGTCCGGGTTGTGCGGCAGGAACCACGTCTTCGGGAGCTTCACGCGAACCACCTCCAGAGCGGGAGCGCGGCGGCGCCCAGCACGGCGCACGCCGGCAGGGTGACCAGCCACGCGGAACAGATTTCGCCGACCACGGACCACCGCACGTGGCGGGCGTGGCGGCTGGCACCGGCGCCGACCACGGACGCGGCGACGACGTGGGTGGTGCTGACCGGGGCGCCCACCCCGGCCGCGGCGAGGATCACCGCGGCCGAGCCGCCTTGGGTCGCCAGGCCGTCGACCGGGCGCATCCGGTAGATGCCGCGGCCGACGGTCTTCACCACCCGCCAGCCGCCGGAGGCGGTGCCGAGCGTCAGGGCGCTCGCCGCGGCGAGCTTCACCCACAGCGGGACCGCGAAAGCCCCGAGGTGCCCGGTCGCGACCAGCAGCAGCGTGATGACGCCCATGGACTTCTGGGCGTCGTTCGCGCCGTGGCTGAAGGCCAGCGCGCCGGCGGTCACCCACTCGGCGCGCCGGATCGCGACGTCCACCCGCCGCCGGGCGCGGCGCAGGGCCCGGCGCGCCACGCGGTCGGCCGCCGCGCCCAGCCCGGCGCCGAGCAGCGGTGACAGGGCGAGGCCGGCCAGCACGCCGAGCACTCCGGTGACGTGCAGCCCGTCAACCCCGCCCCACCGCACCCCGGCGAAGCCGCTCGCCCCGACCAGCCCGCCGACCAGCGCGTGGGACGAGCTCGACGGCAGCCCGCGCCACCAGGTGAGCAGGTTCCAGGCGATCCCGGCGGTGACCGCCGCGCCGACCGCGGGCAGCACGTCCGCGGCCGGCAGGCGGACCACCCCGCCGACGGTGTCGGCGACGGTCGTCCCGGCCAGCAGCGGCCCCGCGACGTGGCACGCGGCCGCCAGCAGCAAGGCCGCGCCCGGGGTGGCCGCGCGGGTCGCGACCAGCGCCGCCACCGAGTTCGCCGAGTCGTGGAACCCGTTGGTGAAGTCGAAGACCAGGGTGATCGCGACCGCCACGGCCAGCGCGACCGCGGCGCTCACGCCTCAGCCCGCCCAGGTCCAGTGCCGGACCTCGGGCAGGTCCTCCCCGTGGGTGCGGATCCAGCGGCGGTGCCGTCCCTGTGCTTCGGTCATCCGCTGCCGCAGCACCCCGGCTGTCGCCACCAGCCCCGGCACCCGGTCGATCACGTCGATCACCAGCTGGAACCGGTCCACGTGGTTGAGGACCAGCATGTCGAACGGCGTCGTCGTCGTGCCGTGCTCGGTGTAGCCGCGCACGTGGAGGTCGTGGTGACCGGTGCGGCGGTAGGCCAGCCGGTGGATCAGCCACGGGTAGCCGTGGTAGGCGAAGATCACCGGCCGGTCCGGCGTGAACAGCGCGTCGTACTCCCGGTCGTTCAAGCCGTGCGGGTGTTCGGCCTCGGGTTGCAGGCGCATCAGGTCGACGACGTTGACCACCCGCACCGCCAGGTCCGGCAGCTCGGTGCGCAGGATCTGGGCGGCCGCCAGGATTTCCAGCGTCGGGGCGTCGCCCGCGCAGCCGAGGACGACGTCCGGTTCGCGGTCGGTGTGCGTGCTGGCCCACTCCCAGATGCTCACCCCGCGCGCGCAGTGCAGCGCGGCCTGCTCGGCGTCGAGCCAGTTCGGCGAATCGTTCTTGCCGGCCACGACGACGTTCACGTAGTCCCGGCTGCGCAGGCAGTGCGCCGCGACCTCCAGCAGCGTGTTGGTGTCCGGCGGGAAGTAGACGCGCACGACCTCGGAGCTCTTGTTCGCCACGTGGTCGACGAACCCCGGGTCCTGGTGGGAGAAGCCGTTGTGGTCCTGCCGCCACACGTGCGAGGTGAGCAGGTAGTTCAGCGACGCCACCGGGCGCCGCCACGGGATCTGCCGGTGCACCCGCAGCCACTTGATGTGCTGGTTCACCATCGAGTCGACGATGTGCACGAATGCCTCGTAGCAGGAGAAAAGCCCGTGCCGCCCCGAAAGCAGGTAGCCCTCGAGCCAGCCCTGGCACAGGTGCTCCGAGAGCACCTCGAGCACGCGGCCGTCCGGCGCGAGGTGCTCGTCGACCGGCTCGATCGCGGCCTGCCACGCCTTGGCGGTGACGTCGTAGACCGCGTCGAGGCGGTTGGACGCGGTCTCGTCGGGGCCGAAGAGGCGGAAGTTCGCCCGGTCGGCGTTGAGCGCGAACACGTCCCGCAGGAACCGGCCGAGTACGCGGGTCGGCTCGGCCGCGGTCGCGCCCGGAGCCGGGACCGCCACGGCGTGGGACGCGGTGTCCGGCAGCGTTAGCGGCCGCAGGAGCACGCCCCCGTTGGCGTTCGGGTTCGCGCCCATCCGCCGCTCCCCCGCCGGGATCAGCGCGGTGACGTCGGCGACCGGCCGGCCGGCCTCGTCGAACAACTCGGCGGGCCGGTACGACAGCAGCCAGTCCTCGAGCTGCTTCAGGTGTTCCGCGTTGTGCCGGACCTCCGCGAGCGGAACCTGGTGCGCGCGCCACGTGCCTTCGACCGGCAGTCCGTCCACAACGGACGGACCGGTCCAGCCCTTGGGGCTGCGCAGCACGATCACCGGCCACACCCCGCGCCGCTCGGCGAGGGTGGCGACCGCCGAGTCGAGCGCCGCGGCCATCACCTGGTGCATCACCTCCGGATCGCTGCCCTCGACGTAGATCGGCGCGTAGCCGTAGCCGCGCAGCAAAGCGTCCAGCTCGGCCGGCGCGATGCGTGACAGCACGGTCGGGTTGGCGATCTTGTACCCGTTGAGGTGCAGGATCGGCAACACCGCGCCGTCGCGGACCGGGTCGAGGAACTTGTTGGCGTGCCACGACGTCGCCAGCGGGCCGGTTTCGGCTTCGCCGTCGCCGACGACGCACGCGACCAGGAGCCCGGGGTTGTCGAACGCGGCCCCGAAGGCGTGCGCGAGCGAGTAGCCGAGCTCGCCGCCTTCGTGGATCGAGCCGGGCACCTGGGGCGCGACGTGGCTGGGCACGCCACCGGGGAAGGAGAACTGCTTGAACAGCTCCGCCATCCCGGCCGCGTCCCGGGTGACCTCGGGCCAGGCGTCGGTGTAGCTGCCTTCCAGCCACGTGTTGGCCAGCAGGGCCGGACCGCCGTGGCCGGGGCCGGTGACGAGCATGGCGTTCAGGTCATGGGCCAGGATGGCCCGGTTGAGGTGGGCGTAGACGAAGTTGAGCCCGGGCGAGGTGCCCCAGTGCCCGAGCAACCTCGGCTTGACGTGCTCGGGGCGCAGCGGGTCGCGCAGCAGCGGGTTCGCCATCAGGTAGATCTGGCCGGCCGCCAGGTAGTTCGCGGCCCGCCAGAGAGCGTCGACCTGGGCGAGCTCGGTGCCGCCGAGCACCGCGGGCCGCGTACCGAGCGCGGTCACGCCTTCTTCTCCGGGCGGACCACGAGCACCGGGCACTGGGCGTGCTGGACGAGCGCCTGGCTGGTGGAACCCAGCAGCATCCCGGTGAAGCCACCGCGGCCCCGGCTGCCGACGACCACGAGCTGGGCGGTCTCGCTCGCCTCGAGCAGGACGTGCCGGGCCCGCTCGCGCACGAGCAGGCGGCGGATCTCGACGTCGGGGTACTTCTCCTGCCAGCCCGCGAGCCGCTGGACCAGCAGCCGCTCCTCGTCTTCTTCGAGGGTGGCCGGCTGGGTCAGGATCCGGGCCGTGCCGCGGGTGTTCTCGTAGGCGACGTCGTTCCAGGCGTGCGCCGCGACCAGCGGGACCCCCCGCAGCGAAGCTTCCTCGAACGCGACTCCGATGGCCTGCTCGCTGTTCGGGCTGCCGTCGACGCCGACGACGACCGGGCCCGAGTCCGGGACGACCGCGGAGCCGTGGCGGCCGCGGACGACCACGACCGGGCAGTGCCCGTGCGCCGCGACCGTGCCGGCGGTGCCGCCGACCAGCATGCCGGTGAACCCGCCGGAGCCGGTGGCGCCCAAGACCAGCATCCGGGCGTGGCGGGACTCGTCGATCAGCAGCGGAACCGGGGGGTCGTCGGGCATGTCGGTCGTGACGGCCAGGTCCTTGTCGATCGCCGCCGCGAGGGCACGGGCGTCGGCGAGGTGCTTCTCCGCGTCGGCCCGGATCGCGTCGAACAAGGTCGCCGCGCCGACGCCGGAAAGCCCGCCGCCGTAGTAGAGCCCGGCGATCTGCAGGCCGTGCACGACCCTCAGCTCGAGGTGCCGCAGGGACGCGAGCTTCGCGGCCCAGACGACGGCCGCGGAGGAACCCGCCGAGCCGTCCACGCCCACGGTGATCCTCGGGTCGATGGCGCTCATTTTCTCTGCTCCTCACCCGCGTACGCGGTGTCGGCGGCGACGACACCCGGCACGGCGAGCGCCAGCAGCCGGGCGACGTGCCGGTCGGATTCGTCGTCGAACTGGTCGGTGATGTGCACGGACCCGTCGCGGACCGCGACCTCCCAGCGGCCGCCGCCGTAGATCTCCAAGCGGTGCCGCACGTCCCGGGCGATCTCGGCGTCTTCCCGCGCGAGGACGCGGACGACGTCGCCGCGGGTGACGATGCCGACGACGGCCGAGCCGTCGACGATCGGCATCGCGCGGATCCGGGCGTCCACCAGTGCCTGGCACAGGTCGGCGACGTCGGTGCCGGAGCTCATGGCGGTGACCGGGGTGGTCATCAGGTCGCCGGCGGTCTTGCCGGCCACGGATTCGCGGGGCTCGTGGGAGTAGCGGGAGTCGGCCGGGATGCGGCCGCGGATCAGGTCGGCCTCGGTGACGATGCCGACCAGCCGGTCGTCGTCGTCGACCACGGGCAGTGCGGTGAAGCCGTGCATGGACAGCAGCCCGGCCGCCTCCTTGGCGGACGTCCACGGGTGCACGGTGATCACCGGCGCGGTCATCAGGTCGCGTGCGCGCATCGGGGTTCCTTTCGGTCACCTCCCAACCTAGGGAGGCGGGATCCCGGTGACCGCTGGCGTCGGTCACCGGTCGCGGGGACTTACGTCCCTTCGCGCGTTCACGTCCACAAGGGACGAAGGCCCCGGCGGAGCCGCTGCCACGCCGCGGGCAGCGCCGCCGCGCACCGGGCCGCCACGGCCGCCTCGGCCGCCCGGGCCGCCGCGAGCGCGCCGTCCCCGGCTTCCAGCGCGCTCAAGTGCTCTTGCGCGACGACGGCGTCCTGGAACTCGCCGAGCAGGTCCTGGAAGGCCTCGAGCGCCGGCTTGGCGCCCGGCGGCCGGCCCCCGGCCTCCAGCGCGTACCGCAGTCGCTTGGCGGCCTTGCGCACGTCGTGGACGGCCCGGTCGCGCGCCGGCCCGGCGGGCAGCCCGGCCACCCGGGCCACGCGGCCGTCGACGTCCTCCGCCACCGCACGGGCGAGCTTCGGCAGCACCTTCGCGGCAGGGCGGCGAGCGGCCTTGCGCCACTCGCGGCGCGGCTGTTCGCTCAAGACCACTTCGAGCACGTCGAGGGCGTTGAGCAGCTGGGCGTACCGGTGGCTGTCCAGTGCGCGCCGCACCTGCTCCCGCGCCTCGCCGGCCAACGCCGCGAAGTAGGCGTCCGTCCGCTCCCCCGCCCAGGCGCGCGAGCGAGCCCACTGGACCTCGACGTCGCGGGCCGGAGCGAGCTCACCGCCGAGCCAGCGCAGGGCGCCGCCGATTTCGCGCACCAGCTTGGTGCCACCCAATACGGGCGCGTAGGCCGAGAAAGCACCTCGCAACCGGTGCGCGGCGACGCGCATGCGGTGCACCGCATCGGGCTTGTCCTGCCGCACGGCCAGGTCCGCCGCGGCCAGGGCCGCGATCTGCGTCCGCACGTACCGCAGGACCACGCCCCGAGCCGAATCGTCGTGCGGCCGGTGCGGTTCGGCGATCCGGCCGCCCACGGCCGCGCGCAGCCCGGCGGCACCGCCGCCGTCGAGCCGCGCCACCGGCACCAACTGCGCGTCACGGGTGTACGCCCGCAGCAGCCGCGACAGGGTGGGCGGGACGGCCTGGTCCGAGCCGGTGAAGCGCACCTCGCCGTCCGGCGTTTCGAGACGCCATTCGCCGCCGCGGACGCCCAGTGTCAAACCGCTCCGGAGGAGCCGGAGGGCGTCGGTGTCGAAGAACGCGGTGCCCGCGACCGTGGTGGTCATGACCCGGCCAGCCGGTGACGGGCCAGCAAGGCCAGCCCGAGGAGCACCACCACGAGGCCCGCGGTCACCCACTGGACCGGGGCCCGGACGCCGATCACGCCGAACTGGACCGCCAGCCAGCCGGTCAGCACCCCGCAGGCGGCCAGTGCCGCGACCGGCGCGCGGAAGTCGATCCGCCAGGCGAACACCGAAGCCGCGGCCAGGGTGCCCCCGATGCCCAGCGCCAGCGCGAGCCCCGGCAGCACCCAGCTGGTCAACCCGAGCGGGGCCAGCCAATCGACCGGCATCGTGAACCCCGGCGCGCCCGCGGCCAGCGAGATCCCGCCGTACACCGCGCTCGCCGCCAGCAGCGTCTCGAACGTGGCCAGCAGGCGCATCGTGGCCCGCGTCCGCAGCGTGCTCACGCCCCGCTCCCGGTCCGCTGCGGCCGGACGACCGCGACCGGGCACGGCGAGTGCGCGATGAGCGCTTGGCTCGTCGAGCCGAGCAGCATGCCGGTGAACCCGCCGCGGCCGCGGCAGCCGACCACGATCAGCTGGGCGCGCTCGCCGCGTTCCAGCAGGGTCCGCACCGGGCGCCCGCGGGTGACCTCCAGCTCGATCGTCAGGTCGGAGTACTTCCGCTGCCAGCCCACGACCTGCTCGGCGAGCTTGACGCGCTCCGCCGTCGCGATCGCGACGGGATCCTCCTCGAGCGGGTGCGCGCGGAGCATGCCGTCGGCGAGGACGTCGCTCCACGTGTGCACCGCGACGAGAGCGGTACCGCGCAGCCGGGCCTCCTCGCACGCGAACGCGAGCGCGACGTCGCTGTCGGGCGAGCCGTCGGCGCCGACGAGCACCGGCCCGGTGGCCGGCGGCGGGTCGTGCGGCGTCCGGCCGCGGACCACGACGATCGGGCAGTGCGCGTGCGCCACCACCGAGACGGCGGTCGAGCCGACGAGCAGGCCGGTGAACCCGCCCAGCCCACGCGAGCCCAGCACGACCAGCTCGGCGTGCTGCGACTCCTGCACCAGCGCGGTGACGGGGCTCCATTCCCGGGCGGCCGTGGTGATCTCCAGGCCCGGGTGCTCGGCGAGCACCGCGGTCTTCGCCTCGGCGAGCCATTCTTCGGCTCTCGCCGCCAAGCCTTCGCGCACTCGCTCGTGCGTGCCGAACGCGACCGGAGCGCTCACCTGCGGCAGGGCGTAAACCTGCACGAGCCGCAGGGGGCGGCCCCGGCGGACGGCCTCGGTCCCGGCCCAGACGGCCGCCTGCACCGCCGAGGCCGAGCCGTCGATGCCGGTGACGACGGCGCCGTCAACGAACCCGTGCATGGCCGTCCTCCTCGTGGATGAGCCGCTGGACCCGGTCGAAGCGGGTGCGGGCGCGGTTCTCCTCGGCCTGCTCCTCCTCGGCGGTCAGCACGATCGCGTCCGGTCCGGGGAAGACCGTCGACACGTGGTCGTCGTGCGTCCAGCGGACGACGTAGGGCGGGCCTCCGTCGGCCGAGCGGACCTCCAGGATCAGGCCGCGCTGTTCCGGCACGTCGACCCACGGGCCCTTGACGACGAGCCAGTCGCCCGGCTGTGCGTGCATCGTCCCTTCCTTTCTCAAACGTCCACAGTGGACGGCTCAGGGGTGTGCGGGGTGCCGGGGCGCCGCGAGGCGCGGTGCGCGGCGACGGCGATCAGGACGACGCCGCCGGCCAGCGTGACGGCACCGGAAGCCAGCAGGGCCAAGGCGATCCAGCCGAGCGCGGGTGCGGTGGCGCCCGCGTCGGCGCGCACGGAGACCCCGCGCGAGGAGTCGGCGTTCATCACGACGGCGGTCCACTGCCCGTCGCGCACCGGCCAGCCGACGGTCTGCGTGCCCGCGCCCGACGCGCTCGCTACCCACACCCCGGCGTCACCGGGCAGGACCGCCGGAGCACCGCCCGGGTGCGTGCGGTTCCCGGCGGTCGTGTACTCCGTGGCGGCCAGGTACCGCTCGACGTCGGCCGTGCGGCCGATGCCCACGAAGACCGGGCGGCCGGCGGTGTCCGCGGCCCGGATCCGGACGTCGCCGAGGACGGCCGTCGCCTTGGGTGCCGCCACCCCCTGCAGCGCCACGGGATCGGTGGCGACCGCGTAGCCGTCCGAGACGAAGGTGGCCGACGCGGTGAGGTACCCGTCGGCGTCGCGCTGGGTGCGATCCGCCCACAGCACGGCCCCGCCGCCGGTGAGCAGGCCCATCGACCCGAACACCAGCACCGCGCCGGTCACCGCGGCGACGATCCGGCCGGCGGTCCAGCCGGCCGCGTGCGGGTGGGGCGCCTGCGGGTGCGGCGGCTCGTGGCCGGCTTCGGCGCCGCCCATGTCGAGCCGGAACGGCGGGTACTCGTCGGTCATCAGCGACACGTAGGCCGCGACGCGCAGCACCCACCGGTCCATCCCGAGCACGAAGTCGAAGATCGGGCGCGGGTAGCGGCCGGTGAACAGCAGCACCACACCCGCGACGACGACCAGTACGCCCACGAGACCGCCGGCGGCCCAGTCGAAGCCGCCATCGTCGGCCCGGAAGGCCAGCCAGCTGCCACCGCCGACGAACAACCCGACGATGACGAAGTGCGGGATCGCGAGCAGCCACCACTTCACGAGCACCAGCCCGCGCGAAAGCCGTTCCGGGTAGGCGATTTCGAGCCGTGCCGGGTAGTCCGGGACGTCGGCGAAGGTGAACGGCGGGTACCGGTCGGTGCCGAGCGCGGCGTAGGAGTAGTACTGCACGCGCCAGCTCCAGCGCAGCACACCGGAAGTGAACTCGAACAGCGGCCGGGGGTACCGGCCGGTCACCAGGATCGCGAAGAAGGCCGCGATCGTGGCGAACGGGTAGGCGAACCACAGGAACGCCAGCAAGACGTAGTGCGGGACGGCCAGCAGCCACTTCACCAGCCAGAGCCCACGGGACAGCGGTTCGTCCAGGGTCGCCTCGACCCGGACCGGGTAGTCGGTCATGACACGCTCCGTTCCGCGTGGGCCAGGCTCGTCCCGATCTCGCGGCCCCAGGCGCGGATCGAGGGCCAGTCCCGGTTGTCGGCGTCGGGGACCCGAAGCGCCGTCACCACGGCGCGTTCGGGGAAATTCAGGGTGTGGCGGTCGATCCGGCCGCCGAACAGCCGGTGGCCGCGGGCGTCGAGCCGGCGCACGAGGTCGTCGACGACGACGGGCTCTTCGGCCGGGTGCGTCTGCTCACCGACCGGACCGCTGGAAAAGAGCCACACCGGCACCCGGCGCAGCTCCTCCGCGCACGACTCCGCGAGCTTCCTGGCCGGTTCGAGCCAGTGTCCCAGGTAGACAGCGCTGCCGAGGACCACGGCGTCGAAGCCTTCGATCGAGTGCACGAGAGCCGCGTCGCGGACCTCGACGACCGACCGCGCCCCGGCGCCGGTCAGCGCGGAGCCGAGCGCGGTGGCCACGCTTTCGGCGATTTCCCTGGTGGACCCGTGCCGGGTCGCCACCGCGACGAGGACCTTCATGTCGTCACCGTCGCCTCTTCCCACAGTTCGACGCCCACGACGCCGTAGACCGTCTTCGCCAATGCCGTCACGACCCGGCGTTCGGCCTCGTCGGTGAACACGCCGCGGATGGTCACCATGCCGCCGGTGACGGAGACGGCCCAGCGGTCGCGGTGCCCGGAGTAGTCGGCGAGCAGGGCGTTGAGGTGCGAGGCGACCGAGTCGTCCTGGCGCACCAGCGGCGTGAGCATGTCGCGGCGGCTGACGATGCCCACGAGCACACCGTCGTCCACCACCGGGATGCTGCGCAGCCGGTCGCCCAGCATGCGGCGGGCGATCTCGGCGACGTCGGTGTCGAGCCCGACCGTCTCGGCCGGTGCGGTCATCGTCGTGGCCACCAGCACGTCCGGCGCCGGTCCCTTCCCGGCGACGCCGCTCGAGAGCGCATCGGCTTCGGTGAAAACGCCGAGCACGGCGTCGTCCTCGCCCACCACCGGCAGCGCGGCGACGCAGTGTTCGGTGAGCAGCACGATAGCTTCGCGGACCGGCGTCGCCGGGCCGACCCGGACCACGGGCCTCGTCATGATGTCGCGTGCCTTCACGACAGCTCCTTCCCTGGAGGTCAGTGCACGACGGCGACCGGGCAGGCCGCGTGCGCGAGCAAGGCGTTGCCGGTCGACCCCAGGACGCCGCCGGCGACCGGACCGCGGCCGCGCGTGCCGACGACGAACAAACGGGCGTCGGGAGCGACGTGCTGCACGGCGCGCGCCGGTACCCGGTCCCGCACGACCTGGCTGAACACCTCGAGGTCCGGGTACTTGCCCTGCCAGGCCGCGACCCGCGTTTCGAGTTCGTACTGTTCGGCGACGCCGTCTCCGGCGTGCCAGGCGTGCACGACCAGCAGCCGCGCCCGGGTCGCGGCGGCCGTCTCGACGGCGAACCGCAGCGCGTGCTCGCTGGACTCCGTCCGGTCGATCCCGACGACGATGGGCCCCTTCCGGGCCGGCCGGTGGCCGGGGACCACGACGACCGGGCACGGCGCTTCCGCCGCCACGCGCAGGGCCACCGAACCGATCAGCGCGCCACGCAGGCCGCCGAGGCCGTGGGAGCCGAGCACCACCAGCGCCGCGTCGGCCGCCTCTTCGAGCAGCAGGTCGACCGCCAGGCCGAGCCGGACCGCCGTCTCGACCCGCACCCCGGGCACCTGCTCGCGGGCGATGTCGGCAGCGCGGCGGAGCCAGCGGTGGACGTGTTCCAGCAGGAGCTCTTCGTGCGCCCGCGGGGGCGTGTCGTCGAAGACGGACGCGTGCACCAGCCGCAGCGTCACGTCGCGGCGCATCGCTTCTTCCGCCGCCCAGCGGACGGCGGCGAAGGACGCCTCCGAGGCGTCCACCCCGGCGAGCACGGGGCGGTGCGCGGGTGCGGTCATCGGATCCTCCTGGGGGTCGGGAAACCAGGATGAGCGGAGCGGGTACTGGCCGGTCAGAGCACGAAGTCCCTTTCGCCGGGGACCAAATCCGCCTGTCCCGGCGGCCGGGCCGGCCGACGCTGGGAGGATGACCACACCCGATCTGCTCATCGACCACTTCCTCCCGCACCCGCACTTCGAGCTGGTGCGCAACGAAATCGTGGACGCGCCGGTGAAGGACACCTACGCGGCGGCGCGCGAACTCGACTTCACCGACGTCCGGGGCGGCGTCGTCGCGGCCGCCGGGTGGCTGCGCACGCTGCCCGAGCGCTGGCACAACCGCCGCCACGGCCCACCCCGGCAGCCGACCCGGCTGACCCCGGACGACCTGGACGCGGGCTCGGACTGGACCCTCCTCGGCGACCGGCCGGGCAGTGAGTTCGCGCTCGGCGTCGCCGGCAAGTTCTGGCGGCCGGTGATCACCTGGCGGCGGGTCGAGGCCGACGACTTCGCGGCGTTCGACGAAGCCGGCTACGGCAAGCTGGTGCTGGCGGTGTCGGCGTTCCCCTACGGCCCGCACCGCACGGTGCTGACGGTGCACACGCGGGTCCGGATGAGCGATCCGGAGAGCTGGGTGAAGTTCCGCCGCTACTGGCGGATCGCCCGGCCGGCGCTCGGTTCCGTCCACACGGCGCTCATCCGCGCGGTGGCCGCGAACGCCCGGGAGCGGGCGCTCGCGGCCTACACGCGGACCGATCAGCCCTGAGGCTCCGCCGCCGGCTGCCGGGGCGTGTCCCCGGCAGCCGGCACGACGTCCGCTTCGTTTTCCTTGATCGCGTGGTGTTCGACGGCACGCAGGTAGTGGCCCAGCGCCGGGCCGTGCCGTCCGCGCTCGGCGACGTCGCGCCGCGCCTCGGCTTCGATGGCCGCCTTTTCCTTGTCGTCCATGGTTCTCCTCCTCGGTTCAGCGCGGCAGCAGGGTCGCCGCGTGGTCGGGGACGTAGGTCTGCAGCCGCCGGTCGGGGCGGAAGTAGCCGGTCGGCTCGGGCCGCGGCGGCAGCGAGACCGCCTGGCGGAACACTTCGTGGTACGGCACGCTGGCGAGCAGGTGCGCGATCATGTTCAGCCGCCCGCGCCGCTTCTCCTCGCTTTCCACCACGTGCCAGGGGGATTCGGTGGTGTCGGTGTGCACGAACATGTCGTCCTTGGCGCGGGAGTAGTCCTCCCAGTGCGTCACCGACTGCAGGTCGATCGTCGAGAGCTTCCAGCGGCGCATCGGGTCGTCGATGCGGGCGCGGAACCGGCGTTCCTGCTCGTCGAGGCTGACGGAGAACCAGTACTTGCGCAGCAGGATGCCGTCGTCGATGAGCAGGCGCTCGAAGATCGGGCACTGCTGGAGGAACCGCTTGTGCTCTTCGGGCGTGCAGAACCCCATCACCCGCTCGACGCCGGCGCGGTTGTACCAGCTGCGGTCGAACAGCACGATCTCGCCGGCGGCCGGCAGGTGCTCGATGTAGCGCTGGAAGTACCACTGCGTGCGCTCGCGTTCGGTCGGGCCCGGCAGCGCGGCGATCCGCACGACGCGGGGATTCAGGTGCTCGGTGACGCGCTTGATGGTGCTGCCCTTGCCCGCCGCGTCCCGGCCTTCGAACACCACCACCAGGCGAGCGCCTTCGTGGCGCACCCACTCCTGCAGCTTGACCAGCTCGGCCTGCAGCCGCAGCAGCTCGCGCTCGTAGAGCTCGCGCGGGAGCTTCTTCCGTCTGCCCATACCCCGACGCTACGAACCGCGGTGGCCGCCCGGCTGCGGCCGGACGTCGGCGGCGCAGGGGTCTTTGGTCACTCCCCGCGAGGCGGTGCGGCCCTCGCCCGCGCGCGCCCGCGGGAGGACCGTCGGGGCATGAACGCCACCTTCCCGCTCGGGCGGCCCGCCGGTGTCCGCGTCGGCGCGCACTGGTCCGTGCTGCTGATCATGGCCCTGCTGGCCGGACTGCTGGCGCAATCCCTGCTGCCCGAGGCGGTCCCCGGGCGGTCCCCGGCGGTGTACTGGACGGCCGGGGTGCTCGGCGCGGTGCTGTTCCTCGGCTCCCTGCTGGCGCACGAACTCGGCCACGCGCTCGTCGCGCGGCACCGCGGGCTGGCCGTCGACCGCGTCACGCTGTGGGTGCTCGGCGGCAGCACCGAGATGTCCGACGAACCCCCGACCCCGTGGACGGCGTTCGCGGTCGCGGTCGCCGGCCCGGTGACGAGCCTCCTGGCCGGTGCGGGCTTCCTCGGTGCCTCCCTCCTGCTTCCCGGCATCGCCGGTGTCACGGCGTCCTGGCTGGGCTGGACGAACCTGGCGCTGGCGGTGTTCAACCTGCTGCCGGGCGCACCGCTGGACGGCGGCCGGGTCCTGCAGGCGATCGTCTGGCGGCTGACCGGCGACAAGCGCCGGGCGCAGGCCACCGCGGCCCGGTCGGGCAACGTCGTCGGGCTGCTGCTGGCCGTGGCCGGGCTGGTCGAGCTGCTGTGGTTCGGCGGTTTCGCCGGTCTGTGGCTGGCGGGGATCGGCTGGTTCCTGGCCTTCAGCGCCCGTGCCGAGCTCGCGGCGGGCCCGGCACGCGAGGTCCTCGGCCGGATCCGGCTCGGCGAGATCATGACGCCCGACCCGGTCACGGCTCCCGGCTGGTTCACCGTCCGGGGGTTCGCCGAGCAGGCCGCGTCGGCGCGGTTCCGCACGTTCCCGGTGGTTTCGTTCGACGGCCGCCCGCTCGGTGTGGTCAGCCTGGCCCGGCTCGGCCGCGTACCGGAACAGGTACGGGCCTCGACCCGGGTCGAAGACGTCTGCGCGCGACCACCCGCTTGCCTCTTGGCGGCCCCGGAAACCCCGCTGAGCGCGGTCCTCGGCCGGATCGGCAACCGGCCGGGGCAGGACCTCGTCCTGGTGGTCTCGGACGGCGTGCTGGCCGGCGTGGTCAGCCCGGCCGACGTCGCCCGCACGCTCGAGCTGGCGGTGCTGGGCGCCGAAGCCCACCGCCCGGCCCGGTAGCGCGGAGCTCAGCGACCCGGCGTGACGCCTGCGGGGCCGTCACGACCTGGCGGAAACCGCTGCTGCAACGCCTTCCAGGCTGGGTGGACTCGCCCGCTTCCACTTCGCCGAGGAGGACTCGGAAGCTCACGGGCAGACCACGAAGCTTGGGGAACTCAACACCGCGTTGTACTTCCCGCTGCGGTCGGACGTCGACGAGGCCAAGAGGCCGGCGACCGCGCACTACCGTTGCGAGTGCGGTGAAAGCTGGTTCTGCAGCCACTCGTTGAGCAGCGGGCCGGTTCAGCTGAGTTGTCACCGACGTTCGGCTGCTCAGGTCGACGGAAGCGTGAAGTACGCTTCCTCCTCCTGCGCGAAGTGCAGCGTCAGCACCGCGTCCAGGCCGTAGAGCGTCGCCCGCAGGTCGTCCACCTGGTCGGGCTGGATCCCGCCGGGCGCCTCGGCGACGTGCCGCTGCAGGCGCCGGGCCAGGCGGCCGATCTCCGCGTGCTCCCGGCTCATCGTCACCGTGCCCTCCGGGCCGCCGAGTGCCGTGGCCAGTGCCGGGTACAGCTCGGTCTCCTCGGCCTGTTCGTGCGGCAGCAGCTGGTCGGTCAGCGACCGGCACGCGGCCCGGACCGCCGCGTCCGCCGCCGGGGTCGCGCCCTCGGCCAGTGCGTCGGCGGCCTGCCGGACCGCGGCGCGCGCCGGGAGCAGCCGTTCGTGCTCCGACTCGAACCGCCGCACCATCGCCGCCGGCGCCGGCCCCCGTGCCTTCCGGTCGCCCAAGGCGCGCAACGCGTTCAGGATCACCACGACGTCGATGGCTTCCTGGACCAGGGCACCCGCCACCGGGACCAGGAACCCGCCGGCCGCGGCGAGCATCGCCAGCAGCGACAGCAGAGTCCCGGCCACCGCGCTCTGCACGGCCAGCCGGTGCGACCGGCGGGCGATCTCCGCCGCGTCCGCCAGCCGGTCGAGGCGGTCGTCGAGGATCACCGCGTCGGCGGCCTGCGCGGCCGCCGTCGCCCCGCGCGAGCCGAGTGCGACCCCGACGTCGGCCGCCGCCAGCGCGGGCGCGTCGTTGACGCCGTCGCCGGTCATCACGGTCACGCCCCGGGCGCAGGCGGCCGCCACCGCGGCGACCTTCCCCGCCGGCGTCACTTCGGCGTCGACGTCGTCCAGGCCGAGCATCGCGGCGACCTCCTGGGCGTTGTCGACGCGGTCGCCGGTGAGCAGCCGGACCTCGCCGATCCCGGCGGCCCGCAGCCGCCGCATGGTGCGGGCGGCGTCGGGCCGGATCGGGTCCTTCGCGAGCAGTGCCGCGACCGGCTCGCCGTCGAACTCCACCCACAGCACGGACGCGAGGTCCAGCCGGCCGCGCCGGGCGGCGCCCCGCGCCCACGCCGGCAGTCCGGCCCGGCGCGAGCGGCCCACCCGCACCTCGCGTCCGCCGGCCCGGCCGCGCACACCGGCTCCGACTTGCTCGGTGACGTCTTCGGCGGCCGCCGGGGTGACCCCGGCCGACGCGGCGGCGCGCACGACGGCTGCCGCCAGCACGTGCGGCGAGTACTGTTCGACGCCGGCCGCGCCGGCGAGGACTTCGGCCACGTCGTGTTCCGGCGCGCAGACGACGTCGGTGATCTCGGGCCGGCCCCGCGTCACGGTGCCGGTCTTGTCCATCAGCAGGACGGAGGCCCGGCCGAGCGCTTCGAGCGCGGCGCCGTCCTTCACGACCACGCCGGCCTTCGACGCCCGGGACATGCCCCCGGTCACCGCGATCGGGACGGCCAGCAGCAGCGGGCACGGCGTCGCCGTCACCAGCACCGCGACCGCCCGGCCGGGATCCCCGCTCAGCAGCCACGCGAGTGCGGCGATCAGCAGCGCCGCGGGCAGGAACCAGATCGCGACGCGGTCGGCGATCCGGGCCACCCGCGCCGTGCGGGCTGCGGCCTGCTCGGCGAGCCGCACGACGCCGGCGTAGGCGCTGTCGGCCGCGGCGGCGCTCGCCCGGACGTCCACGGCGGCACCCGCGTTGACGACTCCGCTGTGGACGGTGTCGGCCGCGGGCCGGGTCACCGGCAGGGGTTCGCCGGTCAGCGCGGACTCGTCGAAGGTGCCGCCGTCGGGCAGCACGCCGTCGACCGGTACGACCTCACCCGGCAGCACGACGATCAGCTGCCCGGACCGCACCTCCTCGACCGGGACGGTCTCCTGGCCGGTCTCGGTGCGCAGGTGTGCCACGCGCGGCGCCCGGTCGAGCAGCGCAGTCAGGTTCCGGCTCGCCCGCCGCCGCGCCCCGGCTTCGAGGACGCGTCCGGTGGCGACCATCGCCGCGACGATCGCGCCCGCGAGGTACTCCCCCACCACCAGGGTGGCGACCAGCGCGAGCACCGCGAGCAGGTCGGCACCCCAGCGCTTGGCCCGCAGGTCGGCGACGACCCACGCGGCGGCCGGGATCAGGGTGACCACGTCCGCGGCCGCCCAAACGGCGTTCGCCGTGACCGGGGCGGCCAGCCACCACGCGACGCCGCCGGCCGCGACGAGCGTCACGACGGTGGCCAGGAGCCCGGCTTCCCGCACACGATCACCACGCACGGGGTGCCTCCGCGTGACCGGTCAGCAGCGCCGTCAGGGAGCCCGGCAGCGCGCGGAGAACGTCCTCGAGCCGGTCGGGCGCGCACAGCTTCTCCAGCGCCGCCGTCACGGCCACCGCCGCTTCGGGGACTTCGGCGCGGGTGGTGTCCGCCGAACCGGCGAACCTCGCGACGAAGCCCGGCACGTCGTAGCGGGTGGGCACGTGGTGCGGGGTCCAGCTTTCGTAGAACAGCCCGCGCAGCAAGTCCGGCAGTGACGCGGCGAAGCGGGCGGCGGACTCGACGGTGAGCCGGTCCCGGACGGTGTGCAACCACGCCCGGAGCATCCGGTAGGCGACCGCGCGGTCGCCGGTGCCGAGCCGCTCGCCCACGGCGGCCAGCCATTCGGTCGCGATCTCCGCTGCCCCGGCGAAGGGGACTTCCGGGTGCCGCATGCGCACCTCCCGTTCGATCGGAAGCACCAGGGTCGCCCCGGCGACCCCGCCGGAAAAGGGCCTAAGGGCCTCGACCGGGTCACCTCGGCGTACCCGCGTGGAAGCCCTTCGGCCCTGGGGGGCGCCGCCCGGCCCGGAAAGCATGGGAGCACGCGATCCGAGGAGGAACGATGGACCACACGACGCCCGACGCCTACACCGTGAGGGCGGCCGTCGCGCTCGCGGTGCGGGCCCCATCGGTGCACAACTCCCAGCCGTGGCAGTGGCACTTCAGCGGCCGCACGGTCGAGCTGCGGGCCGACCCGCGCCGCCGGCTGCGGCACGCCGACCCCGACGGCCGCGACCTGCTCGTCAGCTGCGGCTGCGCCCTGCACCACTTCACGGTCGCCGCCGCGGCGATGGGCTGGGCGGCGCAGGTCCACCGGCTGCCCGACCCGGCGCGGCCGGACCTGCTCGCCCGCATCGACCTGGTGCCCCACGACACCCGCGACGCCGACATCGCCCTCGCTGCGGCCATCCCCCGCCGCCGCTCGGACCGCCGGCGCTACGCAGCCGGGCCGTTGCCGGTGCGCGACGAGATCTTCCTGCAGAAGAGCGCGTCCGACCGGGACGCCGTTCTGCG
Source organism: Amycolatopsis sp. NPDC049159 (assembly GCF_040648295.1). Lineage (NCBI taxonomy): Bacteria > Bacillati > Actinomycetota > Actinomycetes > Pseudonocardiales > Pseudonocardiaceae > Amycolatopsis > Amycolatopsis sp. NPDC049159. The sequence continues at coordinate 175,149 of NZ_JBEZDL010000019.1, forward strand.
GATCGTCACCGAAGCACCCCGCCGGTCGGCGCTCACGGGCGCGGCCACCGAAGCCGACGGCCTCCACCGGGCGGACCCGGACTACGAGATCGAGCTCGCGGCGTGGAGCGGACGGCACTACGCACCGGACGGAGTACCCGCGCGGAACGCGGTCCGCGCCCCGGTTTCGCCGCACGAACTGCGGGTCCGCGAGTTCGCCGGCGCCCGCTTGCCCGACACGGCGGGTCCGGACGGCGCCGCCCTCACCGTGCTGGCCACCGCGGGCGACACCGCCCTCGACCGCCTCCACGCCGGCGAGGCCGCCAGCGCGGTTCTGCTCACCGCGACCCGGCTCGGCCTCGCGTCGTGCGTGTACACCGAGCCGTTCGAGCTCACCAGCACGCGCGCCCTGGTCCGCGACTGCGTCCTCGACGGACGGCTCGAGCCGCAGCTGGTCATCCGCGTCGGCCACCTGCCACCGGGCGCGCCCCCGCTGCCGGCCACACCGCGACGCCCGATCAGCGAGGTCCTGCGCCCGGTCGCCCACCCGTACGGCGCGGGCCTGCCGATCCCGGACCAGCTGCGCGGCCGGTGAGTCCGCACGGAAAAGCCCTTCGGCAGCCATTGCCGGAGGGCCTTTCTCGTGGCTCGCGTGCTTCGCGGGCGTGACGAAGACCTCCATCCACTTCGGACGGAGGTCTTCGTCAGGCTCGCTCAAGCCACGTCGTTCCAGACGTAGTCCAGGCGGTTGCGCACCTCCACGACGCCGGACAGCTCCTGGATCAGCCGCGTCACCGGGTCGATGTCGCTGCGCCGCTCCACGCGGCCCACGACCGTCACGATGCCGGCGCGCACCTCGACGCGCACGCGGTCCGGGCCGAGGTTCAGCTGCTCGCGCAGCACCCGGTCGCTCACCTCGCGCTCGAGGTCCGCGTCGCCGCGGGTGAAGACCGAGACCAGGTCACGGCGGGACAGCACGCCCGCCACCTTTCCGCCGCGCAGCACGAACAACCGCCGGACGCCGCTGTGCGCGAACGTCGCGGCCGCCTCGGCGAGCGTGGCGCCGGCGTCGATCGTGACGGCCGGGCTGGTCATCAGGTCCTTCGCCACGCACGCCGTCGCCTTGCGGGCGAGCCGGCGGTCGCGCCACCGGGGTTTGCGGTCCCACAGGTGGGGGAGCAGATCCGCCTCGGAGACGACCCCGACGAGCGCGCCGGTCTTGTCCAGCACCCCGACCGCGCTGATCCCGTTGCCGGTGAGCAGCTGGGCGATGTCCTTGAACGGCGTCTGCGCGGAGACGGTGATCGGGTCGGCGGTCATCACCACGGACACCGGGCCGGCGTTCATGTTCACACCTCTTTCTCGGTGCGGACGACCATGACGGGGCAGCCCGCGTGGTGCAGCAGCGCCTGGCTCGTCGAGCCGAGGACGAGGCCGGTGAAACCGCCGCGGCCGCGGCTGCCGACGACGACCAGCTGCGCGTCGTGACTCGCCGAAAGCAGGCGGGCGCGGGGTTTGTCGTGCTCGACCCGGCGCTCGACGGCCACGTCCGGGTACTTCTCCTGCCACCCGGCGAGCCGCTGCGCGAGCAGCCGGCGGCCGGAATCCTGCAGACCTTCGCCCTGGAACGCGACGTTGCCGTCGCTGAACAAGCCGGCGGTGTCGCCGTCGTGCCACGTGTACAGCGCGATCAGCGGGGCGTTGCGGAGCGAAGCCTCCTCGAAGGCCCACGCGATCGCGGCCTCGCTGAGCGGGCTGCCGTCGGTGCCGACGATGACCGGGCCGTCGACGTTTTCGTTCCCGCGCACGACGACCACCGGGCAGTGCGCCTTGGCGGCGAGGTCCACGTCGGGCGAGCCGCTGAACAACCCCGCGATCGAGCCGACGGGCTCCCCGGTGACGAGCAGCCGGGCCCGGCCCGACACCTCCAGCAAGCCCGGTACCGGGCCGCGGTCACTGGTCTCGGTGGCGATCTCCAGCCCGGGAACGGCGGCTTCGAGGGTGGCGCGCGTCTGCCGGACCAGCTGGTCGGCTTCCGCTTCCTTGACCGCGAGCCAGTCCGACGGCGGGTAGAGCTTGCCGCCGAACGCGGCGTCTTCGTAGCCGTACGCGGTGAAGACGAGCAACGAAGCGTGCCGGCGGGCGGCTTCCCCGGCCGCCCACAGCGCAGCCGCGGCAGCCGTTTCCGAGCCGTCCACGGCCACCACGATCGGCGGGTTTCCGGTTGCGCTCATGACGTTTCCTCCGAGGGTCAAGTTCGTCGACCCGACGGTAGGTCGCCGCCGGAAGCACCCGCTGCGGTCGTTCGTCCTCGCCCCAGGTGACCTTCGGCCGCTCCTGGTACGTGGCCAGGCGGGCATCGTGAGCGGGAGGAGGTTCCGCGATGCCCCAGGAATGGCGAGACGCCGCGGCGACCGTGCCGGTGCTGGTCACGGTCGCCCTGTACGTCGATTACCTGCCCGACGGAGCGGCGCTGTGGGTACACGGCGCTCGCGCCATGGCCGCGACGGCGCTCGCGCTGGGCCTGACCGCCTGCGTGCTCGGGGCGCAGCGGTGGACCCGCGCGTCGCTGTGGCTCGGTGTCCCGCTCGGCGTGGCCGCGCTGCTGCTCGCGGTCTTCACCCTGGTCACGGGTGACCGCCCGGTGCTCGCGGTGCTCATCGGGCTGATCGCGGTGCTGTGGGCGGTCACGACGGTCCGGCACTTCCGGATCCCGGTGAGGCGGCCGTGACCGTCCGGCTGGGGTACGGCTCAGCCGGCCCGCAACACCGCCGCACCGTTGACCCGGTCCGCGGCCAGGTCCGCCAGGGCCTGGTCCGCCTCGCCCAGCGCGTACGGCACCGTGCTGACACCGAGGTGGTGCACCCCGGCGAAGGCCAGGAACTCCCGCGCGTCGGCCCGGGTGTTCGCCGTGACACTGCGCACCTGACGCTCCTGGAACAGGTGCTGCTGGTAGTTCAGCGCGGGCACGTCGGACAGGTGGATGCCCGCGATCGCCAGCGTTCCCCCGCGGTCCAAAGCGGCCAGCGCCGGGAGCACCAGTTCGCCGGCGGGCGCGAACAGGATCGCGGAATCCAACGGCTCCGGCGCCGGGTCGGCGGCGTCGCCGGCTGAGGCCGCACCCAGCGCCAAGGCGAGCTCGCGCGCTTCGGCGCTGCGCGTCATGACGTGCACGGTGGCACCTCGCGCGATCGCCACCTGGGCGGTCAGGTGCGCGCTGCCGCCGAAACCGTAGATCCCCAGCCGCCCGTTCTCCGGCACCTCGGCCCGGGCGAGCGCGTGGTAGCCGATCAGCCCGGCGCACAGCAACGGCGCCAGCTCGTCATCGGAATAGCCGGTGGGCAGCGGCAGTGCGTAGGCCGCCGGGACGACGGCGTACTCGGCGTACCCGCCGTCGGCGTCCCAGCCGGTGTAGCGCGACTCCGGGCAGAGGTTCTCCCGCCCGCGCAGGCAGTACCGGCAGCGGCCGCAGGTTCCGCGCAGCCACGCGATCCCCACCCGGTCACCGGCCGCGAAGCCGGTGACGTCGCCGCCGGGCGCGACGACCTCGCCGACGACCTCGTGGCCCGGCGTCACGCCTTCCCGGTGCACCGGGAGGTCGCCTTCCGCGACGTGCAGGTCCGTCCGGCAGACGCCGCACACCAGCACGCGCACGAGCAGTTCGCCGTCCGCAGGGCGCGGCACCGGTACCCGCGACCGGTCGAGGGGGCCCGTGGCGATCGGCCCGGGCCGGGTGACGCGCCAGGCGGCCATGGTGGCCGGCAGGTTCACGACGGGCCTCCTGCGCTCGCGGGACTCTCCCGCCCAGCATGCCGCCACCGGACCGCGGCCGGAAGTCCCACCACCGGAGGACTTCCGGCCGCAGCCGCCCAGGGCGGTGCCCCCTACGGTCCGGCTCACGACACCCGTATTCAGGAGCCGCCATGACCACGACCGATCGCCCGATCGTCACCGGAGTGGACGGGTCGGGCGAGGCGCTCGACGCCGTCCGCTGGGCCGGCCGGACCGCCCGACTGCACGACGCCCCGCTGGAAATCGTGCACGCCCTCGACTTCCCGGCGCTGCTCGCCGGCGGCGTCGTCCCCCCGCCGGAAGAGATGAGGGACGTCCTGCGCGCGCACGGGAACCGGTACCTGCGCGCCGCCCGCGAGATCGCCGAAGCGCAGGGCGCGCCCGTGGTGACGGCCCGGCTCGACCCCGACCGGGCCGCACAAGCTCTCATCGAAGCGTCGCGGAAGGCCGCGCTCGTCGTGGTCGGTTCCGGCGGGCACGGCCGGCTGACCGGTCTCCTCGCCGGCTCGGTCGCCTCCGCCGTGGGCGCGCACGCGTGCTCGGACGTGGTGGTGGTCCGCGGCGACACGTGGGACGAGCCCGGCGCGGAAGACCGTCCGGTCGTCGCCGGGATCGACGGCAGCGAGCAGAGCACCCGGATCCTCGCGACGGCCGTCGCGGAGGCGAAGGCGCGCCACGCCCGCCTGGTCGTCGTGCACGCGTCGGCGGACGATCCGCCCCGCCCGGAAACCGAGCCGCACCTGGACCCGCAGGCTTCCGCCGAAGCCGGGCAACGGCTGCTGGCCGGGCTGACCGGCGAGCACGACGCCGGCGACGTCCGCATCGACCGGGTCGTGGTCCGCAGCCATCCCCGCCGTGAGCTGATCGGGCAGAGCACGACCGCTCAGCTCGTCGTGCTCGGCGACCGCGGCCGCGGCGGGTTCCCCGGCCTGCTGCTGGGCTCCACCGGCCAGGCGCTGCTGCACAACGCGTCGTGCCCGGTGTACCTCGTGCGCACCGCCACCTGAGACGACCGAAGTCCTCACGCGGATGGGCCTTCGCCCCACCGGAACCGGGGCCGGGAGGCCCCGGTGACCGGGGCGGTCCGGCCCTCGTCGCCCGGCTCCGCCCGGCGGAGGCTGGGACCGGACGAAAGTGAGGCACACCATGGACGCCCAGCCCGGATCCGCCCCGGCGACCACCGCCGAACCGACGTCCCCCCGCCGCAACCGCCTGGCCCTGCGGCCCGCGGGCGTCGTCGACGCCCGCTACGCCGACGTCGCCGACCAGCGACTGGCGCGCACGCTCACCGCGGAAGACCAGTCCGAAGAGGACGGTCTGGACGCGCTGGAGCGCGTCACGTGCCGCACCCACCGCCGCTGGCTGCACGACTGCGTCGCCTCCCCGCTGCACGTCGTCATCGTGACCGGCACCCGCTGGTGCCGCGCCTGCGAATGTGCCCTGAACGTCGCGGTCGACCAGCTGGCCGGCGACGTCTCGGTGCACTGCCCGTCCTGCGGCGAAACCCCCGCGACGCGCGCCACCCGCCAGCTGGTCCGCGCCTGCCGCGCCAGTCTCGCCGCCGCGCACGACCACTGAGCCGGCGATGACGCGCAGCCGGTTGTACCGCAGCGGTGTCCTCGAGGCGGAGGACTTCCCCGCCGCCGAGGCCGCCCGCCACCTCGCCGACCCGTCGGTGACCCTGTGGCTCGACCTGGACGCGCCCACCGCTCAGGACCTCGCGGACCTGACCACCGAGTTCGGCCTGCACCCGCTCGCCGTCGCGGCCGTGCTCGACGACGAGCACCAGCGGCCGAAGCTCGTCCGCTACGACCGGCACGCGTTCCTCGCCGCGTACCTCGTGCGGGTGACCGACGGCGCGCTGACGGCGTCGGAGCTCGACGCCTTCGTCACCGACCGGGTGCTGATCACCGTGCACCACAACAACACCGCCGACATCGACGCGCTCACCGCCCGCTGGGACAGCACGCCCGAACTGGCGAAGAACGGCGCCGCGTTCCTGCTCCACGGTCTGCTCGACTACCTGGTCGACGCGCACCTGGACGCCGTTCAGGTGCTGGACGAGCAGGTCGAGGCCCTCGAGGACCTGGTGTTCGCCGACCACGTCGACCACACCGACCTGCAGCGCCGGTCCCTGCGGCTGCGCCGGAGCCTCAGTCGGCTGCGCCACCTGGCCGTGCCGATGCGGGAGATCGTCGCCTCGCTGATGCGCCGCGACGACACGCTGCTGCCGTACTTCCAGGACGTCTACGACCACGTCCTGCGCGTGACGGAGTGGACGGAGTCGCTGCGCGACCTGATCGCGACGATCCGCGAAACCCAGCTGAGCATCCAGGGCAACCGCCTGAACACGATCATGAAGAAGGTGACGAGCTGGGCGGCGATCATCGCGGTGCCGACGGCGATCACCGGCTTCTACGGGCAGAACATCCCGTACCCCGGGTTCGGCCAGGCTTCGGGGGTGTGGGTCTCGACGCTCGCCATCCTGCTCATCTCCGCGACGCTGTACGCGCTGTTCAAGCGCCGGGACTGGCTCTGAGCGCGGCACGCCGCTCCGGCAATCGGATGTCACGGCGGTCGGCCTCGGCCTGACGCCGGTCAAGGCCGCCGGCACCGCACCGACCCCGCCTGCGGCGACCAAGCCGAGCCCGCCGAGGTACGCGCCGTTCGAGTCGGCGCTGGTGAACGCGGACTGGTCCGCGCCTGCGTCACCGGGCCGATCACCTGGTCGCCGCCTTCGAGCGCGCTGCCGCACACCCTCGATTGATGGATTGATAGAGTCATCAAACAAGGAGGTGAGCCCCATGCCCGCGAGGTCCCGGACGACCGAGCCGCTCTACCGGATCAAGGCCGACCTGTTCAAGTGCCTGGCGCACCCGACCCGGATCCAGGTACTGGAAGTACTGGCGGCCGCGGGCGACGGGGGCGCTCCCGTGACCCGGCTGCTCGAAGTGACCGGATGCGAGGCCTCTCAGCTCTCCCAGCACCTCGCCGTCCTGCGCCGGTGCGGTGTGGTCACCTCGACGCGCACGGGCAACGCCGTGGAGTACTGGCTCGCGCAGCCCGTGGTCGCCGAACTGCTCGTGGTCGCCCGCGCTTTCCTGCTGGCGAGTCTCCGGCCGGGATCGGACCAGCTCCGCCTGGCCCGGCGCCTCCCGCCGCTTCCCGGGGCGAGTCCGCAGGCCGTTCTCGACGCCGTCGCGGAGCGCGTGTGAGCGGCCTCTCGGTGGTCAAGGCCCTGCTTCCCGCCCGAGCCGACTACGACTTCCGCCCGCCGGTCGTGCGGGCCGACGTACTCGCCGGGGTGACCGTCGGGGTCGTGGCGCTTCCGCTGGCGCTCGCGTTCGGCGTCAGTTCCGGCGCCGGCGCCGCGGCCGGGCTCGTCACCGCCGTCGTCGCCGGGGTGGTCGCGGCGGTCTTCGGCGGATCGCCGGTCCAGGTGTCCGGGCCGACCGGGGCGATGGCCGTGGTGCTGGCGCCGGTCGTCGCGGCCCACGGTGCTTCCTCGGTGGCGCTCGTGTCGATCATGGGCGGCATCCTCGTGCTCCTGGCCGGCGTGGCCCGGCTGGGCCGGCTGGTCGGCTACCTGCCCTGGCCGGTCGTGGAGGGTTTCACGCTCGGGATCGCCTGCATCATCTTCCTGCAGCAGGTCCCGGCCGCTGTGGGCACGACCGCGACCCCGGGGCGGAACCCGTTCCTGTCCGCGCTCGAAGCCGTGGCCGGCGCGGGCGCCGAGGTGGGCTGGACGGTGGGCACCGTGGCCGTCGTCGCGGTGATCATGCTCGTCCTGCCGCGGCTGCACCGCGGGATCCCGGCGTCGCTGGTGGCGGTCGCCGTGACGACCGTCGCCGCCGAGGTCCTGCACGTCCCCGTACCCCGGATCGGCACGCTGCCGAGCTCCATCGACGCCGCCCTGCCCTCCTTCACACCCGGCACGATCGGCGATCTGGCCGGCGGAGCCGTCGCGGTGGCCGCACTGGCGGCGATCGAATCCCTGCTTTCGGCCCGGGTGGCGGTGGCGCTCACCCGCGGCGGCCCGCCGGTCGGGCCGACGCGGCCGGACCGCGAACTCTTCGGACAGGGGCTCGCCTCGATCGTGAGTGGCCTGTTCGGCGGGATGCCGGCCACCGGCGCGATCGCGCGCACGGCGGTCAACGTCCGGTCCGGGGCGCGGACCCGGCTTTCCGCCCTGGTGCACGCCGTCGTGGTGCTCGCGGTGATCTACACCGCCACCGGGCTGGTGTCCCGGATCCCGCTGGCCGCGCTGGCCGGCGTCCTCATGGTCACGAGCCTGCGGATGGCGCCCGCGCGCACGATCCGCGACGTGGTCCGCGCGAGCCGGTCCAGCGCGGTGACCTTCGCCGTCACCGCGGTCGTCACGGTGGCCGCCGATCTCATCCTCGCCGTCGAGATCGGCCTCGTCGTCGCGGCGTTCTTCGCCCTGCGGACCGTCGCCCGGGCCGCCGGAGCCAGCCGGGAGCCGCTCCCCGGTGCCGCCGAGGACGGTGACGAGCACATCGCGCTGTTCCGGTTCGAAGGCGCGATGTTCTGGGGCGCCTCCGAGCGCGTCCTGACCGAGATCGCCGCCGCCGCCGGCGACGTCCGCGTCGTGATCCTCCGGCTCTCGCGCCTGCACCTGCTCGACGCGACCGGCGCGAAGGCACTCGGCGACACCATCGAGGAACTCGAGGCGAGCGGAGTCACGGTTCTCGTCAAGGGCGTGCAGGACCGCCATCACCACGTGCTCGCCGCCACCGGCGCACTCGGCCGGCTCGGGCACGAAGACCACCTCTTCGCGGACCTCGACGACGCCGTCGCCCACGCCCGGTTCCACGCCCGGACCGTCTCGGCTCCGTCGCCCGGCTGACCGTCCCCGCGGTTCCGGGGCAACCCGGCGCACGGGTCGCCCCGTCCTGCTCTTGCTGGTGTCGCCGCAGGTGGCCGCTCCGCCCCCGGACGCACGCCGGGCGAAACCCTCACCGCCGAAAGCTACGGCTGCCAGTTCCTCGAAGGACTCGCATCCCGCCGGTTCGACGCGAAGCCGCTCTGGGAGGCCCTGGGCGCGGCCGGTCTTCCCCCGCGGCTCCCCCGGTGAACCGCGACCAGAGGAGCTTGTCCGCCTCCACCACCGCGAACGCCGCCACCGCGGCCCCCAGCACCCACAGCCACGACCCGGCGCCCACCGGTGCCGTGTGGAACCACGAGTTCATCACCGGCACGTAGGTCAGCAGCAGCTGAAGCCCGGCCGTCAACCCGATGCCCAGCGCGAACATCCGGCTGCGCCCCGGCCACGCGCGCAGCACCGGGCGGTCCAGCGAACGGCAGCTGAGCAGGTAGGCGGCCTGCACCCCGACGAACACGTTGATCGCGGTCGTCCGCGCCTCCGCCACCGGCTCGCCCAAGCCCAGTTGCAGGCGGTACGCGCCGAACGCCGCCACCACGAGCAGGAGCGAGACGAGCACCACCCGGCGCAGCAACGCCGCCGTGAACAACGGTCGTGAAGGAGGTCGTGGCGGACGCCGCATGACGCCGGGCGACGTCGGCTCGAACGCCATCGTCAAGCCCAGGAAGACCGCTGTGGTCATGTTGATCCACAGGATCTGGACCGGCACGATCGGCAGCGTCGCGCCGAACAGGATCGCGACCAGCACGACCATGCCCTCGCCGATGTTCGCCGGCAGCGTCCAGGCGATGAACTTGCGCAGGTTGTCGAACACCCCGCGGCCCACCCGCACGGCCGCCTCGATCGACGCGAAGTCGTCACCGGTCAGCACCATGTCCGCGGCCTGGCGGGCGGCGTCGGTCCCGCCCGCGCCCATCGCCACCCCGATGTCCGCGCGGCGCAACGCCGGCGCGTCGTTCACCCCGTCGCCGGTCATCGCGACCACGTGACCGCGCCGCTGCAACGCCTGCACCAGTTCGAGCTTCTGGCCCGGCGACACCCGCGCGAACACCTGGGTGCCCGCCACGGCGTCGTCGAACTCCGCGGGCGGCAGCTCCGCCAGCTCGGCCCCGGTGAGGACCCGCGGCGAGTCGGCCAGCCCCACGGCGCCCGCGACGGCGACCGCCGTTCCCGCGTGGTCGCCGGTGATCATCTTGACATCGACCCCCGCGCTCCGGCAGGCCTCGATCGCGGTGATCGCTTCCGGCCGCGGTGGATCCTGCATCGCCTGCAGGCCCAGCAGAACCGGCTCCGGCGCGAGGCGGGCGAACGCGAGCACCCGCAGGCCCTGCGCGGTCAACGTCCGGTGCAGCCGGTCGAGGGCCTCCCGGTCGAGCGGACGCTCACCGCCGCCGGGCAGCACCTCGGTCACGCACCGGGCCGCGACCTCTTCGACCGCGCCCTTGAGGTAGCCGACCGAGCCGTGCACCGTCGTCATCATCCGCGTCTCCGACTCGAACGGGACGGTTTCCGTGCGGGGCGCGGCGGCCCGGAGCGCGGCGGGGTCCAGCCCGGCCTCGATCGCGGAGCCGAGCAGCGCGATCTCCGTCGGGTCGCCCTCGTCGAGCTCCGCGTCGTTGCACAACACCCCGGCGACCAGGCATTCGCGCAGCTCGGCGCCGGCGACGGGGACCAGCTCGCCGGCCGCCGCGAGGGTGGTCACGGTCATCCGGTTGCGGGTCAGGGTGCCGGTCTTGTCGGTGCAGATCACCGTCGTCCCCCCGAGGGTCTCGACGGCGGGCAGGTGCCGGACGATCGCGCCGCGCCGCGACATCCGCACGACGCCGATGGCCAGCACGATCGCGACCGCGGCCGGCAGCCCTTCGGGGATCGCGCCGACGGCGAGGGCGACCACGGCCGTGAACACCTCCGGGGCCGGCGTTCCCCGCACGACACCGAGCACGAACGCGCCCGCCGAGACCGCGACGATCACGAAGCTCAGCTGCCGGGAGAACCGGGCCAGCTTGCGCGTCAGCGGTGTGGTGACGGCTTCGGCCGTGGCCACCAGGTGCTGGATGTCGCCCAGCTGCGTGGCGCCGCCGGTCGCGATGACCAGCCCGCGCGCCTGGCCGCGGGTCACCAGCGTTCCCGAGTACGCCGAGCCGGCGCGGTCGGCGACCGGGGCCGCCGCGGCCACCGGATCGACGGACTTCACCACGGGCACCGACTCGCCGGTCAGCGCGGACTCGTCGATCTCGGCGAGGTGCACTTCGGCGAGCCGGACGTCGGCCGGGACCCGGTCGCCCGCGGCGAGCTCCACGACGTCACCCGGCACGAGCTCGGCCGCCGGGATCCGCCGCGGGACGCCGTCGCGGACGACGGTCGCCGTCACCGGGACCATGGTGGACAAGGCATCCAGCGCCCGCTGCGCCCGGGACTCCTGCACGAACCCGACGACGGCGTTCAGCAGCACGACCCCGCCGATCACCCCGGCGTCCACGTGCCCGCCGAACACCCACGTCACGACGCCGGCGAGCAGCAGGACGTAGATGAGCGGGTTGTGGAACTGGACGAGGAACCGCCGCAGCGGCCCCGGTCCGGCGGGGACGCTGACGGTGTTGGCGCCGAACCGGCTCAACCGCGTCCCGGCCTCGGCGGCGCTCAACCCGCGTCGCGGATCGACGCCGAGCCGCTCGGCGACGGCGGCCACCGGCAACGCGTGGAACTCGCCCGTGCCGGTCGCTGTTCCCGAGTTCACTGTGCCGCCTCCACGTTCTGGCCGTCGTCCGTTCCCCTGGTCGCCGCGGCCAGCCGGGCGGCGAACCTCGCCGGGGTCGCCGCCGCCGCCCGCAGCACCCGCTGCCGGCCGGCGCCACCGCCCAGGGTCTCGAGTTCGCGGCACCCGCGGCGGACCTCGTCGAGGTCGCCGGCGGCCCGCAGCGCCGGCCGGACGTACGCCAGCAGGTCTTCGACGAGCTTCTCGGCCGGGGCCGGCGATCCGGTGGTGACGTCCAGGCCCGGTCCGGCCAGGCCGTACCGGGCAGCGGTCCGGAGCGACCGCAGGACCACCGAGTCCGGTGTGCGCCGCGGCGGAGCGTCTTCGCCGAGCGCCGTGACCACGAGCGCCCGCACCAGCCCGGCGAGCACGACGGCGTCCCCGGCGTCCAGGCAGACGTCGGCGATCCGGACCTCCACCGTCGGGTACCGCGGCGACAGCCGGGCGTAGAAGTACACGCCGCGGACGTCCGGCGCGGCCCCGCTCCGGATCGCTTCCCCGATCGCCGCGTCGTACTCGGCGACATCGCGCCACGCGGCGGGCGGCCGGGCCGTCGGCCAGCGCGACCAGAGCGGGTACCGGGCGCTCGCCCAGCCCGAGTCGAGACCGTCGACGTAGGGCGAGTTCGCGCTCAGCGCCAAGAGCACGCCGAGCCACGGCCGCAGCCCGGCGAGCGCCCGGATCCCCGCCGCCCGGGACGGGATGCCGACGTGGACGTGGCAGGCGCAGGTGCCCGCGCGCTCGACCAGTGCCGGGAACCGGGCCGCCAGCCGCTCGTACCGCGCGTCGGCGGTGACCAGCGGCACGGCGCCGAACGGCGCGACCGCGGTGGCCACGGCCACGCAGCCCGCCTCGTCCGCGGCGTCGCCCAGCCGCTCGCGCAGCCGGGCCAGGTCCGCGCGGATCTCGGCGAGCGACCGGCAGACCCCCGTCATCGTCTCGACCTGGAAGCGCAGGAACTCCGGCACCACACCGGGTTCACCGCCCAGCGCGCCGAGGACCCGCGGCGCCGCCGGGACGGCCACCCCCGTCCGCGCGTCCAGCAGCACGAACTCCTCCTCCACCCCGACCGCCGGCTGGCCCCCCACGGCGGTCAGGACACGATGCGGCCCAGTGCCGCACCCCACGCCTCGGCGCGCTCGGCCTCTCCGGGCTTCAAGCCGTCTTCCGGTGCCGTCCCGACGAAGAAGCTCTCCGCGGGCACGACGAGCCGGCACCCGCGCCGGCGCAGCCGCTTGGCCTCGCCCAGCGACGCCGCCCCGGTGAGCACGCGCGCCTTGTCGATCCGGGTGTCGAAGGTCGCGGCCGGCAGCCCGGCCGGCACGGTGCCGACGGAGTCCAGCCACTCGCGAACCCCGGTGTGCGAGCGGGTGGGGTCGTGGGCCTGGTCCTCGGCCGACTTCCGCGTCGCGGCGCGGCTCATGCCGTGCACGTGGGTCGGGCCGCCGACGACGAGCAAATCGACGCCCGTCAGGTCCCGTGGCGCTTTGTCGACGTTGACCACCTCGACCGGGGCGGACCCGGCCAGCCCCTTGCCGATCGCCTCGGCCACCTCTTCGGTGGCACCGAACATCGATTCGAAGACGACGAGGATCCGCATGTCCGTTCCTTTCAGTGCTCGAGCCGCACGGGTTTGCGCGTGAGCGCTTCGATGTCGCCGGCGGCGCACTCGAACAGGTTGTGGGCCAGGTCGCTCAGCGCGCGCGACGTGGCGAGCTCGTCGCCGATCTCGGGCACGTCCCGGTCGACCGGGTTGAGCCGCGCCACCCCCACCCCGGAGATGCGGGTGTCGTCGGCGGTCTCCAGCCGGGCGGTGGCGCGGGTCCGGCCGTCATCGTCTTCGTCGATGTGCACTTCGACGTGCCAGCGCTTCTCGTGCATGACTTCCTCCTCAGGATTCTTCGGGCACCATTTCGATGGCGCCGCAGGGGCATTCGGCGACGCAGATCCCGCATCCCTTGCAGTAGTCGAGATCGATCGCGTACTTGTCGCCCGGCTCGAGCTTGATGACGGCGTTGTCCGGGCAGACGCCGTAGCAGTTGTCGCATTCGAAGCAGTTGCCGCAGGAGAGGCAGCGGCGGGCTTCGAACAGCGCGGTCGACGCGTCGAGGCCGCCCTTGATCTCGTCGAACGTCGACACGCGCCGGGACAGGTCGAGGTGCGGGCGGACCTTGCGGTCGGCGTCGCTGTAGTACCAGGTGTTGAGGTTCTCGAACGTCGCCGGGCGCGGGTCCCGTGGTGCGTCGACGGCGGTCCCGCGCAGCCAGGAGTCGATCTCCCGGGCCGCCTTCGCGCCGTGCCCCACCGCGACGGTCGCGGTGCGCCCCGAAGGCACCATGTCACCGCCGGCGAAAACGCCCGGGTGCCCGGTCATCAGGCCGGGGCCGACGCGCACCACGCCGTCCGCGGTTTCGACGTCGGCCAGTCCGTCCACCAGGGACAGATCGGCGTCCTGGCCGAGGGCCAGCACGACGCTGTCGGCGGCCAGCCGCTCGAACTCGCCGGCCGGCTGCGGGAACCCGGACTCGTCCAGGCTCATCTTCTCGACGGTGATGCCCTCGCCGTCGACCTCCTTGATCGTCGACAGCCACCGCATCGCGACGCCCTCTTCGACCGCCTCGGCCACCTCGGATTCGTGCGCGGGCATCCGGTCCCGGGTGCGGCGGTAGACGACCACCGCGTCGGTGGCGCCGAGCCGCTTGGCCGTACGGGCGGCGTCCATCGCGGTGTTGCCCCCGCCGTACACCGCGACGCGGCGGCCGAGCAGCGGCCGCTCCCCGCTTTCCAGGTCGTGCAGCAGGGTGATCGCGTCGAGCACCCGCGCCGAATCGCCGGCCGGGATGTAGGCCCGCTTGCCCACCTGCGCCCCGACCGCGAGGAAGACGGCGTCGAAATCGGCCTTCGCGGAAACGACGTCGGTGACCCGGCTGTGCTGCTCGAACACCACGCCCATGTCCCGGATCCGGCCGATTTCGGCGTCGATGACGTCGCGCGGCAGCCGGTAGCGCGGGATGCCGTAGCGCATCATCCCGCCGGGCGCCGCCTCGGCGTCGCGGACGGTCACGGCGTGCCCGAGCCGGGCCAGGTGGTAGGCCGCCGACAACCCCGCCGGGCCGGCGCCGACGACGAGCACCCGCTTGCCGGACGGCGCCGCGACCGGGATCGTCCAGCCCTGCTTGATCCCTTCGTCGCCGAGGAAGCGCTCGACGGAATTGATGCCGACGGCTTCGTCGAGCTGGCCGCGGTTGCACGCGCTCTCGCACGGCCGGTAGCAGATCCGGCCGAGGACGGCGGGCAGCGGGTTGTCGGCCATGATGCCCCGCCACGCGTCCTGGTAGTCGCCGGATTCGGCGTGGTAGAGCCACTTCTGGATGTCCTGCCCGGACGGGCAGGCCTGGTTGCACGGCGGCAGCAGGTCGACGTAGACCGGCCGCTCGGTGCGCCACGCGCCGGTCTTGTTCGCCCGGCTCGAGCCGACGTCGAGCGTGATCGCGAACGGCTTCTCGTGCTCCACCTCAGACCTCCCCGAGCAGGTTGTAACGACGGATGTTCCGGTCGGCCTGCGCCTGGATCCCCGCGATCACGCCGGTCCGCGGCTCGTCGCCGAACAGGTGCGCGTACCGCGTCTGCAGCCGCAGGTAGTCCTCGACCGGCACGCGCTGCCGGATCTTCGAGGTCGCGACGACCTCGCCGTGCACGGCCTCGAACACCGGGAAGAGCCCGCTTTCCTTGGCCAGCCGGGCGATCCGGATGGTGTCGTGCGACGCGCTGCCCCAGCCGAGCGGGCACGGCACCAGCACGTGCAGGTACCGGGCACCGTGGAACTCCATCGCCCGCGTGACCTTCGCCTCCAGGTCGCGCAGGTCCGCGACGGTCGCCGTGGCCACGTACGGGATTTCGTGCGCCATCGCGATCCGCGGCAGGTCCTTGCCCTGGCCGAACACCGCGCCGGGATCGGGGCCGACGGCCGGGGTCGTCGCCGTGCGCGCCGCGGCCGGGGTCGCCCCGGAGCGCTGGACGCCGGTGTTCATGTAGGCCTCGTTGTCGTAGCAGATGTAGAGCACGTCGTCGTCGCGCTCGAACATCCCGGACAGGCAGGCGAACCCGATGTCGACGGTCCCGCCGTCCCCGCCCTGCCCGACCACGCGGACGTCGTCGCGGCCCTTGGCCTTCATCGCGGCGGCGACGCCGGTGGCCACGGCCGGCGCGTTGCCGAACAGCGAGTGCAGCCACGGGATCCGCCACGACGTCTCGGGGTACGGTGTCGAGAAGACCTCCAGGCAGCCGGTCGCGTTGACCGCGACCATCCGGTTGCCGGTGGCGCGCATGGCGGCGTCGAGCGCGTACCGGGCGCCCAGTGCTTCACCGCAGCCCTGGCAGGCCCGGTGCCCGCAGTCGATCGAGTTGATCCGCATCCGGTCGGACTGGACGCTGCGCTGGTCCTCACCCAGCAGCCGGCCCCCGATCGCGAAGCTGCCGGTCTGGTAGAACTTGATGGGCATCACGGCCATGTCGTCACCCGATTCCCGAGGCGACCGCACCGAGGTCGCGCAGGATGTTTTCGGCTGTCGGACCCGAGCGCCGGGCCGCGGCGAGGCGGCCGAGCTCGCGGTCGATCAGCGAGCGGTCGAGGTCGAGGAAGGTCAACGGCGGCAGCCGGTCCGCTCGCAACACCCCGGACAGGGAACGCTTCGTGATCGCACGGCCGCCCAGCCCGGCCACCACCGTGTGGACCTCGGTCGCGGGCGCCGCCGTGACGACGTTCTGCGTGACGATCCCGCCGACGCCGGGCTCGAAGGCCCGCTCCAGGACGACCACGCGCCGCGCGTGCCCGATGGCCGCCCGGACGGCCTCGGCCGGGAACGGCCGGAAGCAGGTCAGCCCGAGCACGCCGACCCGCAGGCCGTCCGCTCGCAGCTCGTCGACGGTGTCCTTGAGCGTGCCCAGCACCGAGCCGAGGGCGAGCACGATCGTCTCGGCGTCTTCGGTGCGGTAGGACCGGGTCAGGCCACCGGAATTCCGGCCGAACGCCTCGGCGAAGCGATCGGCGACGTCGGGGACGACGTCGAGCGCTTCCACCAATCGGGCGTGCGCGAGGTACTTCACCTCGGTGAAAGCCTCGGGCCCGACCATCGCGCCGATCGACGACGGCTCGTCGGGGTCGAGGACCTGCCGCGGCTCGTACGGCGGCAAGAAGGTGTCGACCTCCTGCTGCGTGGGCGTGTCCACCGGTTCCCAGGCGTGGGTCAGCACGAAGCCGTCCATGCAGACCATCACCGGCGTGGACAGCTCCTCGGCGATCCGGAACGCCTGGACGTGCAGATCCGCCGCTTCCTGGTTGGTCTCGGCGTAGAGCTGGATCCAGCCGGCATCGCGCAGGGCCATGCTGTCGCTCTGGTCGTTCCAGATGTTGATCGGCGCGCCGATCGCCCGGTTCGCCACCGTCATCACGATCGGCAGGCCGAGCCCGGCGACGTTGAAGACGGCCTCGGTCATGTACAGCAGGCCCTGGCTGGCCGTGGCGGTGTAAGCGCGCGCACCGGCGGCGGACGCGCCGATGGCGACCGACATGGCCGCGAACTCCGACTCGACGTTGACGAACTCGCACGGCGTGAGCGCGCCGGACTTCACCAGCTCCGCCAGGCCTTCGACGATGTGGGTCTGCGGCGAGATCGGGTACGCGCAGATGACTTCGGGGCGGCACAGCGCGACCGCGTCGGCGACGGCCCGGGAACCCTCAATCTGCCTGAGCACGGGCCAGCTCCTCCCGTTCGGCGCGGACGAACCCGTACGCGGCGGTCGCCGCGGCGATGTTGCCGTCGGCCTTGGCCCCGGTGAACCGGCCGGAGATCGCGGTGATCACCGAACGCAGCTCGACGACGCCGGTCAAAGCGGCGAACCCGCCGAGCAGCGCCGCGTTCGGCATCGGGCGGCCGAGGTGCTTCTGCGCCAGCTCGGTCGCGGGCACCACGAGGAGCCGCTCACGCCGGAAGCCGCGCACGAACTCCCCCAGGCCCAGCTCTTCGAAGCCGTGCGCGGAGTTCACCAGCAGGTACCCGTCGGGCTTCAGCCCCTCGAAGACGTTCACCTGGTGCAGCAGGGTGGCGTCCTGGATGATCAGCGCGTCCGGCGCGGTGATCGGCTCGCGCGTCCGGATCACCGCGCCGGAGATGCGGCAGAACGAGACCACCGGCGCGCCCGTGCGTTCGGAGCCGAAGCTGGGGAACGCCTGCGCGTGCCGTCCCTCCGTGAACGCGGCGACCGACAGCAGTTCCGCCGCGGTCACCACGCCCTGGCCACCGCGCCCGTGGATGCGAACCTCGGTCGTGGTCATGAGCTCGAATACTTGGCGAGGATTTCGCGCAGCGCCGAGACGAACCGCAGGGACTCGTCGTGGTCGCGCTGCCAGACGTTGCGGCCGAAGATCAGCCCGGTCGCGCCGGCTTCCATCGACTCGCGCGCCTTCTCGAGCATCGCGTCGTCACCGGCCTTGCCGCCACCCGAGACCAGGAGCAGGGTGCGGCCGGCCGAGCGCACGACCGCGTCGATCGCTTGCTGGCTGGTCGTTTCCCGGGCGTAGCCGCCGGGAACGTTGTCGATCTTCGCCGGGTGCGGGAAGTTCACCTTGACGACGTCGGCGCCGAGTTCGGACGCGGTCCGGGCGGCGTAGTCGACCGCGTAGAACGAGTCACGGCCACCCTTGGCTTCGATGGCCGAGCCGCGCGGGTAGGCCCAGACGATCAGCGGCATGCCGAACCGGTGCGCGTCGGCGCGGACCCGGCGCAGCTGCGCGAAGTCCTGCTCCTGCGCGGGCGTCCCGACGTAGAGCGTGTAGCCGACGGCGTCGGCGCCGAGCCGGACCGCGTCCTCGACGCTGCCGTGCAGCGGGGACAGCGCCTCGGCGTCGGACGGGATCTCGGTCTTGCCGTTGAGCTTCAGCACCAGCGGCAGTTCGCCCGCGTAGTCCCAGTAGAACTTCTCGGCCAGCCCGATCTGGATCGCGATGCCGTTGAAGCCGCCCTCGAGCGCCAGCTTGAGGATGTACTTCGGATCGCCCGCAGCCGGGTTGGCGAAGAAGTCACGGGGCCCGTGCTCCAATCCTTGGTCATACGGCAGGAAGAACGCCGTGCCGTTGCGCAAGCCGTGCTCGTGCAGGATGCGGTGCAGCCGGGTCTTCTTGCCGGTGTTCAGCCCGAGCTCGGCCAGCGGGGGACGGTGCGCCATGGCGGCCTCCGGAGTCGCTGATGCGTGACGAGCCCAGCAAATCGCGCGGGGACGGCCGTCACCGCTGGCGAACGCCACCGGCACCGGGGCCCTCGGTCACCGGCCGCGAGGACCATCGGCACTGCCGCTCGCGGGCTCGCGGTGCGGAGACTCCACGGCATGAAGGTCGACGAACTGATCGCGAAGGCGAAAGACGGTCTGGAAACCAGGATGGTCTACGGCGAGCCGTACGAGGTCGACGGCGTCACGGTGATCGTGGCTTCGTCCGTCGGCACCGGCGGTGGCGGCGGGGACGGCCGCGACGAAAACGGCCGCTCCGGCGAAGGGGGCGGCTTCGGGCTGTCCGCCAAACCGGTCGGGGCGTACGTCATCAAGGACGGCAAGCTCCGCTGGGAGCCGGCGGTCGACGTGAACCGCCTCCTGGCCACCCTCGGCGCGATCGCCGTGGCCGCGCTCTTCGCCGCGACGCGGCTGGCCAAGATCAAGTACCGCGCGCAGCCTGCGGCCGGCGAATCCTGAGCGCGGCCTACCCGGCCGGTTCGGCGGACCGGTTTTCTTCCACACCGGCCGTCCGGACCCGGTCGGTGAGCGCTTCGCCGATCGACGCGGGCTGGGCGGCCCGCTCCCGCAGCGCTTGGGCGATCTTGATGAGCACCACGGTGAATTCGCGGATGTGAGCCGGTTCAGAGCGCGCGACCGACTCGTAGACGTCCTCGCGGAACAGTGCGAACGAGGCTTCGATCGCCCTGCGGCCGACGGGGGTCAGGACGACCAGAACGCTGCGCCGGTCGGTCGGGTGCCGTTCGCGCCGGGTGAACCCGGCGGCCTCGAGCCGGTCGAGGAGCGCGGTCACACTGGCCGACGCGATGCCCAGCCGTTTCACCAGCGCCGACGGCGGCAACTGCCCCTCGTGCAGCAGCTCGCCCAGCACTGCGGCCTCGTGGACGCCGATCCCGAGAGCGGACGCCACCGCGCGCCGGTACTCGTCGGTGGCCACGATCACCGCTCTCAGTTGCTCAGCCAGACGTTCCATACTCACAACCCACAAGATCGCAGTCGAGATAACTAGCTTAACTAGATACTAGCCCATCTAGGCTCCTGCAGCTCGGCCGATTTTCCGCATCGTTCGCGCAAAGATAGGGCAGCGGCCACATCCGCTCGCGTCCGCCACGCCGATCGAGGAAAAACGCCGCACCCGCCGCCCGCGACCACCCGAAGATTCTCGGATCCCGAAATAAGCCATAGCCGAGAATCACGGCACCGTCCGCCCCGGCTTCGGTTGCCTCGCAGGAAAACGCCGGGACCAGCCAGCCACTTTCCGACTCCGTCGAACACTCGGCCGGAATCAACGCGGAGATACCGGAGAACGGAGAAATTCCCCGTACGCACCGAGCGGTGAATTGCCCGAAGCCTCGTTATCCTCGACCAGGAACGACGTTTTCGAGGAGATTCACCGATGCCCGACGCACTCTTTCCCGAAGCCCCCGCACCGCAGCCCGAGGTCGCGCTCCTGCGCCGCGAGCGCAACCGCTGGCTGCGCCACGAAGCGAACCTGGTCCTGGGACGCACCCGGGCGGACGAGCCCGAAACGCAACAGGCCCGCACCGCCCACCTGGTGCTCACCTACGCATTGGCGGTCATCGAACAGCGCCCCGCGGTGATCGGGTCGTTCGCCGATCTCACCCGGCCGCACCGAGACCGGAACTGAGGCCCGGCGCCGGCTGCGCGGCGTGCGACGCCTGGACGGGTGCGTACCGCAGGCAGACGAGCGCGATGTCGTCCCGTGCGGGGGTGTCTCCCACCAGGACGTCGATGAGACCGTCGCACAGGTCCTCCGGGTCTGCCCCGGCGTACCGGGTCGCCGCCGACAGCAGGTCGGCGAACGCCTCGTGCAGGGGCAGCCGGTTCTGTTCGATCAGCCCGTCGGTGTAGCAGACGAGCGCGGATCCCGGCAGCACGGTGTGTTCGGCCTCCGGGCGGCCGCGCCGGGGCGGCAGGCACAGCAGCGGTGACCGGGCCCCGTCGAGCAGCGCGACCGTCCCGTCCGGTGCGACGAGCACCGGCGGCGGGTGCCCGGCCGCGGCGTAGCAGAACCGGCCCGTCGCCGGGTCGAGTTCGGCTACCAGCGCGGAGGCGTGCTCAGCGCCGGCGGTGCGCCCGGCAACCAGGTCCAGCCGGTCCAGCACGGCGGCCGGGCGGAGTTCGGCGAGGATGAGCGCCGTCGCGGCGCTGCGCATCTGCCCCATCGCCGCGGCGGCGGACAGCCCGTGCCCCACGACGTCCCCGATCGTGACCGTCACGCGCCCGTCCGGGTGCGTGACCAGGTCGTACCAGTCGCCGCCGATCGAAAGGCCGCGTTCGCTCGGCCGGTACCGGGCGGCAGCCGCCACACCGCGGGGGACGGCCAAGTGCCGGGGCAGCTGACTGGTCTGCAGGGTCCACGCGATCGAGTGCTCGTGATCGGCGACCCGCGCCGCGTGCAGCACGAGCCCGGCGCGGACGGCGAGGTCGGCCACCAGAGCGAGGTCGTCCGGTGTGAAGCACCGGCCGGAGCCGGCGTGCCCCAGCACGAGTGCGCCGCGCACGCCGCCCTCGGCGGCCAGCGGCACGCCGACCGTCGAGGGCGGCTGCCCGGCGACGTGCCGCTCCCCGGTCACCAGCACGGTCTTCAGTGCGGGGACGCCCGAGCTCCGCGCGGCGGAGGCCGCGGTTCCGCCGGCGTCGCGCGACGCCGAGACGACAACCGTGTCGCCGTCTTCGCCGAACTCGGCGACCGCGAAGTCCGCAAGTGCCGGGACGAGCGCGTCGACCAGTCGCTGCGCGCGTTCGGCCGTGCTTCCCGGCGTGCTCAGCGCCGCCACGAGGTCGCCCAGCAGCCGCTGCCGCCGTTCGCCGTCCTCCGCCCTCCGGCGCGAGCGCCGCTCGGCCTCGTACAGCCGGGCCCGGTGCACGGCTTGGGCGGCCTGTGAGGCCATTGTGAGCAGCAGGGTGCGCTGGGCACCGGGGTCGGCGCCCGGCTCGCGGAAGTACAGCCCGAGGTAGCCGAAGACGTCCCCCGCCGTGCGCAGCGGCAAGACCGCCGCGGCGTGCCCGGCCGCGGTCCCGCCCGGGACCGGGTGCCCGCCGGCGAAGAAGCGCGGCCGCCCGTCCCGCACCACGGCGGCTTCGGCGGTCCCGGCCACGACCACCGTGCGGGTCACCGGACCGGCACCGGTGCCGGTCCACACCTGCGGGCTTCCGCCGTCGCCGAGCAACCCCACCGCCGCCGCGGCCAGCGCACCGTCGTGGACCTCGACGAAGACGGTCACGATCCGGTCGATCCCGTTCGCGGCCCCCAGTTCGCCCGCGACGGCCTGCAGCAGCCGCGCCCGTACGTGCGCCGCGTGCTCGGCCGCGGCCACCGACTCGGCGCGGCGCCGCCGCTCCTCCGCCACCACCGCACCGCGCACCGCGGCGTCCCGTTCGCTGCCGGTCACCGCGAGCAGAAGCATCGTGAGCAGCACCACCGCCAGCAGCACCTGCAAGTGGACGAGCCCCGCCGCCGGGGCGTCGCCGGCCCACGGTCCCCGCCCCGCGGCCGTGGCGGTCGTCGCCACGAACGCGATCACCACACCGGCCGCCGTCACGACGCGCAGCCCCCACCACAAGGCGACCCACCCGAGCGCGACCACCCCGGCGTACCCGGCCACGGAGACGTCCGCCCAGAACACGAGGAGCGCGAGCCCGCCCATCGCGGCCGTGGCCGCGATGGCCCCGCCGCGTCGCGCCGGAGCCGGCTCGCGGTCGCCCCACACGAGCAGGGCGGTGCCGACCACCAGCACCCCGAGCCCGTCGCCGAGCCACCACCGGCCGGCCACGGCCCACCAGGCGGCACCACCGTCGCTCGCGAGCACGGCGGTCGTCGCCCCGGCCACCGCACCCACCGCCGGAGCCGCGAGCACCGCAGCGGCCACGAACCTTGCGAGTCCGCGCCAGGTGCCGCCCGGCCGGGCCGTCCCCAGCAGGAGCGCGCCCAGCACCGGTTCGGCGGTGTTCGCGACGGCGAACCCGGCCGCGGCGAACGGACCGAGCCCTTCTGCGACGTCGACGAGGAACTCCGCGGTCGCGATGCCGGCGCAGGCGAACGGCCAGACCCGCCGCGGCAGCAGGCACAACAAGGCCAGGCTGAATCCCGCGGACGGGAAGAAGGTCGGGCCCGCCCCGGCGGAGTCGAGCACGGTGAAAGCCAGCTGGGAGCCGGCCGCGTACCCCGCCCCGGCCGCCACACCCCACAGCGCCGGCTTGCCCAGCCTTCGCAGTCTCTCGCGCACCACTGTCACTCCCCCGCGCCCTCGCGCAGCGCGCGGACCACTCTGCTGGACCGGCGTCGTGCGAGGCAATCCCCCGTTCGCAGCGGAGTACCTTCGCCGCCGGAAGTCCCGCGCCGCCGGGAGAAATCCTTCGAACCAGCGCGGCGAAGGCGATTTTCCGCCCGCGGAGCCGGGCTGTGGTCAGCTCGCCGGCCCGCCGGCCCCGGGCTCCTCCTCCGCAGGCGGGTCGACGACGACCGGCGAGGCCGGCCGCTCGTGCACCACCCGCACCCGCGACGGCCGGGCGGCCTGGCAGGCCGGGTCACCGTCCGGGTGGGTGTAGCTGAACAAAGTGGCGAGCAGCGGGTGCGCTTCGTCACGGATCCCGCGCACCACGAAACCGCCGTCCGCGCTGATCGGGTGCCAGCAGTGCTCGCAGAGCATCAGCTCGGGTACATCCATCGCCCGCACCGTCCAATCCGGACCACAGCGCCGCCGGCGGCGCTTCCCTGGGTGTGTCACCCCGGACCCGAGGGCGGCGGAGCCCAGGACGACCCGTCCAGGCTGACAGCCCGCGCCGGCCCGGCGGAGCCACCGAACGGACGAGGATCCACCGGAGATTTTCGGAAAACGAGAGGGGATCACACCGAGCGGAACCGGAGAATTCCGGGAGCCGGCGATTTCGGAAGGGCGGACGGGCGGGCGCCGGGACGTCGGCGACGAGCCGGCCGGACCGCCGCCTGTGGCCGTGACTCCGTCGGTGTCCGCGGCGAGGGACTTCGGGCCGCGGACCGCGGTGACTTCCGGCCCTGCCGGCGGCGGCGCGCGCCCGGGATCCTGGCGGGGACGCCGAGAGCGGGAGGCCCCATGCGTTACCGCGACCGACGGGAGGCCGGCCGGATGCTGGTCCCCCGGCTCCGGTACCTGAAGGCGCACCGGCCGGTCGTGCTCGGCCTGCCCCACGGAGGTGTCGTCGTCGCCGACGAGATCGCCGAAGCCTTGGCCGCTCCGCTGGACGCACTGCTGATCGGCGAGATCGTCGCGCCTCGCAGGCCCCGGGCGGTCATCGGGGCCGTCGGTGAACACGGCGTCGTGGTCAGCAATCCCGCTCTCGTTCGCAAGCTGGGCATCTCACCCGGCGACTTCGGCCGCGCCGCGGGCCACGCGAAGGCCGAGGTCGCCCGCCGGGCCGCCACTTACCACCCGTGGAGCTCGCCCGTCGCAGTCGGCGGGCAGACGGTGATCCTGGTGGCCGACGGCATCACCACCGGCGTCACCGTGCGCGCGGCGATCCGCGTGCTTCGGGCCCGGAGCGCCGCGCGCATCGTCTTGGCCGTGCCGGTCGCTCCGCTCGACGTGCTGCGCGCGGTGTCCCGCCACGTCGACCAGACCGTCTGCCCCCTGCCGCTGCGCCGGCGGACCGCGGTCGCGCCGTGGTACCACGACTTCCGGGACGTGGCGGAGGCCGACGTGCTCAGCCTGCTGCCGCGGGAGCACGCGCAGCCCTGATCGGGGGCGGCACCAGGCCCGCGCCCGGTGAAACGCCGAACCGGCCGCGGTGACTTCGGTCCCGACGGCGGGTGACCTCGTCCCCTGGGACCGCCTCCGCCGCCGGCGAAGGATTTTCTTCTGTCGACAGGAATCCGAGACCGGAGATGACCAGTGAGCACATCGGAGCTGAGCGAGTTGGGGCCGGCGCGCTGCCGGTCGCTGCTCGCCTCCGTCCCGCTCGGCCGGCTGGGTTTCGTCCGAGACGGGAGGCCTTCGATCCGGCCCGTCAACTTCACCTTGGCGGACGACGCGATCTGGCTGCGGGCGGGCCGGAACTCCTGGGCCGACCGGCTCGACGGGCAACCGGTCACCTTCGAAGCCGATGCCTACGACTCCGGCCGCCGCACGGGCTGGAGCGTGATCGTCACCGGGGTCGCCACCCTCACGACCGACGTCGGAACCGTGGCCGCCCAGCTCGGCGCGGGCCTGCGCTCGTGGGCTCCCCCACCGCGCGACCGGCTGCTGCGGATCGGCGTCGACCGGATCGAAGGCCGCCTGCTCGCCCCCCGCCCGGACGCAGACGACGCGACGGAATCGGGACCACCATGACGACACCACGCTTTCTGAGCCGCCGCACTGCCTTCGCGCTCCTGGCTGCCGGTCTCGCGCTGCTCCTGGCGGCGTGCGCTCCGGCCGCCGACGTCCTCGCCGGCTCCGCTTCGCAGCCCGGCTTCTGGCTGGGTCTGTGGCACGGGTTCATCTGCCCGATCAGCTTCGTGGTTTCGCTGTTCAACGACCACGTCGGGGTCTACGAGGTGCACAACAGCGGTCACCTGTACGACTTCGGGTTCGTGTTCGGCATCGTCCTGGCGGCCGGTGTCTTCCACGGCCCGGGCTACACGCGGCGCAGGCGGACCCGGCGTTCCCCCGGCCGCTGACCCACCGCCGGTGCGACGGAGGCACGGACATGAACCGACGAATCCCGGCCACCGCGACCATCGAAGCGGCGGTCGCCTTGGCCCTTCGCGCGCCGTCCGCCGGCAATTCCCAGCCGTGGCGCTGGCGGATCGGGTACAGCTCGGTGCACCTGTTCACCGACCAGGAGCGCCGGCCGCCCGACCCCGGCGACCGCGACCTGCTGCTCGGCTGCGGCGCGGCGCTGCACCACGTCCGCGTGGGCTTCGCCGCGCTGGGGTGGCGCACGGAGGTCAGCCGGCTGCCCGACCCGGGCGACCCGGCCCACCTCGCGGTGGTGACACCGCACCCGGCCGGTCCGTCGGAGGAAACCGTCGCCCTGGCGGCGGCGATCCCCCGCCGGCGCTCCGACCGCCGCCGCCACGGCGTTTGGCCGGTTCCCCGCGACCACCTCGCCAGGCTGGCGCACGTCGCGGCGTGTGAAGGAGCCGAGCTCGGGCAGATCGCGGACACCGCCCGCGGGCTCCGGCGAGCCGCGGTGGCCGCCGGAAGCCGGGACCGGCCCGGCACCCTGCTCACCCGGCCCCTGGCGAGCGGCGGTGAACTGCTGGTGCTGAGCACCGCCGCCGACGACCGGGTGGACCGGCTGCGCGCCGGCGAGGCGACGAGCGCTGTCCTGCTGACGGCGACCGCGCTCGGGCTGTCGTCGTGCCCGCTGACCGATCCGCTGAAGAACCCGGAGCTGCGCCGGGCCGCACTCGCGTTCGCGGCTCCGGGACAGCACCCGCAGATCCTGCTACGGGTCGGCTGGGCGCCACCCGGCACCGAACCGCCGCCGCCGACCCCGCGGCGTCCCCTCGGCCACGTCCTGGAGCCGCTGCAGGCGCCGCCGAAGTACCACCACCGGCTTCCCGCGCTCGGCGTCGACCCGAGCACCACGGCGTCCGCAGCGGACTGATGCTCGGGTCGTGCGCCGTCCGTGGGCACAAATGCCCGGCGGCACAGGAGGAACGACTCACCCGGACCTGGCTTCCGCCTCTCGCCGCGTTCCCCCACCGTGCGGGAACCTCGCAGGGCCGGCAGAACGCCCGGCACTTCCCCCGGACCGGAGCCGAGATGACTTTCGCCCACCAAGACCGGAACCCGGGGCCCGCGCGGACCGGCGGGTTCCCCAGCGGCCTGCGGGTGCGCGCGCACAGTGGCCGGTTCACCGGCCGGACCGGCGTCGTGGTCGGCCGCGTCCCCGACCTCCGCCCCGGCTCGGTCTGGGTCGAGTTCAGCCCCCGGGACGCGCGGCTCGTACCCGGCTACCGGCTCGACGTCGCCGAGCCGGACGACTGAAGGGGTACCGCCGTGTTCGACGAGCCCACGTCCGAACAGCGCGACTTCGCCACCCGGCTGGTGAAGCGGCGCGCCCGCGACCGCCGGGACGAGGCCGAACTGCTCGCGATGCTCGGCCTGGACCACACCGAAGCGGCACCGCCGGCGCACCGGCCGCACGGCCCGCTGTCGCAAGCCGAACTGCGGGCGATGCTGGCGCCGGTCGCCGCCGAACGGGCAACCACGAAGAACAGGGGTGGAGCATGTCCACATCCGGCACGAGGCGGACGGCCGCGGCCGCCGGCCTCCTCTTGATCACGGTCGCCGCCTGCGACCACGAAGCGAACACCGCGTCGCCGCCCTCCGCGTCGAGCGCGACCGCGGCGCCGCCGGTGCCGGCCGTGACCGCGACTCCCTCCCCGGTTCCCCGCCCGACGCCGGG
This sequence comes from Amycolatopsis sp. NPDC049159, assembly GCF_040648295.1. NCBI lineage: Bacteria > Bacillati > Actinomycetota > Actinomycetes > Pseudonocardiales > Pseudonocardiaceae > Amycolatopsis > Amycolatopsis sp. NPDC049159. The sequence continues at coordinate 202,259 of NZ_JBEZDL010000019.1, forward strand.
GAACAGCACGCCCCCGATCACCCGGTGCGCCACGGCCGCGCTGCGCGTCAGCCTCGGGCCGGGCGACGGCGCCGCCGGGCACCTCTACGTGCCCGTCTCGTTCACCAACACCGGGCGCGCCTGCACGATCACCGGCTACCCGGGGGTCTCCTACTTCGCCGGCGGCGACCACCACCAAGTCGGCGAGGCCGCCGTCCGCGACCCCGGCGCCACGCCGGTGCTCGTCCTGCGGCGCGGGCAATCCGCCGTGGCCTGGGTCGACCAGGTCAATCCCGACAACTACGACCCGGCCGTGTGCGGTCCCACTCCGGTGACCGGTCTGCGCGTGTACCCGCCCGGCGGCACCGCGCCGGTGCTGCTGCCCGAGCCCGGAGCCCGCGCCTGTGCCAAGCACCTGCCCGGCCGACGAACCCTGGCCGTCCAAGCCGTGCGCCGCGACACCGGCGCACCGTGAAGCACGGCTCCCGGTGAGGCCTTTGTGCTTGACCGGCAAGGACTTCCGGCTCTGCCCCGGACCGGCGGACGCGAGGAGCGTCAGGGGTGAGGGACACCAGCCGCCTCCGCACGATCGGCGGCGAACCCCTCCCCCGCAACGGTGGTGACGGCGCGGGCCGACCTCCCCTCCCCGCCACCCGGCGGTCACCACCGTTCGCGGCGGCGGCTGCCGAGGGGATCCCGAGCGAGGACGTGATCGAGGTTCCCGGCGGAGCACAAGGTGTCCAGCGCGGTGCTGACCGCGACGGCCGCGTCCGCGACCTGGCTCTGGTGGATCCCGGCCTCAGCGGCGAACCGTTCGCAGAACTCCGCGACGTCGTAGGCCACCGGGACCCGGCCGGGGTTCCAGCCGTCGAAGAACTCGCCGCGCAGCAGCACCGCCGGGCAGCCGGTCGCGGACGACGCGCAGCCACGCGCGCAGCACGCGGTGGGCCATCTTCCCACGACGAACTCAGGTTCTCCTCCGGCGGAGCCCCGGCCGGGGCTGTGGCCGGAAGTCACCGGCGGTCAGGCCTTCCGGCCCCTCGGGCGCCGGATTCCACGAGGCCGGGTTCCCCGCCGAGGAGCGTTGTGGCCGCCGGGCTCGCGACGGCGGCCGCGCCAGCCTTCGTCCGCCTCTGCTTCCCGGTGCCGGATCGTCCGGCCGCCCTTGTGGTGGTGCGCGCGGTCGTACACGCGGTCCAGCAGGTCGTAGAGCTTGCGGGCGGCGCCGTGGCACGCCTCGGCCACCGACCCCGCGTGGTGGGTGACGGAAACCGGCCGGCGGCCGACAGGACGAGCCTCGAGCACGCATCGCCGGTCCGCTCCCGCGGCGTTTTCGTCGCCGAGGTGGACTTCCCAGCGGGTGATCCGGTCGGCGAAGCGGGCCAGCTCACCTTCGAGGCGCCGGGTGAGTGCTTCGCCGCCGGAGAGGACCCACCGACGCCTCGAGCAGTTCACCGGCCCCTGGTATCGCGGGCCGACGACGAAACCTGTCGCGGCGACGCGGCTCCAGTCCGTGCTCGACCGCTTGCGCCCGCCGATCCGCCGCGCTCCCGGCGGGCGGGCATGATGGCGGGCATGCCGCACCGCGTCCTGCTCGCCGACGACGACCGCGCCATCCGCGAATCGCTCGTGCGCGCGCTCGAGCTCGAACGCTACGACGTCACCGAGGTGACCGACGGTGTGAGCGCGCTGGCCACGGCCCGGCGCGAAGAGTTCGACGTGCTGATCGTCGACGTCATGATGCCCGGCGTCGACGGGCTCGGCGTGTGCCGCGTGCTGCGCGCCGAAGGCGACCAGACCCCGATCCTCATGCTCACCGCCCGGGTCGAAACCCCCGATCGGGTGGCCGGCCTGGACGCCGGTGCCGACGACTACCTGTCCAAGCCCTTCGAACTCGACGAGCTCCTCGCCCGGCTGCGGGCCCTGCTGCGCCGCACCTCGGCCGAACCCGGCACCGCCACCGCGAGGACGCTGCGGCTGGGCGAGCTCGCGGTCGACCCCGCCGCCCGCCGCGTCTGGTGGCAGGGCACCGAGATCACCCTGTCCAAGACCGAGTTCGACCTCCTGGAGCTGCTGGTCCGCAACGCCGGCATCGTGCTCGACCGCTCCACCATCTACCAGCGGATCTGGGGCTACGAGTTCGGTTCGGACTCGAAGAACCTCGCCGTCTACATCGGCTACCTCCGGCGCAAGCTGGACCAGGCCGGCGCCACCGGACTCATCCACACCGTGCGGGGCGTGGGCTACTCGGTGCGGCCCTCGTGAACCTGCGCAGCAAGCTCGCGATCGCGTTCGCCGGCGTCGGCGCCGCCGCGGCCATCCTGGTCGGGGTGTTCAGCTACCAGGCGGCCTCCCAGCGGATCGACGCGGAGCTGGACCGCTCGCTGCTCACCACCTCGGCGGAAGTCGCGGCCGGCGCGACGCAGGTGCTCGCACCGAGCCCGGTCACCCGCGGCCCCGATGACGACGACCACGACGAAGCCCAGCCGATGGTCGCCCAGTCGATCGCCCCGGACGGGACCGCCCGCCCGATCGGCGGCCGCCGGGTGCACCTGGACGTCGCCGACGCCGATCGGACGTTGGCCGCCACCGGCTCCCTCGGCGCCCACCGCTACTGGGACGTCGCCGCCGGCCGCGACGACTACCGCGTGATCACCGTCGCCTTGGGCCCCGGCCGCGGAGCCGTTCAGCTCGGCATCGACGTGGACGAGTCCCGCCACGTGCTGAAGGAGCTGGCCGCCCGCATCACCGGCGTCAGCGCCCTGGTCCTGGCCGCCGCGGCGCTCGCCGGCTGGCTGCTGGCCAGGCAGATCACCCGCCGGCTCGTCCGGCTGACCGACGTCACGGAGCAGGTCAGCGACGGCCGCCTCGACGACGTCGCCGTCCCCACCGGCGGCCGCGACGAGGTCGGGCGGCTCGCGACGTCCTTCGACCGGATGCTCGGCCGGCTCGCCGACGCCCGCGCCGACCAGGAACGCCTGGTCCAGGACGCCGCGCACGAGCTGCGGACCCCGCTGACCAGCCTGCGCACCAACGCCAGCGTCCTGCGCCGCTTCGCCGAGCTCGGCCCCGACGCCCGCGCCCGGCTGCTCGACGACGTCGACGGCGAAGCCCGCGAGCTGACCCACCTGATCGACGAGCTGGTCGAACTCGCCACCCGCCGCTACGAAGCCGAAGAGCCCGCCCCGGTCGAGCTGGGCGAGATCGCCGGCCACGCCGCCGGTCGCGTCCGGCACCGCTCGGGACGCACCATCACCGTCGAAGCCGACGCGACGACCCTGACCGGTCAGGCCAAAGCACTCGAACGCGCGGTGGCGAACCTGCTGGAGAACGCCGTGAAGTTCGCTCCGGACGGCCCGATCGAGGTCGAGGTGCGGGACGGGCGGGTCCGGGTGCTCGACCGCGGCCCCGGCATCGGCGAGGAGGACGCGGCCCGCGTGTTCGACCGCTTCCACCGCGCGGACGGGGCCCGCGGCCTGCCCGGCTCCGGCCTCGGGCTGGCCATCGTGCGCGAGATCGCCCTCGCCCACGGCGGGTCGGTGTTCGCCGAGCCGCGGCCGGGCGGCGGCGCGGTGGTCGGGTTCACCGTCGGCGCCGATCTTCTCTTACCGAGTTCTCACCCTGGTCACGTCGGCGGCTAACCGGGCTCCGGAAGGGTGGATCCCGGAGCGATCACCCGAGGAGCCCGATGTCCGCCACTCTCGTCACCAGCCGCGTCTCGCGGCCCGCGGTCCGCGCGTGGTGGCGCGACGTCGCCGGCTCGACGGCCTGGCTGAGCATGCTGTTCGTGGTCGCGCTCTGGGTGTCCGGCCGCGGCCTGCAGGATCTCCGCACGGACTTCTTCACCTCCACCGGACGGCTGACCGGCCTGGTGTCGGCCGACCTCCTGCTCCTGCAGCTGCTGCTGATGGCCCGGATCCCGTGGGTCGAACGCAGCTACGGCCAGGACGAACTCGCCCGCCGGCACCGGCTCGCCGGTTTCACCTCGATCACCATGCTCGCCGCGCACATCGTGCTCATCACCCTCGGCTACGCGGCGGCCGACCGTTCGGGCCTGGTGGCCGAGGCGTGGGCGCTGGTCACGACCTACCCGGGCATGCTCCTGGCGACCGCCGGGACGGCCGCGCTGGGCATGGTCGCCGTGACGTCGGTGCGCGCGGCCCGCCGACGGTTGCGCTACGAGTCCTGGCACCTGCTGCACCTCTACGCCTACCTCGGTGCCGGCCTGGCGCTGCCGCACCAGCTGTGGACCGGCGCCGACTTCACCGCGTCCCCGCTCGCCACGGTCTTCTGGTGGACCGCCTACGCGGTGGCGGCCGGCGCCGTGCTCGTGTTCCGGCTCGGGCTGCCGGGGTGGCTGAACCTCCGGCACCGGCTGGTCGTGGAGCAGGTCGTGCCGGAAGGCCGCGGCGTCGTCTCGGTGTACCTGCGCGGCCGCGACCTCGACCGGCTTCCCGTGGCCGCGGGCCAGTTCTTCATCTGGCGATTCCGCTCCGGGCCCGGCTGGACACGCGGCAAACCGTTTTCCCTCTCGGCCGCCCCCGACGGGCAGCGGCTGCGGATCACGGCGAAGGACCTCGGTGCGGGCAGCCGCCGGCTGGCCACCCTGCGGCCCGGTACGCCGGCGCTCTTCGAGGGCCCGTACGGCCGGCTGACCTCGACTGTCCGAAAAGGACGGAAGCTCGCGCTGTTCGCCTCCGGCATCGGGATCACGCCCCTGCGTGCGCTCCTCGACGAACTCCCCTACCACCCGGGGGAAGCCGTGCTGTTCCAGCGCGCCGGCCGCGCGGCCGACCTGCTGTTCCGCCAGGAACTCGACGACCTCGCCGCCCGGCGCGGGGTCCGGCTCCACTACCTGCTCGGCCGCCGCTCCCGCGCCCGCGCGTCGTGGCTGCCCGCCGGCTACGCCCCGGTGCCCGACGAGCAGGTGCTGCGCCACCTGGTGCCCGACATCGCCGACCACGACGTCTACGTCTGCGGCCCCGACACCTGGACCGCCGCCGTGCTCGAGAGCGCCCGCCGCGCCGGCGTCCCCGCCGGCCGCGTCCACGCCGAGCGGTTCGCCTGGTAGGAAAGGACTTCCGATGCGCAGGATCGCCATCGCCCTCGCCGCGACCGTCTCGATCGTCGTGCTGTTGTTCAGCTACCGCACCAGCACCGACCAGACCCCGGTCGCCGCCGGGCGGCCGCTCGGCGGCGGCCAGCCGTCCCGCACGTCCGCCCCGGTCACGTCCGGCCCGGCGGCATCCAGCCCGACGACGTCCGGTGGCGCCTCGGGCGGCGACGGCACCTTCACCGGCGACGCCGCCGACACCCGCTACGGCCCGGTGCAGGTGCGGATCACCGTCGCCGGCGGCCGGATCACCGACGCCCAGGCCATCGAGTACCCCCAGGAAAGCGGCCGCGACGTCCGGATCAACTCCGAAGCCGTGCCCGAGCTGAACCAGGAGGCGCTGCAGGCGCAGAGCGCGCAGATCGACACCGTCAGCGGCGCGACCTACACCTCCGAGGGCTACCAGCAGTCCCTGCAGTCCGCGATCGACGCGGCCCACGGATGACGAGCCCGCAGCGACAGCGCCGGTCCTGGACCCGGTCGATCATGGGCACCGAGATGAGCCTGCACCTGCGCGGCCCCCGGGTGGACAGCGACCCGGCCGTGGAACCGGCCGTGGCCGCGGTGTTCGGGCACCTGCGCGCCGCCGACGAGCTGTTCAGCACCTACCGCCCGGACAGCCAGGTCAGCGCGATCCGCCGCCGGGAGCTCTCCCCCGGCGACGCCCACCCGTGGGTCACCGAGGTCGTGGCGCTGTGCGAGAAAGCCCGGCAGCGGACCGGAGGGTACTTCGACGCGTGGCTCCCCGGCGGATTCGACCCGTCCGGCCTCGTGAAGGGCTGGGCGGCCGAAGGCGCCGCCACCCAGCTCGCCCGCCTGCGCGGGTTCGACCACTACCTCAACGCCGGCGGCGACGTCACCGGCCGCGTGGCCTCCCGGTGCCCGGCGTGGCAGGTCGCCGTCCAAGACCCGCAGAACACCAACGCCTTCCTCACCATCCTCGAGTTGCGCAGCGGCGGCGTCGCCACATCCGGCTCGGCCGAACGAGGCAAGCACATCATCGACCCGCACACCGGCCGCCATCCCGGCGATCTGCTCGCCGTGACGGTCACCGGCCCGAGCCTCCTGTGGGCCGACGTCTTCGCCACGGCCGCGTTCGCCCGCGGCGGCGAAGACGTCGAAGAGTGGGTCGCCACCTGTGCTCCGGGCTACGAGGTGGCGGCGCTCGCTCGCGCTCCCTGAAACCCGCTCCCGCGACCGATCCCACCACACTCCACAAAGGACACCATGACCACCGTCAGCGGCCTGCCCGCCCACATCCTGCTCGTGCACGCCATCGTCGTCCTGCTGCCGTTGTCCGCGCTCCTGCTGGTGCTGAGCGCACTCTGGCCCGCGGCGCGCGCCAAACTGGCCGGCCCCAACGCGATCCTGGCCGCCCTGGTCGTGATCCTGGTCCCCATCACCACCGACGCCGGCGAATGGCTCGAACGCCGCGTCGCGTCGACCCCGCTGGTCCGCACCCACACCGAACTCGGCGACACGGCGCTGTGGGTCGCGATCCCGGTGGCCGTGCTCGCACTCCTGGTGTGGTGGCGCCGCCGCGAGAGCCTGCGGACCCCAGCCGCCGGCACCGCGAACGCGACCGGCCGCCGCACGTTCCTGGCCCCGGCGTCCACCGCGGTGACGGTGGTGCTCTCGGCCCTCGCCGTGGTGGCCGCGGGCGCGGCGGTCTACGACGTCTACCGCATCGGCGACTCCGGCGCCCAAGCCACCTGGCAAGGCCAGTACAGCTCGACCCCGGCACCGCGGGGTCCCGAACGTTGACGCAGCCGCCGGTCAGCCTTCGCCGAGCATCCCGGGGCCGAAGTGGACACCTTCGGCAGGCACACCACGACGGAGGAGGCCGGCGCGGCCGCAACGCCGGCAGCTCCCTGGCCGCGCCGACGGCCACTGCCAAGGGCTTCACCAGCCGAACACGAAGTAACGCAGCCAGAGGTAAGGCGCCGCGATCAGCACGGTGAGCAGCGTGACCTGTGCACCCTTGCGGGTGAACTCCCAGAACGAGATCGGGCTGCCCGACCGCGCCGCGATGCCGAGCATCACCACGTTGGCGCTGGCGCCGATCGCCGTCATGTTGCCGCCGAAGTCCGCGCCCAGCGCCAGCGACCACCACAGCGCCTCCGAGTGCCCCGGATCCGGGATGTCCTGGGTCAGCGCCAGCACCAGCGGGCTCATCGTCGCCACGTACGGGATGTTGTCGATCACCCCGGACAGCACCGTCGACACCACGAGGATCAGCATCACCGCCAAGAGCGCGTTGCCGCCGGTGGCGTCGGCCGCCAGCTTCGCCAGGTCCCCGATCACGCCGGTCTTGACCAGCGCGCCGATCATCACGAACAGGCCGGCGAAGAACAGCAGCGTCTCCCACTCGACCCCGGCCAGGAAGTCCTTCGGCTCGGCGCGCGAAATCAGCACGAGGACGCCGGCACCCAGCAGGGCCACCACGGACGGCTCGATGTGGAACAGCGAGTGACCCACGAACCCGGCGAACACCGCCAGCAGCACGACCCCGCACTTGACCAGCAGGCCGCGGTCGCGGATCGCCTCCCGTTCGTTCAGCCGCATCACGTCGGCCACCCGCGCCGGGTCCACGGCGAAGGACCCCCGGAAGACCCAGCGCAGCGCGAGCGTGAACGCGACGAGTTCGATCGCGACGATCGGCGTCATGTTGAGCAGGAAGTCGTTGAACGACAGGCCGGCGCGGCTGCCGATGATGATGTTCGGCGGGTCACCGATCAGCGTCGCCGCACCGCCGATGTTCGACGCCAGCACCTCCGCGATCAGGAACGGCGTGGGCTTGATGTCGAGCCGGTCGCACACCAGCAACGTGACCGGGGCGATCAACAGCACGGTGGTGACGTTGTCGAGGAACGCCGACGCGACGGCGGTGATCAGCACCAGCAGGACCATGATCCGCAGCGGCGAGCCCTTGGCCCGCTTGGCCGCCCAGATGGCGACGTACTCGAACACGCCGGTGCGGCGCAGCACGCCGACGATGATCATCATCCCGAGCAGCAGGAAGACGACGTCCCAGTCGATGCCGGTGTCGTGGGAGTAGAACGCGTCCTCGGAGCCGGTCACCCCGAAGGCCAGCACGACCCCGGCACCGACGAGGGCCGCGACCATCTTCGGGATCTTCTCGGTGGCGATGAAGACGTATGCGACGACGAAGACCGCGACGGCGAGGACGGTGCTCATCGCGCCGCTCCCGGGTTCAGCCGTGCGAGAGTGCCAGTTCCAGCAGCCGCGACGCGGAAATGACGCCGAGCAGCCGCTTGTCCTCCATGACGGCGACCAGCGGGCAGCGCAGGCGGGCCATGATCGCCGCGACCTCCACGATCGTGTCGTCGCCCTGCACGCGAGGCAGCTCCGACGGCTTCTCGGGCAGCAGCGACCGGACGGTCTTGCCGCCCAGCTTGTCCGCGATCCGGTCGGCCATCGACTCGTCCAGGACACCGGCCAGCGACGGGTCGTCCTGCACGTACCGCGGCACCAGGAACTGCACCACCTGCGACGCCGGCAGGATCGAGCACGGGCACCCGGACGCGTCGGTCACGACGAGGCCCGGCAGCCGCCGCTCGGCCAGCAGCTTCGCCGCGGCGAGCGCGTCGGAGTCGACGTCCACGACCGGGTACTCCTCGGCCATCTCCACAGCGTGCATCCACCCAGCGTACGGCGGGCGGAGCGGGGTCGCGGCGCACTATCCGGTGCTCCTTCCGGTTTCTTGACGGCCGGTGGGCAGGTTGTCCGGTGGCTCGAAGCTCAGCGCCTTCGCCACCGGGACGTCGGTCGAGGAATGCAGCGCGATCGACAGCGCGATCGTGACGGTGACCAGGTCGAACACCAGCTCGGCGTCCGGGATGCCCGACTGCAGGGCCAGCAGCCCGTAGACCACCGAGGCGAACCCCTTCGGCCCGAACCAGGCGGCCGCGGCCCGCTCGCGGCCGGACATCTTCGTCCGCAGCAGCGACAACGCCATCGCGGCCGGGCGGACCAGGACGATCGCCAGCACGGCGAGCACCCAGCCACCCACGCTCAGGTGCCCCAGGCGTTCCGGCGTGACCAGCGCGCCGAAGACCAGCAGCGCCGCGAACTTCGTGATTTCCGACAGCAGGTCGCCCAGCGGCTCGAAGTGCTCGGCGGCCACCTTGTCCATCGTGGCCAGCGTCGACCCCGCCGCGAACGCGGCCAGGTACGGGTTGGCGTGGGTCAGGTGGCACGCCGCGTACAGCATCACCGCGATCGCCAGCGGACCGAGCGCCTGCAGCCGCGGCTCGGCGGTCAACACCTTCAACCGCCACGCCAGCGTCACCAGCGCGGGGATGGCGATGCCCAGGACCAGGCCCAGCACCAGCTCGATCCCGACCTTTCCCAGGTCGGAGTCGGCGTGCGCGGCGGTGGCCAGGAAGATCAGCACGAACGGCAGCGCGAGCCCGTCGTTGAGCCCGGACTCGACGTTGAGCAGCCGCCGCAGCCGCAGCGGCACGTCGTCGCGGCCGACGATCGCCGCCGCGAACACCGGGTCCGTCGGCGAGAGGATCGCGCCGAGCAGCAGGGCCGTCGGCCAGTCCAGGCCGACCAGGAAGTGCGCCGGGACCGCGATCCCGATCATCGTCAGCGGCATGCCCAGGCCCAGCGCCCGGCCCGACAGCCGCCAGCCCTCCCGCAACGCCCGGACGTTGGCTCGCTGGCCGTCGGTGAACAACACCGTGAAGAGCGCGATGTCGGCCAGCGCGGTCACCAGCGGGTCGTGCGGCGCGATCTTCACCAGGCCGAAACCGCCCTGGCCGATCAGCGCACCGGCGAGCAGGAACAACAACGCCGTCGACAGCACCGTCCGCGCCGCGACACCGGACAGGGACACACTGATGAGCAGAACGACGCCGAACGCCAGCACGAGCGCCATGGAAAATCCGTCCTCGAGTCGCCACCTCCGCCCGCTCCGGGCGGAGGGCCGACCAGACTTCCCGGCACTCCACGCGTAAAGATGCCGCAAAGACCGGCCGGGGGCAAACCGGAGACGCGATCGAAACCGCGCTGCGGGCCCTGCGCGGGGACCTCGCCCTGCTGCGTCCGACGATGGCGCTCGTCGTCGAAAGCGTCTTGCCATCCAGCAGGCGCCCAAGGGTCAGGAGCAGGTCTCCGCGCAGAAGTGCATCGAGCAGCACACGGCGTTCGTCGACCAGGCCTTCACCGGCCGCTGAGGTTCGTGCGACCACCGCCACGCGCCGGTGGCGGCCGCACGTCTCACCGGCGGGTCCGCTGGGGGAAGGTGAGCTTCCAGCCGCTGGGCCGGCGCGCGTAGACACTGCTCACCTGCGCCCAATACGGCAGCGCGGAGCGCGTCGCCGCGATGCCGTAGCGGACGACACCGGTGCCCTCACCGAGCTGGACGACACGCAGTCCGTGCAAGCGGAACTCCTCCCAGGCCGCAATGCACAACGCGTCGAGGGCCTCGGCGCGAGTCCGGATCGGCGGCAGGTCGGAGAGCAGCATCACTGCTGCTCGAGAACAGCGGGAAGACGGGCGCTACGCGCACTACGGGGCACCGAGTAGGTTCGCTGCGCCGGGCACGCCCTCGGGCGGCTGCGAGCCACAGCTGAGTACAGTGGAGACATGGCGGAGCGCATCGGCCGAGTGCAGCAGGTCATCCTGCTGTGCTTGCTCGCGCTGTGCGTGACCGCAATGCACCACGTGTCGGCGTCCGACGACGAGCCCCACACCGTGGCAACCTCCGTTTCCACAAGCATGAGCGCCGGCACGGGCTCGGGCGAACACCACGCTCCCGGCCCCGATGGCGCGCACGACACGCTCCACCTGTGCCTCGCCGTCTTGACCGCGATCGGCGCGCTCCTGCTGGCCCGGCTTTTGTTCGTACGGCGCCCGGAGGCCGGAAACCCCGTCCCACGGAGTTACCCGCGCGGCTCGTCAATTCCGGAGCGACCACCGGACAGACCTGGGCGGACCGTTCTGAACGTTCTCTGCGTGTTGCGGGTGTGATGTGCCGGACCACACCGGCCACTGTCACACCCACCTCCCAGAGAAGGTTTTGTCGTGCGCAAAAAACTGTTCCTCGGCGCGCTCGCCGTCGCCTCAGCTGCCGTCCTCGGCGCGTGCAGCAGCAACGACTCGATGTCCGGCATGGAGTCGCATTCCTCCGCGCCGGCTCCAGCACCCGCCTCCGGTCCGCGGGCGGGGCACAACGCGGACGACGTCACGTTCGCCCGGCAGATGATCCCGCACCACAGCCAGGCCCTCGACATGGCGAAACTGGTGCCCACGCGAAGCACCAACCCGAAGGTCGTCGATCTCGCCGGACGGATCGAGAAGGCGCAAGACCCCGAGATCAAGCTGATGCAGGGGTGGCTGTCCACTTGGGGCGCGAGCGCGACGTCGACCATGCCGGGAATGACCTCCGAGTCGATGCCCGGCATGATGTCGGCCGACGACATGACGAAGCTCGATGCCGCCAACGGCACCGAGTTCGATAGGGCGTGGCTCGCCATGATGATCAAACATCACCAGGGCGCGGTCGGCATGGCCGAGTACGAACTGAGCAAGGGCAGCAACCCCGAAGCGAAGGCGCTCGCCCAGAAGATCATCGACGCCCAGCAGGCGGAGATCACCGAGATGCAGAGCCTGCTGCAGCAGAGCTGATTCTTTCCGGCCGCCGGGCGAGTCTGTGCAACTACGTGACGCAGTTGCACAGACTCGCCCCGACCGTCGCTCCATCCCGGCCACGCCGCCCCGGGGGCCGAGCAGCAGTTCGGCGAGTTGCGGCAACTCCCACCCAGGTTCAGCTCGTCGAAGACGTCATGGATGTTCGTGGTTACCGATGACGATGCCGGGTTTCTCCGTGTTCGGACACGTTCCTGCGGACGCGACTGTCCACGCCCGAGCGTTCGATCGCCGGTGGGCCGCTGACCGTTCCCTTGCGGGCGGTCCGGTATCGGGTGTACGGCGGTCAGGCGAACATCTGCATACCGCCGAAGAACACCACCAGCAAGGCCCCGATTCCGAAGCCCGTCAAGAGCGCGCCGCCGAGGCCAGGCCGAATCCGGACTCCCGCGTAGGCCAGCCCCAGCGCGAGGATCATCCAGGCACCCACGGCGGCGAGGTGCGTCATCATGGTGCTGCTGAGGTCGAACGCGACTTTCGCGCCGCCGGCCACGATCAGTGCGAACACGACCGAGATTCCCGTGCGGCTCCACCGGTTCCAGGTCGCGCCGCCGGTCGAGGCAGCGTGCGGGTGACTGCGGGTCATGGTGACCTCCTCGTCGGATCACCTCAGTCTCACACGGTTCCCGCCCGATGATCCTTACCGCACGATTACCGGGCTTCGGACTCTCGGCCGCCCAGGACGATGCCCGGCGGGAGCGCTCACGTTCCGACGCCGGCCGGTTCCACTGCCCGCGCCGCGGGTGAACCGCGTGGCGCCACAACCCCATCGCCGCGACGCCAGCGAGGAAACGAAGGCGAGCCGGCGATCTCTCGCGTTCCACGGCGCTGATGCTGAACCGGGCGGCGGGCATGCCCGGCGCGACGACGAGGGCGACCGCCCAGCCGCCCGCGGCCGGGTCCCCCGGGCGTCGGCCCGAACACGGCGTTGCAGAACACCCTCGGCTTCGTCGGGCGCAAGAACGGAACGGCCCGAACGACTCCGCACCGGTTCACCGGCCCGCGTCGCGTCGCCTGACGGCCGCGCACAGCGCCGCTCCGGCCAGGAGCAGCACGCCCGACAGGCCGAGCAGCCTGCCCACGTCCATGCCGGTGTCGGGTAGCCGGTGCGGGCTCCGGGCCGGTGCCGGTGCCGGTGCGGGAGTGACCGGGACGTCGGCGACCGCCTGCCCGGCGGGGACCGCCGATCCGTCGGATCCGGTGCCGGCCGCGGTGGCTACGTTGCGCACCCGACCCGTGGCCACGTCGGCGGCGGTGACGGTGTGCGCGGGCACCGTGCACGTCATCGCCTGCCCCGGCGCCAGTGCCTTCGCAGGGCAGGTCACCGCGCCCGCCGACGGGTCGTCGACCCGGATCTCCCGGACGGTGACCGCGCCCGTGTTGGTGATGGTGATCGTCCACTCGATCCGGTCGCCGGCACCGATCGAGCCGTCGCCGTTCACGTCGATCGGCCGGGCCGCCTTGGTGATCGTGAGGGCCGCGGCCGCGGTGATCCGCACCGCCGCGCTCGCGGGCGCCGACTCCACCGGTGGCCCGCCCGAGGGCGGGGTGCCGGCCGCGACGGCCGTGTTGTCGATCCGCCCGGCGTCCACATCGGACTGTGTGACGCGGTAGGTGGCTGTGCACGTGACATGTTGTCCCGGCGCCAACGCGCCGGCGGGGCAGACCGGAGCCGGTGGCCCGCCGCTACCGGTGAAGTGGGTTTCGCGGACCGACAGCGCGGTGAGCGTCACATTGCCGGTGTTGGTGACGACGAACGAGTAGGCGACCTCCTGTCCGGCCGCGGAAACCGTCTCCGGCGAAGCCGTCTTCGCCAGGCCGAGCGCGGCGTCCGGCGGCGTCGGCACGACAACCGTCGACGGATCCGAGACCGGCGGTTCGCCTTCGGGCGGGGTACCGGTGGCGACCGCGGTGTTGACGACCTTCCCGGCGTCCACATCGGACTGGGTGAGCACGTAGCCGGCGGTGCAGATCGCCTGCTCCCCCGGCGCCAGCCTGGCCACCGTCGCGCCGCCGCCCGGGCAGGCCGGCGGGGAAAGGCGGCCGGTGCCCGAGAACGCTGTCTCGCGCACCTCGACCGCGGTCAGCGTGCGGTTCCCGGTGTTGGTGACCACGAAGGTGTAGGTGACCGCCTGCCCGGCCCGGAAGTGGCCGTCGTCGGCTGGATCCGCCGACTTGACCAGTGACAGTCCCGGCTTTCCGGGCACGGTCACCTTCGCCTGCGACGGACTCGAGGTGACCGGTTCGCCGCCGGGACCGGTGCCGGTCGCCTCGGCCGTGTTGGTCACCGCTCCGGCGTCGGCGTCCGACTGGGTCAGGGTGTAGGCAGCGGTGCAGGTCTGTGCCTGCCCGGGCGCCAGCGTCCGCGACGGGCACTCGACGACCGGCGCCGGGCCGGAGCCGCTGAACGCCGTCTCGAGCACGGCCACCGAGGTGAGGGTGCGGTTCCCGGTGTTGGTCACGGCGAACCGGTAGGTCACAGCCTCCCCGGCACCGGCGACAGTGGCCGGTTCGGCGGACTTGACCAAGGTGAGCGCGGGGCCGCCGCCGGCGGTGACGACCGCGGTCGCCGGCGGCGTGGTCACGGCCGGCAACCCTGCGGGCGGGGTTCCCGCCGCGGTGGCGCTGTTGGTGATCCGGCCGGCGTCGAGGTCGGCCTGGGTCACCGCGTAGTCCGCCGTGCAGGTGACGACCTGACCGGGGGCCAGCACCTCGCTCCCGGCCGGGCAGGCGACGGGTGACAGCGTTCCACGGCCGCTGAACGCGCCTTCGGTGACCGCCACCCCGGTCAGCGTCACGTTGCCGGTGTTCCGCAGCGTGAACGAGTAGCGGACCGGCTCGCCAACGGAAGCGACGGTGGCCGGGTCCGCGGACTTCGCCAGGGTCAACGCGGCCGCGCGGGTGACGATCACCTTCGCCGACGACGGCGCCGACGTGGTCGGTTCCGCCGCGCGCGGTGCCGTGCCGTGCGCGACGGCGGTGTTCTCGACCGCGCCCGCGTCGATGTCGGCCTGCGTGACCGGGTAGGTCGCCCGGCAGGTCCGCGCGGCACCGGGAGCGAGGGCCCCGGACGGGCAGGACACGACGGGCTCCGGGCCGGAGCCGGTGAACCGGGTCTCGGCGACCCCGACGTTGCGCAGCGTCACGTCGCCGGTGTTGGTGACCAGGAACGTGTAGCCGACGGGCTGGCCGGCGCGGTCGACGGTGGTCGGGTCGGCGGTCTTGACCAGGGTGATCGCCGGGTGCGCGGGTGTCGGGATCGAGACGCTCGAGGGGTTCGACGTGGTCGGGACCGTCGAGCCGGGCTGCTTGCCGTGCGCCGTGGCGGTGTTGTCCAGCCGGCCCGCATCGACGTCGGCCTGGGTCAGCACGTAGGTGGCGGTGCAGGTCGTGCTCGCGCCAGGAGCCAGCGTAGCGACCGGGCACAGCGTGGTGGACAGGACGCCGCTGCCGGAGAACGCGGTCTCGTCGACGCCGACCTCGTTCAGCGGCACGTTGCCCGTGTTGGTCACCCGGAACGAGTAGGTGATCGGCCGGCCGGCGGTGTAAGCGTCCGGGTTGTCGGGCGAGACCGACTTCTTCAGCGTCAGGGCCGGCGCCGGCTTCGCGGTCGGGGTGCGGGTCGACGAGGGGTCCGACGTCACCCGGGTGGCGCTGCCCGGGGGGAGCCCGGAGGCCGTCGCGGTGTTGACCGCCGCCCCGGAGTTCTCGTCGGCCGGGCTGACGACGTACGGGGCACGCGCGGTGCAGGTCTGCGACTCCCCCGGCGCGAGGCTCGGCCGAGGGCACGCGACCGAGCCGGCCTTGGCGTCGGTCACGGTGATGTCGTGCAGCTCCAGCGCGCCGGTGTTGGTGACGGTGAAGGTGTACCCGATGGTGTCACCCGCGTCGGTGATCCCGTTGCGGTTCACGTCGACCGGTGCGGCGGCGTGCTTCTCCAGCTTCAGCGTCGCGGGTTTCGCCGTGTTCGTGACCGTGCAGGACACGAAGTCGCCGATGCCGACGTGCACCCGCGCCGAGCCGCCGGCGTCGCCGGTGGGCAGTTCCCCGTCCGACTCGCCGTTGCGCGTGCAGGACCAGGCTCTGTCGTAATTGGACTCCAGCCCCGAGGTCGCCGTCTCCCGCAGGGTGTAGTCGCCCCCGCGGGCACCGGCCAGCACCGTGACTTCGCCGGTGCTCGCCGAGGTGCCGCCGCCGGTGTCGGCGGCACCGAGCACGCTCCCGCCCGGCGCGGCGACCGAGACGGCGAAGGAGTCGCCGGGGAAGCCCCGCACGACCTTCTTGGTCAGCTGGAGGCTGGAGACCAGCACGCCGAACCCCACCGCCTGGCGCCCGCCACCCACCATGCGCTGGCTGAACGACGTGGGGTCTTCGGCGGAGATGATCGCGGTGCCGGTCTTGTTGGCGCCCGTGCGCCCGGTGCACCGCACCGTCCGCGTGCCGATCCCGGTGTACGCGCCGCCGCAGGCGTTGCCGATCCCCGGATCGGTCCCGGTGGCGGTCAGCGACTCGAGCCGCGAGGACGAGGTCCACTCGATCGACTCGCCGGCGTCGGTCGATTCGGCGTCGGCGCCGACCAGCGCGTAGCCCTGCACCACCGCCCCGGTGCTGTCGGTGGCCACGATGTCGGTCAGCGCGGCGACCGTCGTCGAGCCGAAGGAGGTCTGGTACAGCGCCGGCCGCCCCGGAACCCCCGTGTAGTGCCCGGAGTTGCCCAGGTAGGCCGCGGAGTACGTCGGCAGCCGGTTCGCGGCCACGGGACCGCCGGACACCTTGAGCGTGACCGCGAGGCGGTACCCGCCGGGCAGCGCGAAGGTCAGCCGCTGGCCCGCCGCGGAGGTGGCCTCCGCGGCGTCGTACCCGGACAGGTCGAACCAGCACAGCGTCCGCGCGTAGGTACCGGTGCCCGCCGAGGCGAACCCGCAGTCGTGGGTCGCGGCGGCGGCCCGCGCCGCCGGCCCGAACGCGGACACACACCACACGAGCAACGCCACCACCACCAGCACCGGCACTTTCCGCCGCGACCAGCCACCCATCGAACCGGACACCTCCACCTCGGCTGTTGCTCCGGTCATCGTGCGTGCCCGCGCGGAAAACAGCTGGCAGAAAGATGATCATTCAATCGATCGTGGTGACCCGGATGCCTTCGCCCAGGCCGAGCCTGGTCCGGGCGCGCCGTGCCAGACGCACTGGTCTGCCACCCGATTCCACTGCGGGCCGATCGGGTGGCCCGCGAACCGCCGTTCCGCTGGGACGCCCTCGCCGCGCAGCACCACAGCGCCGGGGCCAGTGCTTGCCCTCGACACGACGGGCGACGTCGTGCACTGCGGCCCACCCACCGGCCCCTCGTGATCGGCGTTCTCGCGCGACCAGGCCCGTGGATCGTTCACCCCAGGGCCACCCGGCCACGGATGCGGGCGCTGAGGAGCCGGTCGCGTCAGCGGGCCCGGGGGCCGGTCGCCGAGCTGAAGCGGAATTCGACCGCGACCGGCAGCTCGTCCAAGTCCAAGGCCTGGCGCAGCCGCGGCAGTCCCTCGGTTTCCACGCGCTCCCGGATCCGCGCGGGATCGCCGTCCTGCGCCACCGAGATCACCAGCGCCAGGCCGGGATCCGTGCGGGGCCCGGCCAGCGTCGCGCGAGCGCCGTGCACGCCGGGGTAGGCCCGCAGCTCCTCGGCGAACGGCACGACCGCGGCGTCGGCCGTCAGCTCCGTCCGGCCGTGCTCCGGGTCGGTTTCGAACCGCCAGATCTGCGTTCGGGGCCGGCGGGCGAGCTGGGCGAGCAGCCAGCGCAGCACCAGGAGCCCGAGCACGAGCGCCGATGCAGCGGCCACGTACAGCACCCAGGTCGGCGGCCCTGCCGTCCCCGGCACCAGCGGCGACGCGGGGTCGAGGACGCCCAGCCGCCCGAAGTGGGTGGCGACTGCGAACCCGCCCGCCGCCAGCAGGACGAGCCCGAACAGGCCGAGCAGGAGCCGGTTGAGCCGGGCCGGGCGGTTCAGGTTCGTCACGACGACCTCCGGGGTGCGCGGACCCGAACCGAGACGGTGGGCCGATTGGCCGGGCGAATCTGGTCGAGCCGGTGACCGACCGCCTCGCGGACCGCGTCGGCGAGGCCGTCCGGCCGGGTACGGGCGGTGGTGACGCGGACCTTGACTCGGCGAGCGGTGAGCTTGACCGCGGCGGCGGAGGCACCGTCGACCGCGGCCGCCGCGGCCCGCAGCGTCGAGCGGTAGCCGGCGCGAGCGACCCCCGCCTCGAACGGACCACCCTCGACGGGCAGCACGGTGGCGGCACCCGGCAGTGCGGCGGCCAGCAGCAGAACCAGTCCGAGCAGCGCGGCGATCCCACCGGCGGCGGCCGGCAGCAGGTCCGTCCAGCGTTGCCCGTGCAGCCATGACGCGACGGCCTCGACGCTGATCCACGGCCGCTTCCCGAGGATCAGCTGGACGGCGACCACCGCGACGAGCACGCACCCGGCCAGCAGCACGAGCGCGGTCAGCGTGGCCGCGAGGCTGCGGCGCGGGCGGCGCTTCACGCCACCCTCCGGGGTGTCGCCGCCGTGGTGTGCAGCGCGGTGACGGTGATGTCGACGCGCGTCACCGTCAACCCGGTCAGCTCGGCCACCCGCTGTCGCAGGTGCTCACGCACCCGGCCGGTGGTCCGCGCGACCGAGGCGGGGTACACGATCGAGAGTCGCACGTCGAGCGTGACGGCCTCGCCGTCGACGCGGACGCTCACCTTCGCGGAGCGGTCGAGATCCTCCCCGCCGACGCTCAGCCCGAGGACGCGCCCGGCCGCGCCGCCGACGTCCTCGACCTCCCGCACCGCGTGCACGGCCAGTCGTTCGACCACCTGGTCGGCGATGGTCAGTGCCCCGCGCTCGGCGCTCGGGGCGGTCAGTGTCGTGGTCACGGCACTCAGCCCCGACCGCGGCCACTGAGCTGCGACAGGTCGAGCTTGCCATCGAGGTAGCGGCCGGCCAGAAAGCCGATGACGCCGAGCACGGCGACGATCGCGAACGCGCCGAAGCCACCGATCGCGACGGCCAGCCCGAGCACGAGGCCGGTGAGCAGACCGAGTTGAGTCGAGTTCACGAGACCTTCTCCTTCGGTTGTTCTTCCACGGTCGACGGTTCGACCAGGTCGGCGACGACGACGTGCACGGGCCGCCCGTCGACTCCGGCGGCGGCCCGCACGTCCGCGGCCACGTCGGCGACCACCACCGGGTAGCGCGCCGCGATCGCGATGGTGACGTCCTCGTCGCGGACACGGACGCCGGTGACCCGCCGGGGCGGGAGGAGGGTGGCGATCTCGCCGAACCGCCCGCCGTGCAGGCCACTCACCCCGGGCACGGCCCGCACGGCATCGGCGATCCGGACGGCGTCCGGTTCGGGCGTCACTGCACCCGGCCGGTCTCGCCGGCCCCGTCTTCGTCCTCGGATGGGATGTGCAGGTCGCCGACGTTGATGTTGACCTCGACCACCTCGAGTCCGCTCATCTTCTCGACCGCGGTGATCACGTTGCGGCGCACCGAGCGCGACAGGTCCGCGATGGAGACGCCGTATTCGACGACGATCTGCAGGTCGACGGCGGCCTGCTTCTCCCCGACCTCGACCGACACGCCTTGCCCGGCCGACGCTGTCGCGCCCGGGATCCGCTCGCGGATGGCCGAGAACGCCCGCGCGGCCCCGCCGCCGAGGGCGTGCACCCCGGGGATCTCCCGCGTGGCCAGGCCGGCGATCTTCTGCACCACGACCTCGGAAATCGAGGTCGATCCCTGCGAGGTCACCAGCGCGCCGTCCTTCTTGGCGGCCTCGGCCGAAGCCTGCTGGGCGGGCACCCTGGTGCTGGTGGCGTTCGTCATGGCATCTCCTTCACTCGTGTGGAAACCGTGCGGTGCGGGGAACGTCGTTTCATTGTTTCCTCCACACTGGACAGACACGCGGTTCGCCGGACCGTCACGACCCGATCGTGTGTCCTGCGTCTCTCCCGAACCGGTCGCGGTGATCACCCGGTCGGGGGCATGAGGACCGTCTTCGCCCGGGTGTCGTGCACAGTGAGAACGTCCACCGGAGAAAGGGAGCACGGGCATGGCGTTGGGTGACAAGATCGGGGCCAAGGCCGACAACCTGGCCGGCAAAGCCAAGGAAGCGGCCGGAAACGCGACCGGGAACGACGACCTGCGGACCGAAGGCCAGGCCGACCAGGCCAAGGCCGGGCTCAAGGAAGCGGTCGAGGACGTGAAGGACGCCGTCGGCAACGCGGCCGCCAAGCTGCGCAACGTGGTCGGCAAGGACTGATCTCCAGCGCTTCCTACCGAAGGCAGGCCGGTTGCGCAACGGCCGGCGTGGCATGGTTCACCGCCGCAGCCGCACGGGCGGAGCGCTTGCAAGGATGACCGCGGCCTCGTCGGACACGGCCGTTCGCGGTGGTCCCGGTTCGCGTCTCGATCGCGAGCCGTCGCCGCCGGCGACACGCTTCGGCCGTTGCCATGCAACCGGATCTTCAGGGTGCACGCCTACCCCCGGCTCGGCGACCACGAGGCTCGAAACTCGGCGATCGGCGGCGGGAGCCGCACGCACGACCCCCTGCTCGAACTCTTCGAGCAGGGGGTCGACCTTGCCCGGCAGGTCAAGCGCCGGGAGGTGTGGCGAAGGGAGCGCTCCAGGTCTGGTTGGGCTGGTGGGCGCCGCAGGCGTACGTCGTGACCGTCGCGTTGACGTCGTCCAGTGCGCCGCCGCTGATGTCCGCGCAGTAGCCGTCGGCTTTCAGCTGGCCGGCCCGGTTGTAGGTCCAGGTCTGCTGCGGGGTCGAGGCGCTGCAGGCGGCCAGTTTCAGCCCGGCCGCACCGCCGGACAGGCACAACGCGGTGTCGGCCAGGGACACGATCCGGCCGGTGGCCGTGCGCTGCCACTGCTGGTTTCCGTTGCCCGTGCAGGGGTACAGACCGACCTTCGCGCCCGCGGTCGCGCCACCCAAGGCGTCCAAGCAGAACGCGTTCCGCTGGAACCCCGGTTGCGCGGCCTGGATCTGGCCGGTGGGCAGGGCCGGGCCGCAACTGCCGGGCGCGATGACGTACATCGCGTTGTCGTGGGCCGCGATGGTGGTGGTGACGGTGGCCCCGACCTGGCTGCTCGCGTGCGTCCACAGGTTCTTCGCCGTGCGGAGGCAGGTGAGGTTGCCGAAGCCGACCCGGCCGAGGTCGAGGGCGTAGGAGGTCGCGGTGGCGTTCTTGTTCAGCACGACGACGGCGCGGGCGCCGCCCGCCAGCGGCTTGACCACCACGTCGACGCCCGCGGTGTTCGAGCTGCCCTGGCGGGACGCCAGGTAGCCGCCGGCGGTGGTGTCCTGGTCCACGGCGATGATGTCGGCGTTCTTCAGGATCCCCAGCTGCGGGGCGTAGGTCACGGGGTCGGCCGCCATCCGGCGGACGTCGGTGCTGATCATCAACGGGGAGCCCATGGCCGACCAGAGCGCGAACTGGCTGCGCTGTTCGGCCACGGTGAGCTGGTTGTTGTCGCCGATCAGGAGCATGTCGGCGTCGTTGTGGTTGCCGGGGCCGTTGTAGCGGGCGAGGGCGACGGTGTCGGTGAAGTTCTGCAGCACCCCGCCTTCGTAGTAGTCGGCGCCGTGCGCCCAGTCCCAGGCGGAGGCGCCCGGGTTGTGCCAGACGGCGATGTCCGGGCTGACCCGCCACATCTGGCCCAGGCCGCGAACCCACTCCATGGCGTCGTACTTGGTCGCGGAGTCCGGTCCGGCCCCGGCGGGCGCCGATTCGTTGAACAAGATCTTCCGCGGGTTGCCCGTCGTCGCCGAACGCAGCGCGTTGGCCGTGGTGGTGAACTCCTGGCGCCGGGTGCTCCAGGTGGTGCCGCAGTTGTCGAGCTTGAGGGAGTCGATGCCCCAGTACGCCAGCGAGGTCGCGTCGGCCTGTTCGTGGCCCTGGACGCCGCCGGGGACTCCCTGGCAGGTGTCGACCCCCGATGTGCTGTACAGGCCGGCCTCCATGCCTTGTGTGTGCACGTAGTTCGCGTAGTCCGTCAGCTCGAAGTCGAATCCGGGCTGGGAGCTGCCGCCCCAGGTGGCCGCTCCGTGCAGGTAGCCGGCGCCGGTGCGCTGCATCCAGCAGTCGTCGACGGTGAGGTTGGTGTACCCGGCGGCGACGAGGCCGGTGTCCTTCATCGCCTTCGCCTGGTCCTGCATGAACCGCTGGAACGAATAGCCGTCGCGGGTGCCGTCGAGCCGGGCCTGCGCGGCGCAGGTGAACCTCGCCCAGTTGTTGAAGCCCATCATCGGCCGCACGCCGGTCGCGGTGTCGGTGTTCGCCGCGATCGGATCCGCGCCCGCGGCCGGCGCGCCCCAGGAGACCGAGCCGGCGACGAGCAGCACCGCGGCGACGCCGGCCTTACCGGCGCGTTGGAACCACGTCATGTCGTACTCCACCTCTCCCAGGACTCGACGGTTACTGTACGAACTTGCACCTTTAAGCGCACTTTCGACCAGCTTCGAGCATCAAGTGGCGTTATGGTGCTCCGCGATCGCGTTGTTGTCAACGCCGATCACCGAGGCAACCGGACGGCGCTACAGTCGTCCGTCACCACCATCAGTCCGGAAAGGACACTCCTGTTCGATGAACAACCACGATTCGACGTCCGTCTTCGGCCTCGGCCTCGGATTCGGTTCCGGTCTGCTGTTCGCGGTGCTCACCGTCATCGCGCTGTGGAAGGTGTTCACCAAGACCGGGCGGCCCGGCTGGGCGGCGATCATCCCGATCTACAACGCCTACACCCTGCTGAAGGTCGCCGGGCGCTCCGGGTGGTGGCTGCTCCTGCTGCTGATCCCGCTGGTCAACCTGGTCGTCGCGATCGTCGTCTCGATCGACGTCGCGAAAGCATTCGGCAAGAGCGGGGCCTTCGGGTTCTTCGGGCTGTTCGTGTTCTCCATCATCGGTTACCTGGTACTCGGCTTCGGCAACGCGCGGTACACGGGGCCGGCCGCCCGGGCGTGACGCGCCGGCCGGCCGGTGTTCGGCCCGGAAGCGGCAAGCTGTCCCCATGACACTGCCTGCCCTTCCCGAAGAGACCTTCCGGCGTGTGCTCTGCGTTGTCGCGCACCCCGACGACATGGAGTACGGCACGTCCGCGGCGGTGGCCCGCTGGACCGCGCGCGGCATCGAGGTCGGCTACCTCCTGCTCACCCGCGGTGAAGCCGGCATGCCGAACCCGCCCGAGGAGACCGCCCGCCTGCGCGCCGCCGAACAGCGAGCCGCCTGCGACGTCGTCGGCGTCGAACACCTGACCATCCTCGAGCACCCCGACGGCGTCCTCGTCTACGGCCTCGACCTGCGCCGCGACATCTGCCGCGAAATCCGCCGGTTCGAGCCCGACGTCGTGTACCGCACCGGCCACGACGTCGAAACGCCCTACGGCTACGACCAGGCCGACCACCGTGCGGCCGGGCTCGCGGCGCTCGACGCGGTGCGCGATGCCGGCAACCGGTGGGTCTTCCCGGACCAGATCGACGAGGAACACCTCGAACCGCACTCCGTGCGCTGGCTCATCACTCCCGCTTTCGCCGGCGCCGGCGCCACCCACGGCGTCGACGTCACCGGCGAACCGCTGCGCCGCGGCGTCGCCTCGCTGGAGGCGCACGCCGCCTACCTGGCCGCGCTCCCGGACCACCCCGCCCCCGCCGACTTCATCCCCGAGTTCACCGCGGTGAACGGGAAGGCCATGGGCGTCGAGCACGCGGTCCTGTTCCGCGCCGACGACCTGCAGGCACCCATCGACCTGCCCGCCGACGACTGACCGTCCCCCGACTGACCGGGCCCCGCGTGCGCCGCTGTGCGCGCCTGACACCCCCGTACCAGCGCCGTGTGCGCGCCCTGAGCGCGCCGCGCAGCAGCCTGGACCGGTCGCCGAGAACCGGCTACGGAAGGGGATTTCTCATGCATGACGCAGTGATCGTGGGCGCCGGCCCGGTCGGTCTGTTCCTGGCCTGCGAGCTGGGCCTCGCGGGCTGCTCGGTCCTGGTGCTGGAACGGGAACCGGAGCCCGGCACCCCCTGGCGGACGGCCCCGCTCGGCCGGCGCGGCCTGTTCGCCACGTCCATCGCGGCGTTCGACCGCCGCGGGCTGCTGGAGCCGCTGCTCGCGGAAGCGGCCGGGCTCCCCCGGTTCGCCGGCGCCGACGAGCCGGGCCGGCCACGCCTGGCGGGGCACTTCGCCGGGATCGTGCTCGACGCGGCCGACGTCGACCTCGCGGCCCTGCCGTTCCGGCTGCCCAGCCCCGTGCCGGACGCCCTCATGACGAGTCTCGACACCGTCGAAGCGGCCCTGGCGGAGCGGGCCGCCAAGCTCGGCGTCGAGGTCCGCCGCGGGGTCGCGGTGGACGGTCTCACCCAGGACGGCGAGCACGTGGTCGTGCACGCCGGCGCGCACGAGTACCCGGCGCGCTGGGCCGTCGGCTGCGACGGCGGGCGCAGCGCGGTGCGCCGGCTCGCGGGCTTCGAGTTCGCCGGCACGGCACCTCAGTTCACCGGCTACGTCGCGCTCGCCACCATCCCCGACGCCGACAAGCTGAACCCGGGGTTCACCCTGACCCCGGAGGGCATGTACATCCGGATGCCCGCGGCCGGGCACATCGGCGTCATGGACTTCGACGGCGGCGCGTTCGACCGTTCGCAGGAGGTCACCCGCGAGCACCTGCAGGAAGTACTGCGCCGCGTGTCCGGCACCGACATGACGCTGACGGAGCTCCACCTCGCCTCCAGCTACACCGACCGGGCGATGCAGGCGACGACCTACCGGCGCGGCCGGGTCCTGCTCGCGGGCGACGCCGCGCACATCGTGTCGCCCCTCGGCGGGCAGGGGCTCAACACGGGCATCGGCGACGCACTCAACCTGGGCTGGAAGCTCGCGGCGACCATCCGCGGGCGAGCGCCCGAGGGGCTGCTCGACACCTACTCGCGCGAGCGCCACCCGGTCGGTGCCTGGGCGCTGGACTGGACGCGGGCCCAGGTGGCGTCGATGCGGCCGGATCCGCACGCCCAGGCGGTCCAGGGCGTGCTGCGCGACCTGCTCGGCACCCGGGAGGGCACGACGTACGTGTTCGAAAAGCTTTCCGGCACCTCGGTCCGCTACGACCTCGGCAGTACCCGGCCACTGGTCGGCCGGACGGCCCCGGCTTTCCGCCTGGAAGACGGAACGAGCCTCACCGACCTGATGCAGGACGGCCGCGGCGTCGTCCTCGACTTCAGCGCCGGCGCCGGCCTGCGTGCTTCCGCGGCGGCCTGGGAAGGCGACCTGCGGTACGCCGCGGGTCCCGCCGAGAACGACCTCGGATTCGCCGCGGTCCTGATCCGCCCCGACGGGGTCGTCGCCTGGGCCGGCGAGCGCGGGCCCGATCGCGACTCGTTCGAGCGAGCCGCCCGGCGCTGGTTCGGCGACGCGAGCGTCTAGTGTGGACGGACGCGTCCGGCGGGGGGCCGGTGTACGGGTGCCCGACTGGCGAAGGGCTCGAACGCCGACCGAGGACGACACCACGTGCACGGCCCGGGGCTGGAACCGTGGGAGCCGGAGCACTGCTGCACCTGTCGGCCAGGGGC
The DNA here is from genome assembly GCF_040648295.1 of Amycolatopsis sp. NPDC049159. Taxonomy (NCBI): domain Bacteria; kingdom Bacillati; phylum Actinomycetota; class Actinomycetes; order Pseudonocardiales; family Pseudonocardiaceae; genus Amycolatopsis; species Amycolatopsis sp. NPDC049159. Next base: position 227,635 of record NZ_JBEZDL010000019.1, read on the forward strand.
CGGTGCGCCCTCGATGGCGCACCGGCTCCGCTCGTCCGTGGGTGCCGATCGCCTCCCCACCACAGCGCGAGGCCGCCCGGGGCATGAAGGCGGCACACAACCACGCTCAGTCACATGACGAGAACCGGGCGGCCCCGAAATCCTCTCGCTGGCGCCGCAATCGCAGAGCCGCAGGCAGCATGAGAGCCGCGTTCGCGGAGACTTTGCGTCCAGCATCAATCATCGCCGATCGATTGCGACATTCGTTGCTATGAAACGGTTCCGACACTCTCTAGTGTGGATCGACGCGTGTCGATGGAGTCGCGCGCTGTGTCCGTTTCGTCTTCTGGGGGTAGGTCCTTATGGACGATTTCACCGGTCTGTCACGCAGAGGTTTCGTGCAAGGTGCCGTGATCAGCGGCGCCTCCCTGTTCGTCAACCCGGCCATCGCCGCCGCGGATCCTGCGGTCGCCGCACAGCCGGACGCCCGCGACGGCGGCCCGATCGGCGGAGGAGAGCTCAGCTTCACCACCGACTCGGCCGCCCTCCACCCGGACACCGTCGTCTCGACCGCCTGTCAGTTCTGCAACTCGAACTGCCGGCTCAAGGTCGGCATCCGGGCCGGGCGGGTCATCAGTGTCTCCGGCGATCCGGACGACCCGGTGCAAGCCGGCAACTTCTGTGTGAAGGCGTCGATGATGCCCGAGCTGGCTTACAGCCCACTACGCCTGACGACTCCCCTGCGCCGCGTGTCCGGCACCAAGGGTTCCAAGGACTCGAAGTTCGAACCGATCTCCTGGGACCAGGCCCTCGACCTCATCGCCGACCGGCTCCTGCAGCTGCGCGACAGCGGCCAGGTGAAATCGATCGCGAACCGGACCACCGGGCGGCTGCCGCGCGGCACCGGCTCGCTGGTCGCGCGCCTCTTCGCCCTGCTCGGGAGCCCGAACAACACCGACGTCGGCCCGGTTTGCAACGACGCCGGCGGCAACGCCCTCGCCGCGACGTTCGGGCTCGGCAACTTCACCAACGGCTACGGCGTCGACGCCGCCACCGGCCGGGAGGACCTCGGGGCCGCGAAGTACTTCCTGTTCTTGGGCACCAACCAGGCCGAGACCCACCCCGTCACCTTCGACTACCTGCTCAGAAGCCGAGCGAAAACCAAAGCCAAGCTCGTCGTCGTCGACCCGCGCCGGACTCCGACCGGGGCGGCCGCCGACACCTGGGTCGCGCCGAAGCCGCACACCGACTTCGCGCTCGTGCTCGGCATGCTCCAGCACATCATCGCCCGCAACCTCCACGACAAGGCGTTCGTGCGGCGCTGGGTGCTCGGGTTCGCCGAACTACGCGATCACGTCAAGGACTACACCCCGGACTGGGCCGCCGGCGTCACCGGGGTACCCGCGGCGACGATCCGGCAGCTCGCCGAGGACTACGCCACGGCCAAGCCCGCCGCGATCTTCTGCAACGCCGGGATCTCCCACCAGCTCGGCGCCTTCGACACCTACCGCGTCCTGACCTTCCTGGCCGCGGTCACCGGCAACATCGGCGTCCCCGGCGGCGGCTGCAACTTCATGCACAACACCTGGCCCGGCGACCTCCGGCTACCCGAGCTCACGGTCACCACACCGCCGCTGGAGCAGGCGCTGCCGGTCGGGCCGGACTACTTCGCCGAATCCATCCTCACCGGACGCCCGTACCCGCTCAAGGCCGTCATCACCGAAGGCAACCCGCTCATCTCGAGCGCGAACACCAACAAGGTCCGCGAGGCGTTCAAGAAGCTGGACTTCTACGTCTACACCGGCCTGTTCATGGAGGAAGCCGCCTACTACGCCGACGTCATCCTGCCGGTCACCAGCGGCCTCGAGCTGGATGGCGTCTACATGCGACGCGACGACCGCGCGATCCGCTGGCAGCACGCCGCGGTGCCGCGGGTCGGGCAGTCCAAGCCGGACTGGGAGATCTGGATCGACCTCGCCCACGCCTTCGCCCGCCGGGACCGGAAGAAGCCGGCGAGCTACTGGACCGACGCCTTCCCGGAGAGCTGGAAGGACTACTCCCAGCTCTGGGCGGAGTTCGTGAAGCACACCCCGGCGATGGGCGGGATGACGCAGCAGCGGATGGACGCCCGCGCCGAGCCGCTGCGGTGGCCGTGCCCGACGACCTCGCACCCCGGCGTCAGCACGCTCTACCTCGACCATCCGTCCTGGTACGAGGCAACGGCCGCGCTCGGGGCGCCCGGCAAGCGGTTCCTCACCCCGAGCGGGAACGTCGAGATCTTCACCCCGGAGCTGGACCGCAAGCTCGCCGGGGCCGGGCATCGAGCGCTGCCGGTCTTCTACACCCATCCCGAGGTCACCGGTGCGAACCCGACGCTGTCCTACGAGCCCGGGTTCGTCACCAACCCGGTCAACCCGCAGGCACTGACGCACAAGGTGAAGCTCGGCGTCCCGGGCTCGGACGCGGTGCACCGGGACTTCCCGCTGATGGGCATGACCGGACGGCCGAGCGTCGTCCACTTCGCGAGCGTGACGCACTGGACGCCGACCGGCGAACAGCTCAACGGCATCCGGCTGGTCCAGGTGCACCCCGACACCGCGCGTCGGTTCGGGATCGGCGACCGCGACACCGTCGTCGTGGAAAGCCCGCGAGGGAAGGTGACCGGGACGGCGTTGTTCTGGCCGGCGATCCGGCCGGACACGATCTTCGTGCCCAACACCTTCGGCCCGGCACAGCAGGTCGGTGACCAGTTCGGCGACCCGCGCTACGAGGCCGCCAACGGGCTCGTCGACGACGCGTTCTACGACAACTTGTCCGGCCAGCAGGCGTACAAGTGCTTCGCCTGCCGGATCAGCAAGGCCTGAGCGGTCAAAGCTGGGAGGCGCGGCGCCGTTCGAGCAGGACGGTGTCGCGCCACCGGCCGTCGAGCCGGCCAATGCGCTCGCGAACCCCGACCGTGCGGAACCCGGCGCCGTGGTGCAACGCGACGCTGTTGCGGTTCTCCGGGAAGATCGACGTCTGCAGCGTCCACAGCTCGCCCTCGTCGGCGGCGGTGACCAGCTGGTGCATGAGGGCCTTGCCGACGCCGCGGCCGCGGAACTTCTCCCCCACGTACACCGAGGTCTCGGCGACACCCGCGTAGCAGTCGCGGGTGGACACCGTCGCCGCGGCGGCCCAGCCGGCGATCTGGCCGTCGACCTCGGCGATCCACCGGTGCCCGCGCAGCCACTTCGCCTCGAGGTCGGCGCGCGGCGGGACCTCGGTTTCGAAGGTCGCGTCGCCGGTGGCAATGCCTTCGCCGTAGATGCGGCGCACGGCCGGCCAGTCCTTGGCGCGCAGCGGCCGGACGGTGACGTCGGGGGCCAGGTCGTCGGCGCCGGTGGGCTTGGGGGCGAGCAGGCCCATCACGACGTCGGCGGCGTGCGGGAGGCTGACCGCGCAGGACGCGTTGACCGAGACGAGGGTCGCGGTGCCGACCTTGCGCAGCCGTACGAAGCCGACGTCGGCGAGCTTGCGGACGTGGTGGGAGCAGTTGGACTGGCTGATCGCCATCTGCTCGGTCAGCTCGCCGATCGTGACGGCCTTGCCCGCGGCCGCGACGGCGTGCAAGATCCGCACCCGCGTGGTGTCGGCGAGGCACGCGAACCATTCGGCGTAGGTCGCGGCGTCCTCGGCGGGCAGCAGCGCGGCGTCCGGCGCGGTGGTCGTCATGCCTCCGATTGTGCCTCACCCGGGTGAGGGATCGACGGCCGTCGATGGTTCAGGTGCTGTGCAGCTCGACGAGCCGCTCGGCGTCGGCGAGGTCGGCGACGACCTGGGCGCGGTCCTCACCGACGGCGATCACGTGCCCGTACCGGGCCAGGTAGGCCCTCGGCGGGAGCGCGAGTGTGGTGCCGGGTCCGGCGGTGCCGAGAGCCTCGTGGATGGTCGGGCCGAACCGCTCGGGGCGCACGGTGGTGGCGGTGACCTCGCAGTCGCGGGACGGGTAGAGGAAGCGGATCGCCGCGGTCTTGCGCAGCGCACGCCGGGGCGTCGGCGGGAGGCCGACGGCGACTCGGCCGGCGGCGACGACCGGGTCGGCGCCGGCGGCGAGGATGCCGAGCCGCGGGATGAAGTCGCCGCCGAGCCGGGCGTTGATCTCGACCAGGCGCGGGCCGCGCGGGGTCAGCTTGAACTCGGTGTGGGTGGCTCCGCAGGTGAAGCCGATGCCCTTGTGGACCTGGTCGAGCTGGTCCAGCAGGTCGGCGTCGTCGAACAGCGGGTCATCGGCGTCGACGACGTGGCCGGTCTCCTCGAAGAACGGCTCGAAGCCGGTCTGCTTGCGGGCGATCACCAGCGGGTGGCAGACGCCGTGGTCGACAACGGCGTCGACGCTGATCTCCGGCCCGGTCAGGAGCTCCTCGACCAGCACGTCGGCCTCGTAGCGCGGCACGCCGGGCCAGGACGCGCCGGCGGCCGCGGTGAAGGCGTCCGCGACCTGCTCGGCGGTGTCGGCGCGCAGGACGCCGAGGCTGCCGGCCAGCCCGCGAGCCTTGATCACCACCGGGTAGCCGATGGCCTCGGCCGCGGCGACCGCGTCCTCGGCAGAGGCAACCGGACGGGACGCCGGCTGCGGCACCCCGGCTTCAGCCAGGGTTGAGCGGGTGGCGGCCTTGTCCCGGCAGGCCTGGACGGCTTCCGGCGGGCTGCCGGGCAGACCGGCGTCCTGAGCGAAGCGCGCGACAGCGGTGACCAGCGATTCGTCGTAGGTCAGCACGCCGTCCGGCTGGAACTCGAGCTTGCCCGCGGCGTCGGCGAGGGCAGCGGGGTCGCGGGTGTCGGTGACGGTCACGCCGTCGACGTGCTCGGTCTGCCAGGTGGGGTCTACCGAGTCCAGCAGCCACAGCCGGAAGTGCGGGCGCAGGGCGGCCAGGATGTACTCGCGGTAGCGGCGGTCCCCGCTACCGACCAGCAACAGCGCCGGGTGCTCGGTCACGACGTCCTTTCCAGCGGAAGCGGGTCGTTCCCGTCGCGGGTGGCCAGCAGGCCGAGCACGGCGTTGGCGGCGGTGGGCAGCCCGACCTCGCAGTTGTGGTTGATCGCGTAGAGGATGCTGGTCCCGGAGCGGCGGCGGGTCACGAACCGGACCTGGGACAGGATCTTGAGGTGGTGCGAGACCGTGGGCTGGGAGATGCCGAGGTGGTCCACGATCGCACCGACGGGAACCGGGTCACTCTGCTGGGCCAGGAAGTGCACGATCATGACCCGGTTCGCGTCCGACAGCGCGTGGAACCAGCGGGCGTAGGACTCGGCGGTCTCCCGCTCCAGCTTGTGCTCGCTCACTCACCCAGGCTAGCGAGCCAAGATGAACACCAGCGCCGCGACGACCCCCGCGACGGGCGGGGTGACCAGCCAGGCGATCAGGAAGTTCCGGATCGTGCCGCCGGAGATGCGGCTGAGGTTCGGCCCGGCGGATCCGGCGATCGCGCCGGTGGACACGTGCGTGGTCGACATCGGCAGCCCGGCACCGGCACCGACCCCGACGAGCGCGGCGGTGGTCAGGTTGGCCAGGAAGCCTTCGCGGTGGTTCATCTTGACCACGCCTTCGCCGAGCTTCTCCGCGACCCGCATCCCGCCCAGCAGTGATCCGGCGGCCATGGCGGCGGTCACCAGGATCATGATGTGCCACGGCTTCATCCCGGCCGGGACCAGGGCGAATGCGCCGATGGCGACGATCTTCGGGGTGTCGTTGAGACCGCGGGCGAAGCCGGTGGCGCCGCTGGTGAACCAGTGCGCCGCGGTCATGAACTTCGCGGAGGTCTTCTCCGGCGTCACCACGGGCGCCGTCTGCACGGCGACGTCCCCGCCGCCGGAGGACGTGACCGGCGGGGTGGCCGCGGACCGGCGCTTGTTCGCGGCGCCGGTGGCGCCGGCGAGGATCAGCGTGATGGCGTAGGCGACGACGATGCTGACCAGCAGGGGCGTGACCAGCTTGCTGCCGACGGCGCTCCACGAGACGCCACCGGTGCTCATCAGCAGGCCGGCGCCGACCATGCCGCCGATCAGGGCGTGCGTGGTCGAGACCGGTAGCCGCAGGATGGTGGCCAGCCCGACCCAGAACGCGGCCCCGGCGAGCACGGCGACGGCGAACGCGTCGGTCGTGGCGCCGGTGATGATGCCCTTGGAGAACAAGGCGGTCATCTTCGACGCGAGGCCGAGTGAGAAGACGCAGCCGATCAGCGTCGTGATCGTGCCCCAGATGATTGCCGTCTTGTACTTGGTCACTCCGGCCCCGGCCAGGGTGGCGACGCCCTTGGGGACGTCGTTGCTGCCGTTGACCGCCGCCAGCGCGGCGACGAGGACGAACACGACTATCGCGGTGAAAGACATCCAGGTACTCCCCTCAGTGATCGAAAACCTCGGTGGTCAGCAGCAGCCGCTGTCGGGTCCGCACTCGTCGGCGCCCGGCTTGCGGGCGCGGATGATCGCGGAATGCATGCCGTCGGCGGCGTCCTGGGTGAACACGACCTCGGCGCCGGTCAGCCCGACCTCGGCCAGCAGCGAGAGGTACTCGGCCTGGGACAAGGCGCCGGCGATGCACTGGCTGACGCCGCCGCGCTCGGCCCGGTCGGCGGGCGTGAGGTGGTCCTCGGCGACGACGTCGGTGATCCCGAGCCGGCCGCCCGGCGCGAGGACGCGCGCCATTTCGGCGAACACCGCGGGCTTGTCCAGCGACAGGTTGATCACGCAGTTGGAGATGATGACGTCGACCGTGGCGGCGGGGAGCGGGATCTGCTCGATGGTGCCCTTGAGCAGGATGACGTTGTCGACCTCGGCGTCCTCGATGTTCTGCCGGGCGACGGCGAGCATCTCCTCGAGGAAGTCCAGGCCGAAGACCTGCCCGTCCGAGCCGACGCGGCGCGCGGACAGGATGAGGTCCAGCCCGGCGCCGGAGCCGAGGTCCAGGACGGTCTCGCCGTCGCGCAGCTCGGCCACGGCGGTCGGGTTGCCGCAGCCGAGGCTGGCCAGCAGCGCGGCGTCGGTGGCTTCGTCCGGGCCGATGTCGCCGTAGGCGCCGGGCCCGAACCGCGTCGGGTCCGGGGCACAGCAGCTCTTCGCCTCCGCGGCCTCGGCGGCCTTTCCGCGGTAGTAGTCCTGGATCTCGGCGGTGGTGGTGTCCGTCATGGTCGTCTTTCGGGGTCAGGCGCCGGTGGCGGCGAGCCGGTGGACCGGGGTGGGGTAGCCGGGTTTGAACGACACCGGCGCGGTGGCCGCGGAACGGGCGCCGGTGGCGGCGTTCGCCGTGGCCACGGCGTCGCGGACGGCGGCGTCGAGTTCGGCGGGCTCGCAGGCGACACGGGCGTTGACGATCACCCTCGCCGTCGTGGCCGTCCTCTCGGCAGCCCGGTCGACCGTCGGGTCCGCGCCGGCGGCGGTGAGGCTGAGCTTGGCGAAGTCGCCGTCGCCGGCCTCGACGGTGAGCTTGGCGTGGCCGACGACGGCTCCGGCGCAGTTCGCCCAGCTGCCGAGGGTGGCGAGCACCTGACGTCCCCACGCGGTGAGGTCGAGCGGCGCCTCCGAGGTCAGCTGGACGTCCTGGTTCATCCAGGCCAGCTGGGCTTCAGCGGCGGCGTAGCGGTCGTAGTCGACCTGCAGGTCGACCGCCTGGTTGCCGGACGGGCCGTCCCACGCCTTGACCAGGTCGTCGACCCGGTCGCCGGATTTGGCGCTGTAGCCGACGACCGTCGCGTTCGGGTGGTCGGCGGACAGCCGCGCCATCAGCTCGGCGGCGCGGTCCGGTGCGATCGTGTCGAGCTTGTTCACGGCGATGACGTCGGCTTCGATCAGCTGCTGCCGGAACAGGTACGACAGGTCCGACTCCGGTTCGCCGCGCTGGACAGCGCGGTCGAAAGCCAAGTACCGCAACGGGTCGATGACTGTCGTGAGTGGACTGACGACCATGCTGTCGCCGTAGTGGGAACGCAGCGGGCGGACCACAGTGGCTTGCAGGTCGGTGCAGGACCCGACGGCCTCGGCGATCACCGTGTCGACCGGAACGTCCCCGGCGCCGTCGACGAGGGTCCGGATGGTGTCGACGAGGTCTTCGAAGCGACAGCAGAAGCAGCCGCCGGTGACTTCGGCGACGGAGTCGAGCTTGCTGCGGACCAATGCGGTGTCGACGAGCTCGACGCCCTGGTCGTTGGTGATCACCGCGACGCGGCGGCCCTGCGCCTGCAGCGCCTGCGCGGTGGCGATCATCGTGGTGGTCTTGCCGGCCCCGAGGAACCCGGTCAGCGGCACGAAAGTGATCACAGATGTCCTCCCGGATGGGTGTTTCGCACGCTGGTCAGCCGTCGGAGCAGCAGGCGCCGGAGCCGCCGGACACGACCGGCAGCGGGGTGCGGGTAGCGGCGGAGGCGTCCCCGAACGCGACGCGGCGGCTGGCACCGAAGGCGTCCATCCACTTCGCGACCTGCGGACGCAGCACCGGATCGGACACCACCATCGCGGTCGTCACCGGCCGCGGGGTACAGCCGCGCAGCACCTTCGCCTGGTGCGCGCCCGCTCCGAACTCGACCGTGCGCAGCCCCTCGGCGTAGGCGTCGCGGACCGGCGCGTCGAGGACGAGGGCGAAGTAGATCCCGCTGCGCTCGCCGATGGCGGCGTAGTCGAAGCCCGCCCACTTCGGGAACAGCCGGTGGTGCTTGCGGATCACGACGCAGGTGGCGACGAGGGCGCTGTCCTTCGTGCCGAGGTAGGCACGTACGTCGGCGCCGGCGTCGAGCAGGGCGGTCAGCACGTCGACGATGTGCGCGGGCTCTTCACCGGCGCCGTTCTTCTCGCGGTTGAGGCAGGTCAGCTCGGCGATCCGGGTGACGTGGGGCCGGATGGCTTCGCCGTCGACGCGCTCGACTCGCACGCCGGCGGCCTCGGCGCGGCGGACGTCGCTCTTGATCCGCTGGCGCTTCTTCAGCGGCAACGCTGCGAGGTGCCCGTCCCAGGAGTCGGCGTCGAGGCGCAGGTAGTCCTCGTAGCCCCAGAAGGAGCTGTGCCCGCCGACCTGCTGCAGCGCGGTGACGAGGGCGTCGTTGCCGCTGCGGCCGGAGATCCACGGCGCGACGACGCAGCGGATGCCCGAGGCGAACACTGCCGGCACCAGCTCGGACACCATCTGCGCCATCAGGCTGGGCGTCCAGAAGTTGTAGGCCACTTCGGTGCGGTAGCCCAGCGGGGATCCCAGCAGCAGAGCCGGGAAGAACGGCTCGGTGCCCAGCGCGTCGACCTCGCCGCTGATGCAGGCGTCGGTCTGCGCGCCGCAACAGACCTCTTCGCCGGTCGGCGCTTGCCATCCGAGGTAGGTGCGCGGCTCGTGGTCGACGACCGGCGGTGTGGTCATCACGTAGCCGGGCAGCAGCGCGAGTTCACCGCGGGCCCGGGTCGCGACCGTGTGCCACGGCTGCAAGTCGGTCAGCGCCTTCTCGCTCGCCCCGAGCCAGGTCGGGCCGAGGTAGGGGAAGACGTCGGTGAGGTCGGCCAGCTCACCCTTCCAGTCCAGGTCCGGCAGTCCCTGCCCGGTTTTCACCACGACGCGCGGTGCTCCACCCATTGCTTCCTGTCCCTCCCGATCCGGTTCCGGCCTGGCTCAGCACTTCACGCAGCAGCGGACCTTGCCGACGTCTTCGGCGTCGGCGCGGCGTTCGATCCACAGGTCCTCGACGCGGCGGTCGGGGTGGGTCCATTCGACCCACAGGCCGCGGTCGACGGTGGCGATGTCCTCCATCCACGGCGAGGACAGCAACGGCGAGCCCTTGAACAGCAGCAGACGGGTCTGCAACGCCGTCGGGTCGGTGACCTTCGCCAGCCCGGTGTCGACGAGGAAGTCCTCGAAGGTGAGCAGCTCCTCGTACTCGATCCACGGCGTGAACGGGATGAACGTCGGGTAGAGCACGAACCCGATCCGCTCGGCTTCGGCGATCGCGGCGCGCATGTGGTCGACGTCGATGTGCTTGTCGAAGATCCGCAGGATCCGGTTCGAGGGGAACTCCAGCGCCGAGGTCACCTTCACCAGCCCGAGCGACACGAGCTCGGCGAGTTCCTTCTGGTAGCTGAGGATGTGGTCGACGCGGGTGGTGAACTCGAAGGTGATCGGCCCGATCTCGTCGACCAGGCGGCGGACGACACCGGCGCCGATGGTGCGGGAGTTGAAGAATTCGGCGTCGATGAAGCAGAAGTGCCGCACGCCTTCCTCGGCGAGCTGCAGGCAGTCGGCCAGGACGGTGTCGGCGTTGTAGGCGGCGACTCCGCCGTCGTAGGCGCCGTACACCGAGCAGTACGTGCACTTGTGGTGGCAGCCGCGGGTGGTCTCGACGTTGCCCATCAGCCCGTATTGTGAATGGTGCGCGGGATAGTGCACCAGGGATGGGAAAAGGTCACGAGCCGGGGCCGGGACAGTGATGCGCCGGTGCGGCGGTTTCGGCCGCATTCCCTTCTCGGTCATCGATGCCGGCACGGTGGCGACGTCGCGCTCACCCCGGGCCACCTCGGCGAGTTCGGCGGCGACGAGCTCGGGTTCTTCCATCACGATCGCGTCGACCGTTTCGAGGAACCGGCGGTGGTTCATCTGGGCGTACTGCCCGAAGGCGACCAGCTTGGCGCCACTGAAGGATTCTCGCAGCCGGGCCGCGAGGTTCAGACCACGCTCGACGCCCTCGAACTGCTGCACGGACAGCAGGACCAGGTCGAATTCACCGTCCGGCACGGCATCCGGGTGCTTGTGGGCGTCCCAGCCCACGACGTCGGCGTCCTGCGCACGCATCGCGGCGCCGGCGCACGCGGAGGTCAGCGGCTGCAGCTCGGCTTCGAAGGCGGATGCGACCAGTACACGCGCAGCGGGCATGCTTCCCCCACAACTGAATCGGACAAAAAGGATTGGTTCCCCCAGTGGAACCGGCCCGGCGGCGGGCCTCTCCTCGTACGAGGGATGACGATTGCATGCTTCAGCGATACATGTCAATGGATCGATAAACGCAGGTAGATCACGGTTTTCAAGGTGGTAATTCATCCTTTCGGACGTTGTGATCACGCCTCGACGGGCTCTGTGAAGCGCGGTTCGCCCGCCACGTGCAAGGTATGGACCGCCACCCTTTAATCGACTAGCATCGATGAAAGCTGGGGGAAGCTGCGCGTCCTCGGCACCGCGAAACCGGTCCCCGATGTCAAGGATGGTGGCATGGACAAGATCCTCGAGGTCCTGCGCTTGGCCTGGGAGAATTTGGTCGACCTGAGCATCTTCTTCTTCATCGCCCTGGCGATCGCCGCGACCGTCGACCTGCTCTACCTCGACATCGTCGCCCGCCGCTCGTTCCGCAAGCACGGACTGCTGGGCGTCCTGTTCACCACGTGCCTCGGCGCGTTCAGCCCGTTCTGCTCCTTCACCGTCATCCCGCTGATCCGCAAGCTGCTGCGCGGCGGCGTGCCGTTGTCTGCGGTGATGTCGTTCTGGATCGCTTCTCCCGCAATGGATCCGCCGATCTTCGCGTTGACCGCGAAGGAGATCGGGTTGCCACTGGCCACCGCCCGCCTGCTGGGCGCGCTCGTGCTGGCGATCGGCGCCGGCGTCATCATCCTGCTCGTCGAGAAGCGTGGTGGCTTCAAGGACGTGCTGCGCCCGGAGAAGAAGCCCGCCGTCGACGAACGCGAGCGCCACGCCGCGCCGGCCGAGGTCGCGGTGGCCACCGGCGGTGGCACGACCGTCCTCACCGAGGCTCCCGCGTCGACCGGCGGCCCGGCACCCGACGACGACGATGACGACGGCGCCCCGTGGTGGCCGCAAGCGAAGGCGAGCCTGAAGTCGAAGCGGAACTGGCGCATCACCGGCCGGAACTTCCTGCGCGACACCGTGTCCTTGGGCAAGTGGCTGGTCTTCGCGTGCGTCTTCGAAGGCGTCATCCGCGTCTACGTCCCGAACGGCATCATCACCGCCATCCTCGGTGGCGACAAGGGCTGGCTGGCGATCCCGCTCGCCGCGTTCATCAGCATCCCGTTGTACCTCAACGGCGTCGGTGCGATCCCGATCGTCGGCGGCCTGCTGGCGAAGGGTATGGCGCAGGGCGCGGCGGTGACGTTCCTGCTCGCCGGATCGGTGACGACGATCCCGGCCATGGTCGCCGTCCGCAGCGTGGTCAACAACAAGGTGTTCGCGCTCTACATCGCCTTCGGCATGCTGGGCAGCATCCTGCTCGGGTTCCTCGCGCAGCTGCTCCTGTGAACTCGTGCCGGGCGGGCGTCCCCCCGCGCCCGCCCGGCACGCCTCTCGACCGGTTCTCATTGTCCTGGAGGGACTTCTCGTGACGTCGGTGCCCGAGGTTCTGTTCGTCTGCATCCACAACGCCGGTCGCTCACAGATGGCCGCCGCGTTCCTGCGCCACCACGGCGGCGACCGGGTCGTCGTCCGCTCGGCAGGTTCAGCTCCCGCGGAGACCATCAACCCGGCGGTCGCCGAAGTCATGGCGGAACGCGGCATCGACCTCACCGGCGAGCAGCCGAAGAAGCTGACCACCGAGAACGTCCAGCGTTCCGACGTCGTCATCACGATGGGCTGCGGCGACGCCTGCCCGGTCTTTCCCGGCACGCGCTACCTCGACTGGCAGCTCGAGGATCCCGCCGGCCAAGGCGTCGATGCCGTGCGCCCCATCCGTGACGACATCGAGCGCCGCGTTCAGGACCTGATTTTCGAGCTGGTCGGCGCTGCGGCGAACGATACCGGCGCCGCGGCGACGGTGAGCACGCCGAGCACGACGAACGCGGTCGAGTAGCTGCCGGTGATCGCGGCCAGGATCGCGCCGGTGTAGGGGGCGACCGCGGACATGATCGTCAGGGGCGCCGACAGGAGGCCGCTGAGCCGCCCGTAGCCCGTGGTGCCCCACCGGTCCGCGACGGCGGTCGCCTGCAGCAGCGTGAACACGCCGCGGGCCATGCCCGCCAGGACCGAGGCGACCACGAGTGCTTCCGCCGACGTCAAGCTGCCCAGCAGCGTGGTGGTCGCGGCGAGCACGACGATGACGATGGCGGTGCGGGTCCGGATGCCCGTGCGGTTCACCAACGTCGCGAACCCCAGCCGCCCGGCGACCTGCCCGGCCCCACCCAGCCCGAGCGCGATCGCCGCCGTCCCCGTCGACAGCCCCCGCTCCGCCAGCAGCGCGACGAGGTTGACGACGACCGCGTAGGTGCCGAGCGCGGTCAGGCTGAACGCCGCGACCAGCGCGACGAACGCCGGACTCCGCGCCTCGCTGCGCGGCTTTGACGACTGCTCGGTGTCGACGACGAGCGGCGGCCACGAACGGCGAAGCCCGGACCAGTGCCCGGGCACGGTGATCACCGCCAGCACGGCCGCGAGGACGAGGTAGGTGGTTCGCCAGCTCCAGTTCGCGGCCAGCAGCGCGGTCAGCGGGGCGAACACGGTGCTGGAGAACCCGGCGACCAGCGTCAGCGTCGTCAGCGCGCGAACCCGGCGCGTGCCGTACCAGCGAGTCAGGGCGGCGAACGCCGGCTGGTAGAACGTCGCCGCCATCGCCAGCCCCGCGCAGACCCAAGCGGCGAAGAACCACGGCAGCGTGCGCGCGGTCGCGATCAGCACCACGGCCACCACGCCGACCACGGACCCGGCGACCATCACCTGCCGCGGACCTCGGCGATCCAGCACCCGCCCGATCACGATGCCCGTCAAGGCGGACACGAGCAGGGCGGCCGACAGCGCCCCGGTGAGCGCGGCCGGCGACCAGCCGGTGTCGCGGGCGATGGCCGGGACCAGCACGGGAAAGGCGTAGAACAGCACGCCCCAGCTGACGATCTCGGTGACGCACAAGGTCGCGAGCACCGTCGCGAGCTTGCGCTCCCCGCGGCTCAACGGAGCTCGGCGAGCAGCTCCCGCACCCGGCGATCGATCTCGTCCCGGATCGGCCGGACGTCCTCGACGCCCTTGCCGGCGGGGTCCTCGAGCTGCCAGTCCAGGTACCGCTTGCCGGGGAAGATCGGGCAGGCGTCGCCGCAGCCCATGGTGATTACGACGTCGGCGGCCTCGACCGCGTCCGTCGTCAGCTTCTTCGGCACCTCGCGGGACAGGTCGAGCCCGAGCTCGGCCATCGCCTCGCGCACGGCCGGGTTGATGCTCTCGGCGGGCGCGGAGCCGGCCGAGCGGACGTCGACCGCACCGTCGGCGTGGTGGGCGAGCAGCGCGGCGGCCATCTGGGAGCGGCCGGCGTTGTGCACGCAGACGAAGAGGACTTCAGGCTTGCCGGTCACGGGTGTTCTCCCCTTCGACGTGCGGAACGGGCAGCATCGTCGCGATGATCGCGGCGAAGACGAGGCCGCACACCGCCGCGACGGCCAGGCCGGTGAACGGCCACAGCGCCGGCACCCAGACCACGCCGGCAAGCGCACCGGCCACTTGGCGGTGCCGGGTCAGCCACATCCAGGTCCGTGTCACCGAGGGCTCCTCGCGAAGCGGCGCCGCAGCGCGAGGGAGACGTACACGAGGGCGACGAGCACGGGAACTTCGATCAGCGGGCCGACGACCCCGGCGAGCGCCTGCCCGCTCGCGGCCCCGAAGGTCGCGATGGCCACGGCGATGGCGAGTTCGAAGTTGTTGCCCGCGGCGGTGAACGCCAGCGTGGTGGTCCGCTCGTAGTTCAGCCCCACGGCTTTGCCCAGCGCGTAGGACCCGGCCCACATCAGTCCGAAGTAGACCAGCAGCGGAACCGCGATGCGCGCGACGTCGAGCGGGCGGCTGGTGATCTGCTCGCCCTGCAAGGCGAAGAGGACGACGATGGTGAACAGCAGCCCGTACAGCGCGACCGGCCCGACCTTCGGCAGGAAGGTGCTCTCGTACCAGTCACGACCTTTGGCACGTTCGCCGACGCGGCGGCTGAGGTAGCCGGCGACCAGCGGGATGCCGAGAAAAATCAGCACGCTTTTGGCGATCTGCCACCCGGACACCGCGAGGTCGGCTTGCGGGAGGCCGAGCCAGCCAGGCAGAACCGACAGGTAGAACCACCCCAGCAGGCCGAACGCGATGACCTGGAACACCGAGTTCAGCGCGACCAGCACCGCGGCGGCTTCCCGGTCGCCGCAGGCGAGGTCGTTCCAGATGATCACCATGGCGATGCAGCGGGCGAGACCGACGATGATCAGGCCGGTCCGGTACTCGGGCAGGTCCGGCAGCAGCAACCAGGCGAGGGCGAACATCAGCGCCGGGCCGACGACCCAGTTCAGCACCAGCGAGGGCCACAGCAGCCGCCGGTCGCGGGTGACCGTGCCGAACCGGTCGTAGCGGACCTTCGCCAGCACCGGGTACATCATCACCAGCAGCCCGAGCGCGATCGGCAGCGAGATGCCGTCGACCTGCACCGCGGACAGCGCGGAGTTCAGGCCGGGGACCCAGCGCCCGGCCAGCAGCCCCGCGACCATCGCGGCCGCGATCCAGACCGGCAGGAACTTGTCCAGGGTGGACAGGCGCGGCGGTGCTTCGAGCGTCGTCACGCGGTGACCGTTTCGCCGGTGGTGGTGAGCACCGTCGACAACCGCGCCAGCACCTCGGGGTGCACGCGGTAGTAGATCCAGGTGCCGCGCCGGTCCCCGGTGATCAGCCCGGACTCGCGCAGCACCTTGAGGTGGTGGGAGATGGTCGGACCGGTCAGGTCGAAGGCTTCAGTGAGGTCGCAGACGCACGCTTCGCCGCCGGCGTGGGAGGCGATCAGCGAGAGCAGCCGCAGCCGCACCGGGTCGGCCATCGCCTTGAACAGGTGCGACAGCTCAATCGCCTGGTCCTGCGTCAGCGGCTCCCGGGCCAGGGGCGCGCAGCAGGCGTCCATCGCAACGAGCGGCAGTTGCTTCGACATCCCTCTATATTGACAGACTTACATATAGAGTGCAATCTACTTAGACTGTCATCTATCCAAGGAGGTAGCGACGATGTCCAGGGTGCAACTGGCACTGCGGGTCGGCGACTTGGCGGGGTCGATCGACTTCTACTCGAAGCTGTTCGGCACCGAGCCGGCGAAGCTCCGGCCGGGCTACGCGAACTTCGCGATCGAGGAGCCCGCACTGAAGCTGGTGCTGTTGGAGGGCGAACCAGGCCAGGAAACGGTCATGGACCACCTCGGCGTCGAGGTCTCCTCGACCGACCAGGTCAACGCGGCCACCCAGCGGCTGACCGGCGAAGGCCTCGAGACACTCACCGAGGACGACACCACGTGCTGCTACGCGGTGCAGGACAAGGTGTGGGTCCACGGACCGGGCAAGGAGCCGTGGGAGGTCTACACGGTGAAGGGCGACTCGACGACGTTCGGCACCGACAGCGCCGCGCTGGTCACCCCGGCGACGTGCTGCACACCGGACGCCGGGACCGGCGTGACGGCCCAGCCGGAGGGCTGCTGCAACTGAAGCCCCTGGAGCCGGTGCGCGATCGAGGGGCGCACCGGCTCCGCTAGTTGTGATGTCCGGGGAGGTTGGTCAGCCGGGTGACCGGCGGCTTGCCGCCGGTTGAGCTGTGGGGTCGATGATGATTGTAGAAGTGCATCCAGCCCGGTAACGCCGCCCGGCGCAGGGCATCGGACGGGTAGAAGCGTGCGTAGGCCCGCCCCTCGGCCAGAGTCCGGTGGAAGCGTTCGATCTTGCCGTTGGTCTGTGGCCGGTAAGGCCGGGTCCGTTTCGGGCTGATGCCCAGCTCGGTGC